>JAICVS010000009.1 GCA_025935195.1 Ktedonobacterales bacterium
AGAACTCCTCTTCGGTGGACTCCTTGCCAGCGATGAACTGGATGTCGTCCACCAGCAGCACGTCCACCACGCGGTAGCGCGCGCGGAACGCCTCGGTGGTGCGCAGGCGGATCGCCTCGATGATCTCGTTGGTGAAGCGCTCCGCCGTCACGTAGGCGACGGCAAGCCCGTGCTGGGCCGCCGTGTGGCCGATAGCGTGCAGCAGATGCGTCTTGCCCAGGCCGACGCCGCCGTAGATCAGCAGCGGGTTGTAGTCCGCGCCCGGCGCATCCGCTACCTGCTGTGCCGCCGCGTATGCCAGCCGGTTCGCCGTCCCGACCACGAACGTCGCAAAGTCGTAGCGGGGGTGTGCATCGGCGGGCGCATCCTCTGGGTGCGACTCCGTGCGAGCCTCCACGGCCGGCGCATTCTGCTCCCGCGGCACGGGTGCGGATGCCTGCGGGTGAGGCGTGGAGCGTGGAGAGAGCGGCACGAGCGGCGGCTGCATCGTTCCGGCCGTCAGCCGGGCGCGCGCGGTGCGCTGGCGGCTCCCCCCTATCGGGGCGGGACGCGGCTCCACGGCGAAGGCCACCTGTTGTGCCACCTGTGCTCCTCCACTGCCGCGCGCGACACGCCGCCCCGGCGTGAGTGGTCGGGGCGAGCCGGCATCCAGGGGTGGGGGTGGGGCTGGCGCCGGGCGCACCACGAAGGCGATCTCCGCGCTGCGCCCCATCGCCTCACTCACGGCCACGCGCGCCTGCTCACCGAAGCGCTGCCGCAGATGCTCGGCCGCGAAGGCGCTCGGCGCGGCTACGACCAGCCGCCCGCCGGCCAGTTCCAGCCCCGCCGTGCCGCCGAACCAGGTCGTGAAGGCGCCCGGCGAGACACGCCGGCGCACGCGCTCCAGCGCGGCCTGCCACACCTGCCTGGCGTCCACGGATTGGCCTCCCCTCCCTCGCTGCCGGTCACGGGCTGTTTCAGCCGATTTTGTGTCCCTTGTGAAGACGCATGATGCCGCCGCCAGGGAACGGCCGCCGCCATGTCAGGCGGGCCTGCGTGAAAATCTATGGTAGCACCGGGCGGGCGCGGGTGTAAAGCGGCGGGCGAGCGTGGTTGACGTTTCTCAACGTGTCCGGCGCCGCGCGGGGAAACCACTTGGTGGGATCAGGATGAGGCGAGACAAATGCCGTCGCGGGTGCGCGAGCGAACATCACCGGTTGATGACCGTGCGCGAGATTCGCGTCCATTCGCCAGCAATCGCCATGCCAATCCGCGCCGGAGTTTCTGAGGACATGCCGCAATGCGGCGCGAGGTGGCGCGAGCTTTCTCGGCAAATTCTAAACGGACGCTCAGCCGCTCCCAAGCACCGGCCCCTACCATAATAGCCATGATGACCATCGAGACAGCGCGCCGTGGCACATACAGAGGTCGCGGCGGCGCATCACATCCAGCATTCGTGGAGGAGAAGTGGAATGACGCTTCGCACCCAGGCTCGCCGCCGCGCCGTGATGGCGGTGGCGCTGTTCATCCTCGTGCTCGTGCTCGCCCTCTCGGCCTGCGCTGGCGGACGCGGCGCGCGCCGCGATAACGGCTCCGCCGCCAACAACAGCGGCGTCAACACGACCCAGCAGCAGGGCGGCCAGCTCTCCGGCGCCGCATCCGATGTCGTGAGCGCCGACCAGGACATCCAGGCCGTCATGCGCCAGCTCGATGCCGCGCAGTCCGACGCCAACATTGATCTGTCCGCGCAAGACTCACCCGTTGAGCCATAGGCGCAACAGCCGACCAGTCACCAGCTATCCGATCACTCATGTAGGAGAGATTGACCAGATGAACCCACTCACCATCTTACGCCGCCTGCCAGCCCGGCTCACGCTCTTTGCCGGCGCCGCCCTGCTCGCGCTCGCCGTCGCCGCGCCGCTCACCGCCCTCGCCGCGCCCAAGGCCGACGCCAAATGCGATCCCAAGGATATCAAGTGCGTGATTGCCTTCGGCGACCAGCGCATCCAGGACCGCCTCGACGCGCTCACCAAGCTGAACGGCAAGGTGACGGACGCGCTGAGTGCCAAGCACATCACGTCGGACCAGGCCAATACGCTCACCAGTGACATCGCCACCAACACGACCGGCCTGCAAAACCTCAAAGCCAAGCTGGACGGCGAGAGCGACATCGCCGCCGCCCGCGGCGACGTGAAGAATATCTACCTCCAGTTCCGCATCTACGCGGTGGTGCTGCCGCGCGACTACCACGAGCTCTGGCTCGACCGCTTGGCGGATGCCGACCACCGCCTGGCTGGCGTCAAAGACAAGATCGCGGATGCCATCGCCAAGGCGCCGGCTGGTGAACAGGCGCAGCTCAACAGCCTCTTCGACGACTACAAGACCCAGCTCGCCGCCGCTGAGGCACAGATGGACGCCGCGCAGGGCGAGCTGCCGCGGTTTACCCCAGAGAACTTCAACACCAACCGCCAGAGCTTCGAGACGGCCCGGACCAACCTCAAGAACGACCTCAAGACCGCCCATAAAGACCTGAAGCAGGCGGCAGGCGACTTGCATCAGATCGCCCAAATCCTCAAGGGCAACAAGAGCGATGGTTCCGGCTCTGGCTCCCCAACAGCCACCGCCGCCAACTCGTGACCGACCAGCCGATCTCAATAGGGGCGCACGAGCATGCGCCCGCCGGAGAGCCGGACGCGCCGCATGTTGCGCATGCGGCTCTCCCTCGTTATGAGGTGAATCGCTGTGTCGCGGGAAGCGGCAGATTTCTTCACCGACGGCATGCGCCTTGCTATATAGCTGAGTGACACACTGGGGTGGTGCGGCCAGCGTCGCTCACACCGTCCCATATCATATGACCAGGTTGTCTTGCCGTCCTCCAGTCTCGAACGACGGCTCATCCCGCTCGGAGCGCGCACCCGTGACCAGTCTCAGCCCAGCAACTATTCTCATCGTGGATGACGACGCCGCCATCCGCGAGCTCATCGCCGAAACCCTCAGCGACGCGGGCTACAGCGTCGTCCAGGCGCCCGATGGGGCGCGGGCGCTCGACATCCTGCGCGCGAGCGCGGAGCCGCTCGTCGTCCTGCTCGACCTGATGATGCCGCGCATGAGCGGCAAGGATGTGCTCCAGGCGGTCGCCGCTGACCGCCGCCTCGCCAGCACCCACGCCTACGTGCTCATCACCGCGGCCGAGCATAGCCTGCCGCTGCCCTTCGTCCACCTGCTCACCGTGCTCGAAGTGCCCATCCTGCCCAAGCCGTTCGACCTGCGCGCGCTGCTCTACCGTGTCGAGCATGCGCTGCGGCGACTGGCCCCGCGCGAGGTCAGCCTTGCCAGATGCGACGAATACGAGTACGAGCTGACGTCGTAGGGCGAGCCGCCCCGCGCTAACCCTCTCAGCGCGCGAGCGACTTCGCCATGAAGATGTCCGGCTTGCCGAGGCCGTTCGCGTCCGGCAGCACGCCGATCACGACGTAGCCGAGCCGCTGGTAGAACGCGAACGGGTGGCGGCGCCGGTTCTGGATGCGCGCCGCGTGGCCCAGCACATCCGGGAAGAGATCGAGGCCGGCGAGCGAGGTCTGATCGTTCTCGTCGTCCGTGCCGAGCTGGATGGTCAGGCCGCCGCGCGCGCGCACGCGCTCCTCGAAGTCGCGCACGAGCGCGCGGCCGATGCCGCGCCCCTGCCAGTCGGGCCGCACGACCAGTGGGTGCAGCTCGAAGACGCGCCCATCGTACTGCGGGATGCCGCCGATCCAGCCGAGGGCTGCCCCATCGTCATCCAGCGCCACGCGGCTGATGCGCCCCTCTTCAAACGACTCCTCCACCTCGGCGCGAGCGGAGGCGCGATCCGGCCACGCGTCAGGGTGATGCTCCGCGAAGGCGTCCACCAGCATCGCTGCCACCTGCTCGATCAGCGCCATGTCCTCGCGGCGCAGGTCTTCGATCCGCATTCCCGATCCCCTTCCATGCCCGTTCACGGAACAACCGCCAAACCGCAAGACGCGCTGCCCTTACGGCGTCTACTATGCCATAATGGGGGCCGAGCCATCGCGTGATACCGTCCATATGTATGCAGTGAGGATTCTCATGCCCGATACCGCCAGCGCCGCGTCGGCGACGACGCGCCGCGCCCTCGATCTCTCCGCCGCCCGCCACCACTTCCCCTCGCTGGCCCTCGAACAGGACGGCCAGCCCGTCGTCTACTTCGACAATCCCGCCGGCACGCAGGTGCCGCAGGCGTGCATTGACGCCTTCGGCGCCTATTACACCGGCTCGAACTCCAACACCGGCGGCGCGTTCGTGACCAGCCGGCGCACCGACGCGCTGATCGCCGAGGCGCGCGCCGCCATGGCCGACTTCCTCAACGCGCCGGATGCGCGCGAGATCGTCTTCGGCCCCAATATGACGACGATCACCTTCGCGCTGGCGCGCTCGCTCGGCCGCACGATGAATCCAGGCGATGAGATCGTTGTCACCACGCTCGAGCATGACGCCAACGTCGCGCCGTGGCTCACGCTGGCTGACGACCTGGGCCTGGTGGTGCGCGTGGCGGAGATCGCCGTGCCGGATTGCACCCTCGACATGGAGCAGCTGCGCTCGCTGATCACCGAGCGGACGAAGCTCGTCGCCGTCGCCTACGCCTCGAACGTCGCCGGCACGATCAACGACGTGGCGACGATCTGCGCGTGGGCGCGTGAGGTCGGCGCACTCAGCCTGGTGGACGCGGTGCATTACGGCCCACACGGCCCAATGGACGTACAGGCTATCGGCTGCGATTTCCTGGCGTGCAGCTCGTACAAGTTCTTCGGCCCGCACCTGGGCATCCTCTACGGTCGGCTGGAGCTGCTGGAGAGCCTGTACGCCTACAAGGTGCGGCCCGCGCACGACGAGGCGCCGGCGAAGTGGGAGACCGGCACGCTGAGCCACGAGTGCCTGGCCGGCCTGGTCGCCACGCTGGACTACCTCGCCACCGTCGGCCGCGACCACGGCGCCGCCTACGCTGAGCAGTTCCCCGGCATGAGTGGCCGCCGGCTGGAGCTGCACACCGGCCTCGCCGCCATCCAGGAGTACGAGCGTGGGCTGTCGCGGCGGCTGCTCGCCGGCCTGGCGGCGCTGCCCGGCGTCCACATCTGGGGCATCAGTGCGGAGGGCGACCTGACACAGCGCGTGCCGACGATCTCGATCACGGTGGATGGGCATCGGCCCGAAGAGCTGGCGGCGCAGCTGGGCGAGCGCGGCATCTTCACCTGGGAGGGCAACTACTACGCGCTCTACCTGATCCAGCGCCTCGGACTGATGGATGCCGGCGGCACGCTGCGCATCGGCCTCGTCCACTACAACACGCCGGACGAGATTGATCGCTTCCTGGGCGCGCTGCGCGAGATCATCGGCGCGTAAGCGCGGCGGGACACGGGCTGGCGGGGATCGTGTGATGATCGCGTGCCGACCGCTGATGAGGGCTAGCGCCAGGCGGGCTCACTGCGCTGCTCGAAGTGGTCATAGGCCGTGACCAGGCCGAGCACCACCTCCGCGGTGGTCTCGAAGAGCGCCTGCGCTTTGGGATCGTTCACCTTCGATACGTCGTCGCGGACGTGCCGGGCGACGTCATTGAGCATGGCCTTGACATAGGCCGTGTGGTGACGCGGATCGCTCTCAGGAAACTGCTGGCGTTCGTTCATCGTATGCCTCCAGACGCTCGTCGCCACTCCGCGACTCCCCGCAAGCAGTGTCGTCAATTGTCATCGTGTGAGACGGAGGGGTCGCACGTTATGTGCCGCCATGCGACCTTTCTATTCGACGGAAAGCGGGTGGATACATGGCGGTGCGGATCGAGCGCGACGGGCCCGTCACGACGGTGGTGCTGAGCCGACCGGAGGCGCGCAACGCGGTAGACCGGCAGACGGCGGAGGAGCTTGCCGACGCGTTCCGCGCGTTCGACGCCGACGCGGATGCGCTGGTGGGCGTCTTGGCCGGTGACGCCGGCCATTTCTGCGCCGGCGCCGATCTCAAGGGCATCGCCAGCGGCGAGGGCAACCGCGTGGAGCCGGAGGGCGACGGGCCGATGGGGCCGAGCCGGCTGCTGCTTTCGAAGCCAGTGATCGCGGCCGTCGCCGGCTATGCCGTCGCGGGCGGGCTGGAGCTGGCGCTGTGGTGCGATCTGCGCGTGATGGAGGCGGATGCGACGCTCGGCGTCTTCTGCCGCCGCTGGGGCGTGCCGCTGATTGACGGCGGCACGGTGCGTCTGCCGCGCCTGATCGGCCTCAGCCGCGCGCTCGACCTCATCCTGACAGGCCGGCCCGTCGGCGCGGAGGAGGCGCTGGCAATGGGGCTGGTCAATCGCGTCGTGCCGCACGGCGAGGCGCGCGCGGCGGCCGAGGCGCTGGCCCGCGATCTGGCCGCCCTGCCGCAAGCCTGCCTGCGCAGCGACCGCCTCTCCGCCTACGAAGCGCTCGATCTGCCGTTCGCGGAGGCGATGTCCAACGAGTTTCGCCACGGCGTGAGCGTGCTCGCGGAGGGCGTGGCCGGCGCGCGACGCTTCGCATCTAGTGAGAGGCGGCAATAGCGGTTTGGCTCGGGGTCCGAACCGACACGGAGGCATTGACAGCAGCAGAGACTTACGAATTGGCGGGACTACTGCTGGATTATGATCTTTCGTCGGTGATTGCATGGGGTAGCAGCGCCGCACTCAAGCCATAGCGTCTTACCCCAGCTGTTGGGTCGCATGTAGCCTTTCTTGCAGCCAGGGCATGTGATGCCAGTTATGGCAGCCACCTTGGAAAGGTGCTCCAAAGTGACATTTTGTGTATGGTCGCACACTCTGCGGTCGACGCCTCCGTAAAATGCGCCGAACCTCCCGAATTTCGGACACATCAACGCGCCACACTTTGGGCAGGACGCATTCGATAGGTCTGTCAATTTCAGCACGATGTCATCGCCCCATGATGCGCGCGGGTGATGCCCATTGGCATTGAAGCTCGACAGGGTCTGAGCAACCTCACGTGACACGATGCGTTGCATGAGCTCGCTCGTACCGGTGTGGGACAGAGGATTGAGGCTGCCGAAGTACACAATGTCATCGTCTATCAGCACCAGTTTCTCGTGCATACCCAACAATGCTTGAACGTCGATCCCGACCTCCCTTAGAAGGTTCACCGCAGCCTCATCTGTTGGCTGATCACCGTATTTCACTTGGCTGGACACCACGGTGATGAGGACGCCACGCTTACGTGCCGCCTGCAAATCCTGAATGAGGTGGTTGGTGCGGTTGAGGCGTATGAATGGGCTGCGAATGATGATGCGCTGACGTGCCAAGTGGATATCTTGCACAAAGCGATCGAAGAAAGTAGTCTCATCCAGCCACTCGATGTCTCGCACGCTCTGCATGCCATCGGCAGGCGATGTCCCTCGTGGATGAGCGCCAGTCTTTTGTACTCGTGTGTCAAGAATCTCACGGGATTTGAATGTTCCAGCCTTGCGCGCTTCTCCAACCACTAAGCGAAGGGTGTCGTCTTCCTCAAACTGCGTCGCGATATGCTTATGGTTGGCCACCACGATCAGCTTATGTTTTGCTCTTGTTATCGCGACATTGATGAGCCGCTCGCCATTGCTGTTCTGTCCGCCACCGATGAACTCTCGCCTATGCGTGATCGGTCGCGACTCAACAGTGTCAAATACAATGATCTCGAACTCAAGGCCCTGGAAGCGATGCACTGTGCCGACACGTATTTGGCTCTCCAGCTTCTCGGCCTTGACCATCCGCTGGATCAGCTGCGCTTGTTTGCTATATGGCGTCACGATACCCACTCGGTATGGGTTGCCTAGATCAGATGGCCGGGATGGCAAACTACTGAGGGCCTGGCGGGCGACTGCCAGGGAGCAAAGCGCGTGATATACGTTCACTCTGGAACGCTCCCCCGGCCTAGTCGTTACCGGTCCCGCATCGCTTGTGTCACAAAGAAGCAGGCGCCTGTCGGGATACGGCATCACATCCGCATAGTCTGTCGCGTCCCGTTGGGGAATGTCCTTCAAGAGACCATGATAAATGTATGTGTTCGCAATGCGAGCAATGTCGGGATGCATGCGTGACTGCTCCCTAAGCAATGCGCTACGGCGATCCCCGCGAGCCGTGCCTTCCAGAGTGATATTTACCACCTCGAAAAGGTCACGCCCGAGCCACTCTTTCGCTATAGACGACTTCTTGGCTTGGACAATTGGGGCTAGCTGTTTCGGATCTCCAATCGCCACCACCCCATTGTCCGCGCGTGAAGCGGCGACATAGACAGCGGGGAGAGGCGCCATAGACGCCTCATCCAAGATGATAACATCGAAGCGGCGCTCGCGCAGGCGTGAATCCATGTATGTCTTGGTGAGAGTCGTCGCGACTACCTGTGCTTCGTCCAGCAGCCGTTTCTCAATGTCGCGGATTTGGCCGTCAATGGCCGCGATCTGCTGGCTGCACTGTTCCACTCGCGACTCTAGCTCACTCCGGTCTGACCCTGCAGTTACGTTTATCTGATCGATCTCTCGATCACCTTTCGCGATCTGTCGGTCGCACGTCTCTATTTCGTCCTGCAATTGTCTAATGCGTGCTGCTGTCTGCTGTGGGGTAGGCCGCTGTGCTGTTAGATCGTCGCAACGAGCCTGGATGCCGTGCATCTCACGAAGCAAGTCCGAAATTGCCTGGTGGCAGACCTCCATTTCCTGAGCCACAGAATCCAGCGCCTTCTCGACCTCCCACGCTTGCTGCTTCACGTCAGCGAGCTGCCGTGCCAATCGGTCTCTGTTGACACCTTTCAAGAGCCGCACGATGCTGCTCATCTGCTGGGCATCGGCTAGACGCCTCATCAACTCATCAACCAACCCGATGAGTTGCGCATGCTCGGCACCCAGCTGCGTTTGCTTCGCGACGAGCCGGGCCAAATCCTCGCGAGCGTCACGGAGTCGTCGCTCAGCCTGTGAATGCACATCCTCCAACCCCTTGAGGCGTGCGTCGATGGCTGCGACACGCTGACGTTCCTGATGCTGCAAAGGCATGAGCTCGTCAGGATACGTTTGGCGCTGCTCTACCAGCGACTTCCTCTGATCTGCCCATTGCGAGGCAGACTGCTCTTGCTGCGCCGATAGTGAACGCAGTCGTTCGAGCGCATCAGACCGTCTGTTTCGGAGCCCAGTACGTTGCTGCTCAAGGTCTTGGCCGAGACGTTTGATGATTTTGGGTGGGTAGATGTCATCACGCTGGCTCACGCTCTGAAGCTGAGGCGCGCCATAACGTATGATGCGGCCCGACTTCAGGAGTGGCAAGCTAGCTTTCTGGCACATTTCTGCCAGCTTGACGATGGCGTTGTCAACCGCTATGTTCGTGTGTGCGGCAACGAGTACGCTCCGTCCTTCGCGGGCAAGCACGTAGGCCATTGCAGCAAGTGTTGAGGTCTTGCCTGTTCCAGGCGGTCCAATGACGTAAGTCACCTCACTGCCAAGTGCCAACTGGATAGCGTCGTTTTGGGAACTCCGAGGATCGAAAACATGACCCAAATCTGGTTTCTCACGCCGGGAATTTGCATGTGGCAGCAGCCCAAAGAGCTTGCAACCCAGCAGAGCTTCACCTTCCACGTTGGATTTGAGGGTTTCGCGCAGTCTCTCAAGTAGCTGAGTTGGATCGTCTACCAGCGTGATTCGCGACAAGGATTCGGGCGGAAGCTCGACATCTGTGGCAATAGTGAGCGTCGTGCCAGAGGCCGTGACCACTGTTGCACGCACCGGAGGCGAGCCGTGAGCTTGAACTGTAATTGGAGTGTCATCGCTTGGCTCCCACGGCTCATCAAGAGAGAAGGCGTAGACATACTGGCCGCCGGTTTCGTTGATCAGTTGACCATCAGTGGCAATTCGACCCGCACGATTGTCGCGCTGCGAGGACTCAATCTCATCGCGCAGTGCAGTGTCCATCCGCTCTAGCATGGTTTTCAGCGTGTCTGGCGGGCTGATGTCGGGCACTCGCGAGATTGCTTCAAGAATCCGAGTCATGTCGCTCTCGAACGTCGCGCCTTTGTTTACTGAAAGCGCCTGTAGTCGTACAAGCGGTGATATTTCTCTGGGAAGTTGTTCGGGTATGGGTATTGTGGCGCCCTCGGCCAGCAGGGGAAGTATCGGGATAGTGGCGCCTAACGCAAGCTCGATCTCGCGGCGGACGAAGTCAGTTGGATCATCTATTCTTCGCTTACCAGAACTGTCGCGCACATCGAGCCATTTTGGGCCGATAAGTGCCAGAACAATCTTACACCTTTGGAGCGTACTTCGAATCGTTTGCTCAAAGTCAGCCCCGGCAGGAATTGTGTCCAAGTCCCGGAAAACATGCTCGGCACCGAAGCGTTCCGCAAGGCGGTCGTAGATGCGCTTGCTGATGGCAGCGGTGTCGTCACGGCGATAGGAGATGAAGATGCCCTTCATTGGCCCCGACTTCTAGATCAGGTGTCTCTTGGTTCGCTCGTTTTAGCGGTGAGGCGCGAGCGAAAGCGCATTCCTGGCTAACGTCCTCATTGTCGCTGGCTTCTGGAGCTTAGCAATATGCCAACTGGCTGTCAAGGCAGTATCTCAAGAGAGTTCCGCCATGGCGCGCGCGTTCGTGGAGGGCGTGGCCAGTGGTCAGCGGACGAGAGGGCCGAGGCAGTCGCGCTCTGGCAAAGCGGAGCAGTTGACGGCGGAGGGCCGCGGTATTCATACTTGAGCTATGACGACGCCAATGCTCGCCACGAAACTGCATATTCCCCCGCCTCGGCCCAACGTTGTCCCGCGCCTTCGCCTAATTGAGCGGCTGAACGAGGGACTGAGCCGCAAGCTCACCCTCATCTCCGCCCCTGCCGGCTTTGGGAAAACCACGCTGGTCAGCGAATGGCTGGCGGGATGCGAGCGACCGGCCGCCTGGCTGTCGCTGGATGAGGGGGATCGCGACCCCGCGCGCTTTCTCGCGTACCTCGTCGCTGCTCTGCAGACGATTGCGGCGCCTATTGGAGCGGGGATGTTGGGTGCGTTCCAATCCCCTCAGGCACCGCCAGCTGAGGCGATGCTGACGGCCCTGCTCAATGACATGACTACCATCTCAGGCCATGTCATCCTCGTCTTCGACGACTACCACGTTCTTGATGCCAAACCGATTGACCGTGCCCTCGCCTTTCTGCTCGATCATCTGCCGCCACACATGCACCTGGTCATTGCCACACGTGAGGATCCACCGCTGCCATTGGCCCGGTTGCGCGCCGGGGGCCAGTTAACCGAAGTGCGCGTCGCGGACCTACGTTTTACCCGTGCCGAGGCAGCGGAATTTCTCACTCAGGCGATGGGCCTCGCCCTGCCAGCGGAAGCTATCGCCGCGCTGGAAACGCGCACGGAAGGCTGGATCGCCGGCCTGCAATTGGCCGCAATCTCCCTGCAAGGGCACCCAGACGCCGCCAGCTTCATCGCCTCGTTCACCGGCAGCCACCGCTTTGTGATGGATTATCTGGTTGAGGAAGTTCTGCAACGGCAGCCTGAGCACATCCAGACGTTCTTGCTGCGTACGTCCATTCTCGACCGGCTGTGCGGCCCGCTGTGCGATGCCGTTGCGCTCGACCCCGCTGCTCCCGCCGCTTCGGGGCAGGCGACACTGGAATATCTCGAACACGCCAACCTGTTCATAGTTCCGCTGGACAACGAGCGGCAGTGGTATCGCTATCACCATCTCTTCGCCGATTTGCTGCGGCAGCGATTGCGGCAGAGCGTTGCATCGTCTCCAGGGGATGAGGGGATGGTGGAGACGGATGTGGCTGAGCTGCACCGCCGGGCCAGTAGTTGGTACGAAGAGCATGGCCTGGAGCTTGACGCCTTTCACTACGCTGCCGCCGCCAACGATATTGAGCGTGCCGAGCGCCTGATCGAAGGAAAGGGAATGCCCCTGCACTTTCGCGGCGCGGTGGTCCCAGTGCTGAACTGGCTGAAGTCGCTGCCGCCAGCGGTGCTGGACTCCAGGCCCTCGTTGTTGACGGCGTATGCCTCCGTCTTGCTGGCGACGGGCCACGTCACCGGCGTCGAGCAGATCATGCAAGCCGCTGAAAGAGCTTTGGAAGGCGCCGAGCCAGACGACAGGACGCGAGACCTTATCGGCCGGATCGCCGCCATACGGGCCACGGCGGCTGTAAGTCAGTTCCAGATAGAAACGATTATTGACCAGTCACACCGCGCCCTGGAGTATCTGCACCCCAGCAATCTGGCGTTCCGCACGTCCACCGCCTGGAAGCTGGGGTTCGCCTATCAGCTCCAGGGGGACCGTGCCGCGGCCAAGCGGGCTCATAGCGACGTCATCTCCATCGGCCAGACGTCTGGGAACGCCGTCTACATCGTGATGGCGACCATCAGCCTGGGCATGCTACAGGAAGGGGAGAATCGGCTCGCTCTGGCGACCCAGACCTACCAGAACGCCTTGCAGCTGCTTGGCGAGCAGCCGCTGCCGATTGCCAGTGAGGCGCATCTGGGCCTGGCTCGGATTTGCTACGAATGGAACGATCTGGAGGCCGCCGAGCGACACGGACAACAGGGCCTTCAACTGGCGCGGCAGATAGAAAGCGACCGGGCTGTCTCGTGTGAGGTGTTCCTCGCGCGCCTGAGGCTTGCCCAGGGCGATGTCGCCGGCGCGGCCGCTCTGGCGGCTGAGGCCTATCAGGCCGCGCGCCAGCGGAACTTCATGTATCGGATGCCGGAGGTTGCGGCGGCGCACGTGCTGATGCTGCTTCACCAGGGTCAGCTTGAGGCAGCCGCTCAGGTGGCACAGGCGCACGAGCTTCCCATCAGCCAGGCGCGGGTCCAGCTAGCTCAGGGAAACCCTTCCGCGGCGCTGGCGGTGCTGGAGCCTTTGCGCCGGGAGGTGGAGGCCAAGGGATGGGAGGATGAGCGGCTCAAGGTGCTGCTGCTCCAGGCGATCGCTTTCCAGGCGCGTGGCGAAAAGGACAAGGCCGCGCGGCTCGTCTTTGACGCGCTGGCGCTGGCAGAGCCGGGTGGATTCATCCGCGGCTTTGTTGACGAAGGTCCGCCGATGGCTCATCTTTTGTCCGTAGCGGCCGCTTGTGGAATGATGTCTGGCTATGTCGGGAAGCTGCTGGCGGTATTTGACGGTGGGAGAGGGCGTTTCGTAACCTGGAAGAAGTGGTAGGCTGACCGCCTGACGAGGCTCGTTCCCTCGCCGTGGAGATCAGCCCATGGTTCCGATCCCGTGTGTCAGCACGGCACCCGTCCCGCCGCCAGCATACCACCGTGCTCAGGCGAAGGTCGGTTCCGCCCTGCACCTCGACGCGCTGACGCTCATTACCCGCTTGCATCTCCTCGCGCTCTGCCGTCTGGCGGTGCGCCTGGCGCAGCGTCGGTGTCCGCCGCCGTTGCCAGCGGGACCCGGCGGACGTCCGCGGATATATACGGAGGAGTCCTTGCTGCTCATCGCGCTGCTGCGCACGCTGTGGCGCCTCTCCTACCAGGACATGCATGATTGGCTGGTGGGCTGGCCGACGCTGGCGCGGGTCTGTGGCCTGCCCTGCGACAGGCAGGGGCGGGTGCGCGTGCCCAGCCCGGCCCAACAGTGCAAGCGGGCGCAGCGGGTGGGCGCCCCGCCTGCCGAGACGCTCTTCGTCGTGCTGGTGCAGCTCGCCCGCCACACCCACCTGGTCGGCGGCCGGGATGTGATTGTCGACAGCGCGCCGATCCTGGCCTGGCGCCGCACCGATCCCGATGCGGCCGTTGGCCATGCGCCCCACCACCACCCGCGGCCGCTGCTGCGTGGCTACCGCGTGCATACGTTGTTGTGTCGCGGCTCGGGCCTTCCCCTGCTGTTCTTCCTCTCGCCCGCCAACGTCCACGATGCCCCCTTCGCCCGCCCGCTCCTGGAGCTGGCGTGGCGCTGGTATGGGCTGCGGCCACGGGTCGTGCGGCTAGACGCCGGCTATTGGGGCCTGCGCCTGATCGCCTGGATCCACACGACGCTGGGGGCGGTCGCCGTCGTGCCCTGGAACCCCAAGCGCCAGAAGAACCGGACGTGTCTGCCGCCCACCTGGACGGCCGAAGAACTGGGCAAGCGCGCCGGCATCGAGCGCTTCTTTGGCCGGGTGTTCAGCTTGTTCAGCCCCTTCCGCTTGCAGCGGCCGCCGTTGACGGGCTGGACCGCGGTGGAGACGCGCGTCGCCTTGACCTACGCCGCGACGGTAGTGGTCGGCCTCGCGGCCCAGCACGCGGGACGCCCTGATCTCATTCGCTCGCCCACCCGCGTGCTTGCCCATACCTGGGAGGGACTGCTCCAATGAGTTACGAAACGCCCTCGGTGGGATTCAGAAACGCGAAGACACGCCGTATCGGCCTCCTGTCGCTCCTGTCGCTCCTGCCCGGCCTCTGCTCGATCCATTGAGCCGGCGCGAGGCAGAGGTTCTCCGGTTTATTGCCCAAGGACTCTCGAATCAGGAGATTAGCGAGCGGCTGTTCCTCGCCCTGGACACGATAAAGGGACACAATCGGAAAATCTTTGACAAACTCCAGGTCCAGAGGCGCACCGAAGCGGTCGCGCGTGCCCGCGAGCTGGGCTTGTTATAGGCGCACGTCAGTCTGTCCCAAGTGTTGTCTCAAGAATTGTCCGTAAGCCATCCATCAAGCGAAGGCTTTGAGAACGGCCACCCTCTCCGTACCCTCACACTGCCACCCCGAACAACACTTTTTTCGACACTTTCGTGTCTCCGCAGGCATGCCGCCCTCGCGCTATGCTGTTGGCAGGTTGAGCAGATCGAATACGTGGCACGGACTGTAATGACGCCGCCACAGCGGGGGTGACCTGGTTGCGGAAACGTTTGTCTCGCGCGGCCACAACGAGGAAAGGCCATGTCAAACGAGCGCATCCCAAAGCCTGATCGAGATCAACAGGTGGTCTATCACATCCGGGTCGCGGGCCAACTGGGGCGTCAATGGGCGGACTGGTTTGAGGGCCTGGCGATTACGCTGGACGAGAACGGCGATACGCTTTTAACCGGCCCAGTGGTCGATCAGGCCGCGCTGCATGGATTGCTCAAGAAAGTGCGTGACCTGGGCATGCCACTGCTCGCGGTCGTTTGCGTTCAATCTAGCGAAGCAGGCGCATTGGATGTCACGTCAAGCGCGTTGAGCGAATCAACGCAACCGGGAGGAGGAAACGCATGAAGGCGATTGTGCGCACACGCTACGGATCACCGGATGTGCTTCGGCTCAGCGAGGTGGAGCAGCCCGTTCCCCAAGACGGTGAAGTATTGGTCAAGGTTCATGCAGCCTCGGTAAACCCGCTTGACTGGCACACTTTGCGAGGGAAACCGTTTCTCGTCCGCACGGGGGGCGGTGGGTGGCGCAGACCCAAAAACCAGCGACTCGGCGTGGATCTGGCGGGACGGGTGGAAGCGGTTGGCAGCAACGTCACGCGGTTTCAGGTCGGTGATGAGGTATTTGGGAGAGGGTACGGCGCTCTTGCCGACTATGCGTGCGCTCGTGAAAGCGCTTTGATAGCTAAACCGGCTAACCTCTCGTTTGAGGCGGCGGCGGCCGTTCCAATCGCGGCGCTCACCGCGCTAGGGGCGCTGCGCGAAAAGGGACAGCTTCAGCCAGGACAGCAGGTCTTGATTCAAGGCGCCTCGGGTGGTGTGGGGTCGTTTGCGGTGCAGATCGCCAAAGCCCTGGGAGCGGACGTCACCGCCGTGTGCAGCACGCGGAATGTGGACACAGCACGCTCGCTTGGGGCAGACCACGTCATTGATTACACACGCGAGGATTTCACGAAGGGCCGGCGCAAAGGTCGGCAACGGTATGATCTGATTCTGGCCGTGGATGGCTATCGCCCGATCTGGGCGTACCGGCGGGCCTTACGCCCCAACGGGCGATTTGTTCTGACTGGCGCATCCACGCACTTGCTCCGTGCCGTTTTCCAAGGCATGCTCCTCGGGCCAGCGATCTCAAAGCTTGGGAGAAAGAAGATGGGCATCTTCATGGCGAGGCCAACCCATGAGGATTTGGTGTGGCTGAAAGAGCTGCTTGAAGCTGGAAAAGTCGTCCCGGTGATTGACCGGCGTTACCCATTGAGCGAGGTCGCTGAGGCTATACGCTACATCGAAGAGGGACACGCGCAGGGCAAAGTGGTCATCACCGTCTGAGGCGCGCTCCAGTTGTCGCTTGCGGGATATCACCTGCGCTCGATCCCTGGCGGTCATCACCGTGCCTTCGCGTAGGTCATCGGCCCCACCAGCGTCACCAGCCCTTTCAGCTCCATCATCACCAGAGTGCCGGAGACGACCGCCGCGCCCAGCCCCGTCGCGCGGCAGAGCGCGTCAATGTGCCGCGGCTCGCCGGCCGCGCTCAACTCCGCCAGGATCGCCGCCTCCGTGGCGTTCTCCGGCAGCAGCTCACGCATCTCCTGCTGCTGCGGCACCATGTGCAGGTTCAGCTCCGAGAGCACGTCGCTCGCCTCCAACACCAGCTTCGCGCCATCCTGGATGAGCCGGTTGGCGCCCAGGCTCGACCGGCTGGTGACGTTGCCCGGCACGGCGAACACGTCGCGCCCCTGCTCGGCGGCGAAGCGCGTCGTGATCAATGCCCCACTGTCTTCGGGCGCCTCCGTCACCAGCACGCCCAGCGAGAGCCCGCTGATCAGCCGATTGCGCGCGGGGAAGTTGCCCGCCTCCGGCTGTGTGCCCGGCGCGAACTCGGTCACGATCGCGCCCTGCTCCACGATACGCGCCGCCAGCCGCGCGTTTTCCGGCGGATACACCAGGTCCGGCCCGCACCCCAGCACCGCGATGGTCCGCCCACCGGCCTCCAGCGCCGCCGTGTGCGCGTGCGTGTCAATGCCACGCGCCAGCCCGCTCACGATGGTGATGCGCTGCCCCGCCAGCTCTCCCGCCAGCCGCTCCGTCATCTGCCGCCCGTACACTGTCGCGCGCCGCGTTCCCACCACCGCCACCGACCACTCATCCTCCGCTGTCAACGCGCCGCGCACGTAGAGCACGGGCGGCGGCAGCGGAATCTCACGCAGGTGTCGCGGGTACGCCGCGTCCGTCAGCCGCAGCACGCCCACGCGCAGCCGTGCCAGCCGCTCCACCTCCGCCTCCGGCACGATCCGGCGCCGCTGCTCATCGAACGAGGCCGCTGTGCGCGCGTCCAGCCCGGCGGCCAGCCATGCGCGCGGCTCGCTCGTCCATACCGCCTCTGCCGTACCGAACGCGCTCACGAGCAGGGCGAAACGCGCCGGGCCGATGCCCTTGACGCGGTTTAGCGCCACCCAGTACGCCAGATCGGCGTCCGCTAGATCCAGCGGGGCTGGTGGGATGTCGTCCGCCGCGGCATAGGCAACGGCACGCGGTATCCAGCCGTCCGGTTCCTCCGCGATCGTTGCCGGGATCGTTGCCGGCCGCTCCAGCTCCTCCGGCTCGTCTGTGACCGCCGTCTTACTCGCATCATCCACCACGCTATCCGCCACCCCGCCTGCCACCTGCTCATTTCGCCGGGAACGCGCCATCTCGCCGCCTCGTTTCGCGCCACATCGCATCCCCGCCGCGCCGGACGGCCGGGCGCCGCCATTGTGACACGGACCGGCGCTCGATTGCAACACCGGCACGACCGGCATGCCGCGCCCGGAGATCCCGCGCATACTCCTCTGGCACGGAACTTGAACTCAGGACTGCCCAGTTAGCGGACCGTATCGAGCGCGCTCGCGCTCGTCAGAGGCGAGACCTCTGCCTATGGCTCATACCAAGGAGGCACCCATGGCCGCCGCGGCATCAGGCGCACCGCCACGCGAACAGCGTGAACAGCGCGAACAGCGCCAGCAGTCCGGACTCGCTCGTGACGCGCGGAAGGTGGAGAAGCGCGTCTCGCCGCTGCTCGCCTTCTGGACCAAGGTCAGCAACGACTGGATCTTCAACTGGTCGTCCATGCTCGCTTACGTGTTCCTGACCTCCATCTTCCCGATCCTGCTGGTGATCGTCGCCATCGGCGGCCTCATCCTCGGCGTGATCTCGCCGGAGGCGCGCGCCACTCTGGAGACGAACATCGCCAATGGCCTGCCCGGCGGCGCCGGCGGCGCCGGCGGCAATCTCGTGAAGGCCGCCACGCGCAACCTCAATCAGAGCGCCAGCGCCCTGTTGATCCTCGGCATCGTGCTGGCCGTGGTAAGCGGTTCCGGCCTGTTCGTCTCGCTGGAGAACGTCTTCGGCGTGATCTTCCGCCTGCGTGGGCGCGATATGCTGCACCAGCGCCTGATGGCGATCGGTATGCTGCTGCTCTACGCCATCCTGATCCCGATCATCATCCTGGCGTCCATCCTCCCGCCGGCCGTGCTGGGGGCGCTGGGCATCGGCAACAGCAATCCCGTCAGTGCCTTCCTCATCCAGGCGGCCGGCATCGCCGTCGCCTTCGTGGTGGCTGCGCTGCTCTTCGGCGCGATCTATGTCGTCGTGCCGAATCGCCCCGTGAAGTTCTCCGAGGCGTGGAAGGGTACGCTCGTCGCCGCCGCACTGTTGGTGGTCTACGAGATCATCTTCCCGATCTACGAGAGCCTATTCCTGCACCCCAACAACTACGGCGCGGTCGTCGGCTTCGCGGTGGTCATCCTGGCGTTCTTCTATTACCTGGCGTTCATCCTGCTCTTGGGCGCGGAGGTGAATTCGTGGGCCTCCGGCCAGCGCCAGACTGCCGGGCCAATTGACGCCATTCTGCACGAGGTGCAGGCGCATAACACAACGCGCGGCGTGGCCGGTCCCACCGCCGGCAGCCCACGGGAGGATCTGCAGGACGGCAAGGGCGCCGCCGCGATGGCCACCACCCGCGATGCCATCCAGCATGAGCGCAAGGGGCATTCCGGCGATCAGCAGCCGCCCAAGTACGCCGAATCCGGCGCGACCGGCGCGGGCTACCACATGGAAGGCGATCAGACGGCCATCAAGCTGGGAAACATGCAACAGCACGCTGAGGACACGCGCGTCGTGAGCGGCGACAATCCCGCACAAGCCGTCGCTGCCGTCGCCACGAGATCGGATGCACGGTCAGACGATACTCACGTACGGACAGGGACGGGCGCATACGCTGGATCACCCGCGCCCGCGCGACAGCTCACTACCCGGCAGAAGCGCGCCCTCGGCGCTACGCTCGCGGCCGGCGTGGTCGCCGTCGCCCCGGTCGCGCGCTTCCTCGGCCGGCTCGTCACCGGCGGCGACGATCACGGACATCCCGCCGCCGACTGAAGCGGTAAATGCTCTCAGATTCCCGTGAAGGTCGGCCTGCGGTACGCGGGGCGTGGGCCGGCGTAGCCCTCCTGCGCATGCTCGGCTGTTACCACCGTCTTGATGTTGCCGCGCACGTTGAACTCGCCCACCACGCGCATCCAGCGCGGCTCCAGCGCGGCGACCAGATCGTCGAGGATATCGTTGGTCGCGCCCTCGTGGCTGAGCGCGCGGTCGCGGAAGCCGTTGATGTACAGCTTCAGGCTCTTCAGTTCCAGCACCGACGGCCCCGGCACGTAGTCAATCACGATGGTCGCGAAGTCTGGGAAGCCAGAGCGCGGGCAGAGGCAGGTAAACTCCGGAATCTCGAAGTGGACGACGTAGTCGCGCGCGGGCCGGGGGTTGGGCCACGGCTCCAGCCGGTTGCGCTCGATCTCATCCTGGCCGTAGCGTCCCGGCCGGCGGCGCTTCGTCTCGTCGCTCATCGTGATCGTTGCTCCTCGCGGTGGTGGCATGTGTGGGGTGGAGTAGGATGATGGGATAGAATGCGCTGGACGTGCGCCTTCCCCGCATTGTACCTCGATCTGGCCCTGGTGGCGGAAAGCTTGCCCATGATGGAAGCATCTCACGATGAAGCGGCAGGGATCGCCGTCGCCGTCGTGCTCTGCGCCGGACAGGGCAGGCGCATGGGCGCCACTGGTAACAAGGTCTTCCTCCCGCTCGCGGGCAAGCCGCTGCTCGTCCACACGCTGGCGGCGTTCGCGCGCGCCGCTCTGGTGGACGAGATTGTGCTGGTGGCGCATCCCGCCGAGGTCGCGTACGTTCGCGCTGAGATCGTGACTCGTTATCCGCTGGCGAAGGTCGCGGGCGTGACCGCCGGCGGTGCCACGCGCCACCAGTCGGAAGAGCACGCGCTGGCGGCGCTGCGGCCGCGCATAGAAGCCGGCGCCGTCGGCATCGTGCTCGTCCACGATGGCGCGCGCCCATGTATTCGTCCCGGCGACATAGACGCGCTAGTGCGTGTGGCGCGTGTGTATGGCGGCGCGCTGCTCGGTACGCCGGTCGGCGCCGATGAGGTGATCGCGCGCATCGCCAGCGATGGCACGCTGGACGCGATCTATCCCACAGACGGCCTCTGGCGCGCGCAGACCCCCCAAGCGTTCGCGGCGCACGCCCTGCTCGCCGCCTACGACCGCGCCCGCTGCGACGGCTTCGACGGCACCGACACCGCCGCATCCTACGAGCGGCTCGGCCGCCCGGTCCGCATGGTGCGCGGCCACGCCGACAACATCAAAGTGACGACGCCCGAAGACCTCATCCGCGCCGCCGCCATCCTCGCGGAGAGGGCGCGCGACGCATGACACGACCATCGGGCCATCGAATACCGCGAAATCTTCATCGCCCTGCTGGTCCGGCGTCGCTCCCGGCGCGGCGCGGACACGCTCGCTCGCTGAAAATTCGCCTTGACTTTTTGGCCGCTGGAACGTATATATCTCAGGTTGCGTGTGAGCCGATTCCACGCACGGTCCGATTACGTCGAGCCGCCTCCTCGAACCGCCCGCGAGGGCGCTTCGCGGCCCTTCCCTAGTGGGGAGCGCGCCGTTTGGGTAGGGAGCCCGACAGGCAGAAAGGCGCTGTATGAGTACCGATGGCAGTCCCCGCATCATGC
This sequence comes from Ktedonobacterales bacterium, assembly GCA_025935195.1. GTDB lineage: Bacteria > Chloroflexota > Ktedonobacteria > Ktedonobacterales > JADMIN01 > JAICVS01. The sequence continues at coordinate 20,881 of JAICVS010000009.1, forward strand.
GTCCGGCGCGGGGCACTCTCGTTGGAACGTACCTCAGCTGGTACATCGCCTGTTTCCAGAGCGGAGACAGCTAGCGGTCGCACGGCCGCGTAAAGGAGCGTGTAGTGTTCGGACCCCACCTGATCATTGACGGCACCCGTTGCGACACCCGCAAGCTAGCCGACCGCAACATCGTTGAGCAAGTCCTCAACGACTACCCCACCGCCATCGGCATGACCAAAATCGGCGGGCCATACATGTTCGAATACCAGGCCCCCGACCCCGCCTATTCCGGCGTCTCCGGCATCGTCGTCATCGCCGAGAGCCACATCGCCATCCACACCTTCCCCGAGCTCGACTACTTCACGATGGACATCTTCTCGTGCAAGAATTTCGACCACGAGATCGCCATCGAGTACATCACGCGCGCCTTCGACGTCAAGGAAATGGACCGCATGCTCGTGCAGCGCGGCCTCTCCTTCCGCGGGCCGCATCACGGCAAGCTCGGCGCGACGGATGAGCTGATCGCCGCGGCCCAGGCCCGGCTCGACGCGGGCATCATCAGCAAAGAGCCTGCCCTGCCCGATGCCCCCGCCGCCGTACTCGATCAGCGTGTCGCGGCCCTCACCCGGCATAGCGATGAGACTGGCGCGGGCGGTATGGACGGCGAGACCGCCGGCAAGATGATCTGGCCGCAATACGGCGTCACGCCGGACGTAGGCACCTACGGCAGCGCGACCGGGGCGACAGTCACGCCGCTCGCGTCGGCGGAAGCCGCCCCGCTCGCTGCGGACGGCCATATGTTGCCCGCATGTGAGCCGGTGCAGGTGAATCCGACCGCCAGCATCAGCGGTCTTCTCGATAAGCTGGTTGCCACCGCTGGCCCCGGCCGCGCGCTCGGCCGCGCCCTCGCCGGCTGGGAGCGCCTCGCCCGCGACCCGGACACCACCATCGCGCTCGCGCTCTCTGCTCCCGTCATCGCGGATGGCTTGCGTGAGACGCTGGTCTACGCTGTCGAGCGGCGCTACGTGGATACCATCGTGGCGAGCGCGGACGACCTCTTCGCCGATCTGTACGAGGCGCTCGGTCACGCACATTTCGCCGGTGAGGATGGCTCTGTCGCCACTGCGGCTGGCCGCGAACACACCGTCTCCTTCTTCGCTGAGTTCTTGGCGGGCCTCGCCCCGGACAGCGTCGCTACGCCGTCTGATCTCTGGCGCGCGCTCGGCACGGCGCTGCCTACGCGCGTCCCGCGCAAGGGACTGCTCCAGGCCGCCGCCGCGTCCGGCGTGCGTATCTTCACGCCCGACCTCGGCACCAGCGCCTTCGGCGCGGCGCTGCTGGCCGCCCGCGGCAATGGTGTGACGCTCACGCTCGACGCCGCTGAGGACGTGGCCGTGCTCGCGCGCATTCTGGCCGCGACGCCGCGGCTGGGCATCCTGCGCGCGGGCGAAGGCCCCACCGACGCGCTGATCACGCTCGCGCGCGACAGCGCCCCGGCACTCGGTCTGGCCGCGCCGACGCTCAGCGGCAGTGTCACGCTCGGCGCGCGCCGCGCCGTCGCGAGTGGCGAGCATCACGTCGCCCTCCCGGCCGACGCCGCCCTTGCCCTCCCACTCATCGTCACCGGCCTCGCTCAGCGCCTCGCCACCGCCCGTCGCTCTCCCTCCACCGAGACGACGGCGCGCGAGGTGACGCCGGCCGAGGAGCCGATCCCGGCGTAAAGTGATGCCTTACGAGCGGCCTCTTCCCATTGATAGGGATGAGGCCGTTTCGTTGGTTGTTAGCAGGCGCGGCCGTGAACGGCCAGCGGACGACACATGGGGTGAATGTCTCGCGTACCCTTTGGATCAGCTCCTCCTCGCTCCGACATCCACGCCTGCCTCACGGTCCGTTTGGAAAGGGGAGTGGGGTTAGGTCAGCCCTCGGCGCGAAACTGGGCGTGAGGCAGATGTCACAATAGGTGTATTAGGTGGAGGGATCGGACAGCGGAGGCATCCAATGCCGGCACATGACGAACAACAGCACTCCAGCTCATCGGTTGAGCAGATCTATCCCAACCTCGCCCGCTGGGTCAAGACGCATGACTGGGTCGAGATCGGCCCCGTCGACTACCTTCGATCATTTGTGCGTGCTCTGGATGAGGGCGACATGGTCTGGGAGGGCGCCGAAACCTATCCCACCCTCGACGACGCCCTGAGCGCGCTGGATGCGGGCATTCACGAGTTCATGCGGGACCAAGTGCATCGAACCCTGAATTCGCTGTCTCGCGTGGCATAGGCATCCCGACAGGACGTGTGAATGCTCCTGTCCTCGCAGCGCCACCCGCCCAACGCCATCCTCATCCGAGTCTGGCACCGGCCGGACGTCGTGGCCGCGGGTCCCTAGGCGCGGTTGCAATCGGCGGCTTCCCTCCACTCGCCTGACCGGTCGCGTCAATAATACTCGTCGTCCTCGTCCAGCCCGCCATGATCAACCCAGGAGCGATAGTCGTCCAGCACGATCCCGTTAGCGCTCGTCGCGTCGTCGGCCCACACCTGTTCGGCCAGCACGCGCCGCTCTTTCCCTCCACGCCGCCGGCGCACGTTCAGCAAGATGCCGCGCCGGTCATCCACATCCGCCACGCCCAGCACCGTGATCGGCTCCGCATGCCCTGCCTCATCTGGATCGCGCCACGTCGCCGCGAACGGCGGGTGCAGCGCATCCGTCAGATAGACCTCGAAGGCGGCGAGCTCCTCCTCGCGCCCGTAGCAGTCCACTGTGATCTCGTCCAGGCGTGTCTTCCGGTCGGGAATCTCTGGGATGTCCTCGATGTTCCGCATCGCGCTCCCCCTTCAGGTAATCCCCGCTGAGCAGAGGTTCACGTACGCGCCGCGCTGTAGTGTCCTAGTATGCTCCCCACGCCTACCCGCACACGGCACGCCACATGCGAAACCCGCTCGGCAGCGCGCGACCACGCTGTCCTGGTCGTCACTCTGACAGGGGAGGGATTCCACCATGCGACGCCTGCCGTTTGAATTGTACGGCGCCTCGGCCCTCATGGCCGCCGCCATCGCCCTGCTCGTTCGCGCCTGGCAGCGGGAGCGTTCGTCTGTGCGCGGGAGAACATCCCGCTGGTACAACCGCATCCTTGGTCGGGCAGCCTGACCTGCGCGGGACATGCGGAAACGGCCCACGGCGCACTCGCTAGTATCCGTGGGCCGCTTTGTATCGTGCCGTACGGCTAGGAGCCTACTCCCGCCGGCTCAGCCCGCGTCACTGGCGCCTCCTCACGCTCCGTCGCGCGTGGCCCCACCGGCGCCGTCCACTTCACCACCGCTGCTGCCCACGTCAGCCCCGCGCCGAACGCCACCATGCCCAGGTGCGCGCCTGGGAACACGCGCCCCTGCTCCACCGCCTCGCACAGCGCGATGGGGATCGCCGCCGCCGACGTGTTCCCGTACTTCTCGATGTTGACGAAGACTTTCTCCGGCGGCACACCCAGCCGCTTCGACGCCGCCTCGATGATGCGCAGGTTCGCCTGGTGCGGGATGAACAGATCCATCTCCGCCGCCGTCATCCCTGCTCGCGCCAGCGCCTCCTCCATCGCCGGACCCATGATGCGCGTGGCGAACTTGAAGACATCCGACCCCTGCATCTGCACGTACTGCCGCCGCTGCTCCAGTGCCTCGTGCGTGATTGGTTCCGCCGACCCACCCACCGGAATCCACAGCAGCTCCGGCCGCGCGCCGTCGCTGCCGATGGTGAAGCCGAGCAGCCCGCCCGGCTCCTCGCTCGCGCTCAACACCACCGCCCCCGCGCCATCACCGAACAGCACGCAGGTCGCGCGGTCCGTGTAGTCCATCACGCGCGAGAGCACCTCCACGCCGATCACCAGCGCGTGCTTCACGCTGCCATTGGCGATGAACTGGTGCGCCGTCGAGGCCGCATAGAGGAAGCCGCTGCACGCCGCCTGCATGTCGAACGCGCCGCACTGCGCACCCAGCGCGTGCTGCACGAGATTCGCCGTCGAGGGGAAGGGATAATCCGCGCAGACCGTCGCTACGATGATCAGCCCCAGGTCTTTCCCCTCGATGCCCGCGCGCTCCAGCGCCTGTCGCGCCGCCGCGATCGCCAGCGTCGAGGCCGTCTCACCAGGCCCGGCGATGTGCCGTTCTTTGATGCCGGTGCGCGAGGTGATCCACTCGTCCGAGGTCTCCACCATCCGCTCGAAGTCGGCGTTGGTGAGCACCTTCTCCGGCACGCACATGCCCCAACCGGTGATCGCGCTGTAGCGGCTCATGCTTTCTCCTCTTCGTGCCCGTCGTTCGCGCCATGCCCTCGCCGGCCCGCCTCCTGGCGCACCCAGAGCCGTTCCGCGACACCGCGAGCGTACTTCGCGGCCATTGTAGCATAGCCTGTCCCACATAGCGGACGGGCATAGGCATTTCCGCCTTCGCGACGACTCTTCATCACGATCCCTCATCCCGCCTATCGCGCGCCAGCCATCCATGGACGCGATCACATGCTATACTGCGGCAGCACCGGCAGATGGCCGGCCCGGAGAATTCTCCATGCAGCCCACACAGCCGATGCGGTCAACACGAAATGACCCGCTCCCGCCGACCACCTGGGGCCGCCACACCCTCACCTGGGGCGCGCACACCTACCTCATGGGCATCGTCAACGTCACGCCCGACTCCTTCTCCCGTGACGGCCTCGCCCTGGACGGCCTCACCCCCGATGAGATCGTGTCCCACGCCGTCGAAAAAGCGCGGCGCATGGTCAGCGACGGCGCCGAGCTGATTGACGTCGGCGGCGAATCCACCCGTCCCAGCGCCATGGACGAGCCGCCGCTGCCCGCCGCCGTCGAGCAAGAGCGCGTCCTGCCCGTCATCCGCGCGCTCGCCGCCGCGCTGCCGCCCTCCGTCGTTCTCTCGATCGACACCTACAAGGCCAGCACCGCCGCCGCCGCCCTCGATGCCGGCGCCTCCCTCGTCAACGACGTCTGGGGCCTGCGCGCCGATCCCGACATGGCCCCCCTCGTCGCCGCGCGTGGCGTGCCCGTCGTCTTGATGAGCAACCTGCGCGGCCGTCCCCGCCACGATCCCCTCTCAGACGTGCTACGCGCGCTTGCGGGTAGCATCGAGCTGGCGCTGGACGCCGGCATCCCCTGGGAGCGCCTCATCCTCGATCCCGGCTTCGGCTTCGGCCTGGCCGGCGCGGAAAACCTCACCGTCCTCAACCACCTCGCCGCCCTGCGCGCCCTCGCCCGCCCCCTGCTCGCCGGCACCTCGCGCAAAGCCCATATCGGCCTCGTCCTCGGCACCCCCGTTCATGACCGCCTCGAAGGCACCGCCGCCACCGTCGCCATCGCCATCGCCCAGGGCGCCGACATCGTGCGCGTCCACGACGTACAGCAGATCGCCCGCGTCGTGCGCATGACCGACGCCGTCGTGCGCGGCCGCCTGCCCACTCATGAGGAGGTCGCCCCATGAGCAGCCTCAATCCCGCCCCCATCACCACCTACCCCGAAGCCCTCGCCTGGATCTACAGCTTCAGCGACACCGAGCGCACCGGCGCCTTCGTGCGCGACCGCGAAGACAACCTGCGCCGCGAGCGCGAGCTGCTCGCCCGCCTGGGCAATCCCCATCTCGCCTACGGCGTTACCCACATCGCCGGCACCAAGGGCAAAGGCTCCACCTCCGCCCTGCTCGCCGCCATCCTGCGCGCCGCCTCCGTCCACGCCGGCCTCTACACCCAGCCGGACCTCCACACCTTCCGCGAGCGCATGCGCGTGGACGGCGAGCTGATCTCCCCCGAAGAGATGGTGCGCCTCGTGCCCGAGCTGCGCGCCGCGCTGGACGCCACCGGCGACACGCTCGGCCCCTACATCACCTACGAGGTCGCCACCGCCCTCGCCTTCCTCTATTTCCGTGAGGCCAAGGCAGCTCACGCCGTGATCGAGGTTGGCCTGGGCGGTCGGCTCGATGCCACCAACGTCGTCCAGCCCATGGCGACGGTCATCACCTCGATCAGCTACGACCACATGGCCGTCCTCGGCGACACCCTCACCGCCATCGCCGGCGAAAAGGCCGGCATCGTCAAGCCCGGCGTCCCCCTCGTCACCTCCGCCCAGGCCCCCGAAGCCCTCGCCACCATCACCCGCGTCGCCAACGAGCGCGCCGCCCCGCTCACCCGTGTCGCCCCCGCCGGCCTCTCCGCCGCCACGCCCGCGGCGCCCGCGGCCGCCTACACCTATCGCCCCGGACGCGCCACCGGCGAGATGCAGACCTTCCACCTCGACACACCCACCCGCGCGCTGCCTGACCTGGAGCTGGGCCTGCTCGGCGTCCACCAGATCGAGAACGCCGCCGCCGCCGGCGCCGCCGCCGATCTGCTGCGCGCGCGCGGCCTGCCCATAGACGACGACGCCATCCGCGCCGGCCTGCGCGACGCCCGCTGGCCCGCCCGGCTCCAGGTCGTCGCTCGCGCCCCCTGGGCCATCGTAGACGGCGCGCACAACGCCGACTCCTTCGCCCGCATGTTCGCCGCGCTGCGCCGCCACTTCCCCTTCAATCGCCTCATCCTCGTCTTCGGCCTCATGGCCGACAAAGACCTCCCCGGCATCGCCGCCGAGATCGCCCGCGCCGGTGTGGATGCCGTCGTCGCCACCGCCGCCGCCTACCCGCGTGCCGCCACCCCCGCCGCCGTCGCCGCCGCCGTGCGTGAACGCCTGCCCGGTGTCCCCATCCGTGAAGCCGGCGATGTCAGCGCCGCCCTCGCCGCCGCCTACGATCTCGCCACCCCGCGCGACCTGATCTGCGTCGCCGGCTCGCTCTACCTCGCCGCCGAAGCGTTGCGCTGGTTCGCCACCCGGCCGGACGTGCCGGCCGGCGCCATCGAGATCGCCGGCGTAGACCACTGACTCGCCCGCCGTCCTGTAGGGGCGCACCGCATGCGCCCGTGACCATCACGGCAGCCAGTATTCGAGCTGGATGTTGTCGGGGTCGCGGAAGGCGACGTACAGATTGCCGGTCGGCGCGAAGCGCTCGACGCCGTTCGAGTCGGAACCTGCCGTCCTCAGCCGCTCCGCCAGATCATGTAGCGCCTGCTCGTTCGGCGCGGTGAATGAAAGGTGATCGAGACCGATGCGGAACTCGTTGAAGCGGTCGCCGCCCAGCGGAAACCGCGAGGCGAACACGAAGACGGACACGTTGCCGGCCCGAAAGTAGAAGCCGCTGTCCGGGGCCTCCGGCAGCGGGTGGGTCTCGAAGCCGAGCACGTCGCGGTAGAATGTCCGCGAGCGCTCGACCTGCGAGATCGTCAGAATCACGTGGTTCAGGCCGGTGGTCTCCACTGCGTTCTCCTCCAAACTCCCCGTGCGGGGATGTGTGCGCGTGATATGGCTCACCCGGTGAGGGGCGCTCTGTCGAAGCATAAGCGCGCGAGACCGGACGCGAGTAGATCAACTGCGTAAGGTACGGATCATGATCGCCTACCTCGACTGCTTCTCCGGTATCAGCGGTGACATGCTGCTCGGCGCCCTGCTCGACGCCGGCCTCCCGCTCGACGACCTGCGCGCCGGCCTCGCCCGCCTGCCGCTCCCCGGCTACACCCTGGATGCCGAGCGCGTCAGCGACCATGGTATCACCGGCACGCGCGCCCTGGTCCGCCTCGACGCCGCCACTCCACATGAACACCGCCGCCTCGCCGCGATCACCGCCCTGCTCGACGCCGCCGCCCTCCCCGCCCGCGCGGACCACACCGCCCGCGCCATCTTCCGCCGCCTGGCCGAAGCCGAGGCGCGCATCCACGGCGCCACACCTGAGGATGTCACCTTCCACGAGGTCGGCGCCGTAGACTCCATCGTGGACATCACCGGCGTCGCCCTCGGCCTAGACCTGCTCGACATAGATCAGCTCTACTGCTCCGCGCTGCCGCTCACCTCCGGCCGCGTGCGCTCGGCCCACGGCGCGCTGCCCGTCCCCGCCCCCGCCACGCTGGAGCTGCTCAAAGGGACCGGCGCCGTCTGGCGCGGGCTGGAGGCCGGTATCGAGGGCGAGCTGGTGACCCCCACCGGCGCCGCCGTCCTCGCCGCGCTCGCCCACTTCGAGCGGCCCACCCTCGCCGTCCATGCAATCGGCTACGGCTTCGGCACGCGACAGCTCCCCTGGGCCAACTGCCTGCGCCTCATGCTGGGTGAGCCGCCTTCCCTGGGAGGGGCGCATCGCATGCGCCCGCTTCCAGCCGAAGATGTCGCCGGCTTCGAGACCGACGCGATCGCCGTCCTCGAAAGCAACATAGACAACATGACCGGCGAAGCCCTCGGCTGGCTGCTGGATCGCCTGCTCGCGGCCGGCGCGCTCGACGCCAGTTACACGCCGCTGCAGATGAAAAAGAACCGCCCCGGCGTCCTGCTTACCGTCCTCGCCCGCCCCGCGGACGCCGGCCGGCTCGCCGCCCTCATCCTGCGCGAGAGCGCCACCCTTGGCGTGCGCATGCGCCACAGCGAGCGATTGAAGGCGGAGCGCCGCGAAGAGACCATCGCCACGCCGCTCGGCCCCGTGCGCGTCAAGCTCAAGCTGATCGCCGGCGCCGTCGTCTCCCTCGCCCCCGCCCACGACGACTGCCGCGCCCTCGCCGAGCAACATGGCCTGCCGCTGGAAGCCATCACCGCCCGCGTCGCCGCCGCCGCCCGCGCCCACTTCGGCCTGGAGGAGGCGTGACATGATACCGCCTGATCGCGTGATACCGATGTCGTCCGGAGTGTTATGCTATCTGCCGCTCGTGTCCGATACGGGATTACCCCTGGCATTCATGCCGGGAAGCGTACGAACACCTCCCAATTCGCTAGCGGCAGTCCCGGTACTTTCGGCGGCCGCGTATCGCTCCCCAGGATTCCCGCGTCGAATGGGAGCGCGGCGTATCTGTTTGTCAGGTATACATAACGAGCAAGTGGGCCGGCTGTGCGGCCTGTGATACGATAGACGGCAATCGGTTGGTGGCGCAGGGGGCCGCGCATGCGGCGTTCTGGCCGCCAGGCAGTGGAAGGAGGGCGCGGCCCATGGTCATCCCCGATCCGCTGGATCGGCATCGTGCCCTGCGTGTGCTGCTGGGCCTGGTGCTGATCGTCGTCGCCATCTACACCGTGGGGCTGATCTGGTCGGCGCTCGCGCTCTTCGGCGATGTCATCCTGCTCTTCTTCCTCGCCTGGATCGTCGCCTTCATCCTGGAACCCGCCTCCATCCTCTTGCAGCGGCGCGGCCTGCCGCGCACGCTGGCGGTCGCGCTGATCTACCTCGCGCTGCTGGTGGTGGTCTCCGGCGCCATCGTGCTGGCGCTGCCATCTCTCGGCGATGAGATTCGCCTGCTGGCCGGCGAGATCGCCCATGCCTTCTCGGCCGGCAACCTGAGCGCGCTCAGTGCCAACGCCGTCGAGGCACTGCGCCGCCTGGGGTTGAGCGACGAGGCGGCCCGCGGCATCGTCAGCTCCGTCTCCAGCCAGATCCCCAACCTGGCCGCGCGCCTGCCCGGCGACGCCGTCAACGCCACCACCAGCCTCTTCGCCTCCGTAATGACCATCCTGTTCGACGCCTTCCTGATACTGATCATCTCCTTCTACATGATGCTGGACGGTGACCGGCTGGTAGAGGGCTGGGTGCGCCACCTGCCGCCGGCCTGGATCCCCGACGTGCGCCTCTTCCAGGGCTATGTCGAGCAGATCTTCGGCGGCTTCTTCCGCGCGCAGCTCACCATCGGCGCGATCTACGGCGTGCTGGTCTGGCTCTCGCTGCTGCTGCTCGGCCAGGCGAACGGCCTGCTAGTGGCGCTCTTGGCCGGCGTCTTCATGCTGCTGCCGTTCATCGGGCCGATGCTCTCGTTCGTGCCGCCGGTGCTGCTCGTGCTGTTGCAGACGCCCCAGGATCAGCTCGTGCTCAAGCTGGTGCTGCTCGGCGCGATGCTCTTCGTCGCCCAGCAGATCGTGATGCAACTCGTCGCCCCCAAGGTCTTCGGTGTGCAGATGGGCGTCCATCCGCTGATTCTCTTTGCCGCCCTCTTGGTCGGCGCGAAGGTCGGCGGCGTCTGGGGCGCATTCTTCGCTGGGCCGATTGCCGGCGTCGGCTACGCCATGCTGCGCGTCTACTACGACCGCTTTGCCCGCACCTCGCCGCTCTTCCGCTCACGCGCGACAATGGATGGAGTGGCGGATCAAGCGGCCGAGGAGGCAGTGATGGCGGCAGAGGCGGCGGAGGGTGGCTCAGACCTCGACCTGCGCAAGGCGCTGCCCGATGCTCTCCCCGCCGAGTCGCGCCCGCGCAACCGCCTGCCCGCCGGCCCCGCTACCGCCGCCCGCTCAGAGTAGCCAGAGCGGGCGGTGGTCAACCAGGCAAGCAGTAACGGGATGCTCACCGGCCGATGTCCTTGCGCACGAAGCGCAGCGACGCGAGCGCGAGCGCGACGACCGCCACCGCCAGCACGAGGAGCATATCGCCCAGCGGCAGGCCGTTCACCAGCGGCGTCCCGTAGTAATAGAAGGGCGACAAGCGCATCACCGCTCCCGGAAAGTTCAGCTCCGGCCCGATGAAGGTGATGACGAACCACGCCACCAACAAGAAGCTCAAGAGGCCCGTGTCTACCGCCGTGCGCAGCCAGCCGGAGAGCAGGTAGCCCACCGCCGCGATCAGCAGCCCCAACGGGATCATGGACAGGGTGGCGGCAACCAGATTGCCACCATCCAGCGCCAGCCCGCTGACCGCCGCGGCCAGCGCCGTCAGCGCCAGCGTCACCACACCAATGATGACGGTCGCGGTGGTGAGCGCGCCAAAGCGCATCAGCAGCACCTTCAGGCGCGGCTGCGGCGTCGCCAGCACCAGCTCGTGCAGGCCATCTTCCTCATCGGCGGCCCAGCGGCTCGCCTGCGTGACAGCGAAGGCCATCAGCAGCACCGGCAAGAAGACGAAGAGGAAGCTGAGGAGCGAGGCGTTGGTGGTGATATCGCCGCCGCCGACCTTGTTGATCAGGTCTTTCAGGATCGGCGAGCTCTCGTAGAGCGAGCGCAGCTGCTTCTCCGTTTGCTCAACGATGAAGACCATCCACGCGGCAAACCCGGCGATCACGACTGTCCACCAGAAAGTGGGAACCGCCATCCTCGCCAGGCTGCGCGTATAGATCGAGCGCAACGACCAGGCATTGACCGGCAGCGCGGCTTCGGGCCGCGGCGCGCGCCGCGGCAGGCTGAGCCAGCGCGGCAGCGCCACCGGAGCGCCGACATCGCGCCGCGCGAACAGCCAGATCGCCGCGCCGCTCAAGAGGACGCTCAACACCGCCATCACCAGCAGCGCGACGGGATCGGTGCCGTAGCTCGGGATCAGCGGCTTGCTCAGGTTGTAGTAGTAGACGGGGGAGAGGCGGGAAAGCCAGTCGGTGCCGGGGATGACGCGGTGGATCATGTCCACCACGATGAACAGCGCCAGCAGCCCGCCCGTGATGCCCGACGCCGTGCGCCGCTCCTGAGTGAACTGCGAGACGAACAGCGCGAGGCTGCCGAAGACGCCGCTGATCAGCGCAAGGTTCAGGCCGAAGAGCAAGGCGCCATCCAGGCCAAAGTTCGCGCTCACGCCTCTGCCGGCGCCATAGGTCAGGAGCCCGATCAGCAGCGCCATCCCCAGCAGCGCCGCCCACATGGCCGCCAGTTTCTGCAGCGCCACCCGCGAGCGGCTACGCGGCAGCGAGAGCAGCACATTCAGCGAGCCGCCCTCCTCCTCGCCTCGCAGCATGCGGCTGCCCGCCAGAATCGGCCAGAGGGCCATCACCAGAATCGTGAAGCCGTATTTCCAGGTGGCGTAGCCGCCGGCGGTGTCCACCTTCACCGGCTCGGCAATCCAGGCGAACGAGCCGGCCAGGCTGACGAGTGAGGCGCGGGCCTCAGGCGTCGCCACCAGTGAGGAGACGGCGGAGAGCACGGTGAACATGAGCAGGCCGAGGCCCAAGCCCCAGCCGAAAATGGCGATGCGATAGTCGCGCAGGGTCTTGAGAAAGACGCTAGTGAACCACATGGCTCGCCTCCTTGCTCGCCTCTTTGGCGGCCTGGCTGCCAGCCGTCTGGCCGTCGCCTTCGTAGTAGCGCAGAAAGATGTCTTCCAGGCTGGGTTCCTGGCTGGTCAGGGTGACGATGGGATGCTGAGCCGCCGCCTTGATGACGCCATCCAGCCCGCCGGAGACCACCAGGCGCAGCGTGCGCCCATCGGGCAGCGCCTCCACCTGGTCTACGCCGTCCAGCGCCTTGAACGCATCGCTGGGCGCGGTCCCGGCAAAGGTGATGGTGACGTCGTGGCGCTTGATGTCTTTCAGCTCGGCCACCCCGCCCACACGCACCAGCCGCCCCTCGCGGATGATCGCCACGCGGTCGCAGGTCTGCTCCACCTCAGTCAGAATATGCGAGGAGAGGAGGACGGTGCGCCCATCGTCGCGCACCTCCCGCACCATGCGGTCGAACTCCTGCTGGTTGAGCGGGTCCAGGCCGTTGGTCGGCTCGTCCAGGATCAGCAGGCGCGGGCGGTGCATGAAGGCCTGCACGATGCCGATCTTGCGCTTGTTGCCGCTGGAATACTGACGAAACTTGCGGGTGGGATCGAGGCCCAGCCGGTCAATCAACCGCTTGAGATAGGTCTGGTCCACGCCGCCGCGCAGGTGCCCGAAGTATTCGAGAATCTGGCCGCCGGTCAGATTCGAGTCCAGCGCCAGCTCGCCGGGCAGGTAGCCGACGAGCCGCTTGATCTCGACGGATTGCTGCCAGCAGTCCAGTCCGGCGATTTGCGCCGTGCCGGCGTCGGCGCGCAGCAGCGCCATCAGCACGCGGATGGTGGTGGTCTTGCCAGCGCCGTTGGGGCCGAGGAAGCCGAAGACCTCGCCTTCGCTGACGTCGAAGGTGACGTCGTCTATGCCGCGCGCCGCGCCGTAGCGCTTGGTCAGTCCGCGTGTTTCGATGATTGCCGCCATGATGATATCTCATCCGATCTCGCGGGTCGCGCCCGCGCCATTCGGGAACGTCCGCCGGCCACCGCCGGCCCCGGCGCCACACGCGCCGGGCTTCACTGCATCCGCCATCTGCACACTCGCTGTCTGCCACCGGGCGAGCGGCCACGCCAGCCGGTCAGCCCCGCTAGCGGCCCGCTGGCCCCGCTGGGTGCGCGTGTCGCGCTCTCTCGCTATGTTTGCTCTTTGCGTTTCCTCCAGCGTTCAAGGCTTGTCCGCCTGTCTTCGAGCACGAAATCGCAGAACTCAACGAGCTCGGCCAGATGCTGGTGGGCCACGCTCTCGGACTGCTGGGCCGCGGCGAGGCCGCGCTCGGCGAGGCGGCGAAGCGCCACCGTCCCCTCGATGTCGGCCTCTAGCCCCTGCTCCCAGGCACGCGGGGAGAAGCGGTAATAGTCGCGCCGGTCGCCTGGGCGGGTTACAAGCTGGCCGAGGCCGATGACGAGGATGAGGCGGATGTTGGTGGAGACGGAGGCGCGCGAGACCTGGAGCGCGGTCGCGATGTCGTCCAGCGAAAGCTCGCGCGGGGCCACCAGCAGCAGGCCCAGGATGCGCCCACCGATGCGCGGCAGGGCGTAGCGCTCGAAATACTGGCCGACGCTCTCGATGAACTGCTGCATCTCCGGCGAGATGGTGCCGCCGTCGCCGTCTGTTCCCGCCATCATTGCCTCCCGCTCGCTCTTGGCTGTCTCCGACTACTCCTGCTGCTTCTGCCCATGCCACGGTCTCCCCGCGCACAAAGCATAGCCCCGTCAGTCCGTTTAGTCAAGACTGAAACTTCTGACGAAAGTGTCGCAATTGGAGATGATGGGAGAGGATGTCAGGCGAATTGACGGTCGCTGCTATACTCGACCTGCGGCGGTCGCGGTCCAGCCGTCGCGTAGTCGTGCATGGTCAGGTACCCCACGGCGCAAGCCGGGGGCGTGTGGTGAGCACGCCTGGACCTGACCAGACTCAGCCAGGGCCTTCGGGCTATCGGGCTCCGTTCGGAGCGAATGCAGAGGCACCGCCGGATGCCTCACCAGTCTGGCGCTCTGCGATCGGCACTTAAACAGGCGGACGGGGTTCGCGCCAGTGCGGCCGATACGTAAACCGCTCCATAACGTTGTCGAGATGAGCATTACCCCCAACGGGGCCACCCAGAGGGGCGGCAGTTCGCTGGCTCTGCGACAGCAAAAGCCAGCCCCCGTCAGGGGCAAGCAGACGAAGGGAGACGGCGCTTCCTCCCCAGTCCTGAAGGACGGGGCCTCCGCGCCGAAGATGGTGATCCCCGATGAGAAACTCCGCCACCCCACGACGCCCCGTGGCCGCGCCGACGCGACGGCTGCCGGACCTCGTGCTGGATGATCGCGAGAGCGTCCACCGGCCGTCGCGCGCCGGCGACTGGGCGCTGCTTGGGGTGGTCGTGGCGGTGCTGCTTGGCAATGGGGCATATGTCTGGCATCAGCTCGGCCCAGAGAAGGATCACGAGGGAAGGGCGATCTTCTTTGGGCTGGCGCTGCTGTGCGTGCTGTGGGCGGCGGTCGTCTACACCTTCAAGCTCGCGGTCAGCGTGCGTGTGGGGCCACACGGGCTGAGCGTGGTACGCGGGCCGTGGCGAACAGAGCTGGCGTGGCGCGAGGTGGGGCGGCTGACCGAGCGCGCGCAGGCGCAGAACGGCCAGAGCTATCGCTGGGTGGTGGCGCTGGCGCGGGACGGCCGGAGCATGCGGGTGCGCGAAGACATGGTCGGCGACTATCAGCGCTTCCGGCTGGAGATTTATGAGCGCTATCGCATGTGGCGCGACCACGGCGGCACCTGGGGCGCAACCAACGGTGGGCCGTTCACGGCGCGTGAAGCGGTCTCGACGCAGGTGACGTGGTGGGCGATTGCGGCGGGAACGCTGACGCTGCCGGCGATCTACGTCACACTACTGCTGCCGGAGCTAGGCATCGTCGGGCCGGCGGGGCTGGCGTTGGCGGCCGGGTGCGTTGTGTTGAGCCTACGTGCGCTGGTGCGGCGTCAGGGCTATATCGTGGACGCGAAGGCCATCCAGGCGAAGCAGCTCGGCCGGACCGTGCGCCTGACGTGGCGCGACGTGGTGCGCATTGACCGCGCGCGACTGCCACTCAACGCGGCGCTCAAGGCCGCCATCATGGCTGGGCGGATCGTGCTGCGGCTGGCGGCGCGGACGGATGCGCGCGTGCAGACGTTCGACTGGTATCCGCGCCTGCCGGAGTACCTGATCCTGCGCGGCGTGGGGCGACAGGTGCGCATTCGGCTGCACCGTGTCGCCAAGCCGGATGAGCTGCTGGCCTGGGTCGAGTTCTACGAGCGCGTGGGGCGGCGCGCGGCGGCGAGCGAGCAGGCACGGCGCACCGCGCCGCCGACACGCACGCTCGCGCCGGAGCCAGTGTTGGAACCCGCACCGGTGGACCTCACATCAGCCGGTGGGCCAGCCGACCCATGGGGCGGCTGGCGCAAAGATGTCGCCAGCGCCGCGACGGCGAGCGAGCCGTATGCGCAGAGCGGCGAGACGGATAGTTGGCTGCGTGCCGAGCCGACGCCGCCTCCGGCAGCGCGCACCAGGGATCAGCTCGCGGCGGTTGACACGGATGACGCGACGGACACGCACCTGGCATGGAGGTACGGTGGCGCGGAGCCGTCCACTCAGTTTGTCACGGGTGACGCGACGAATGGCACGGATGAGCCGGCGGACTCGTTCGCGGCACGGTGGCGGCCCCCGACCGCGCCGCCACAGCCTACGCCGTTCACCCAGGCTCCGCCACCACCACACGGCGTGAGCGCCTACATGGGATCAGTGGAGCAATTGTGGGCGCCGACCGGGCCGGTAGATCCGGCATACGCGCGGCAGGTGGAAGAGGCGTGGCCAGAGCTGGAGGAGGCCTCAGCAGGCGTGGGCGATGAGGGCGATGAGGGCGATGAGGGCGCGGCGACGGAATCGGCTGAGAAGCTCGCGGATGCGTTCGCGCCGTGGCGCACCGATCCCAACTGGCAGCGCCCGCAACTGCCGCGCTTTGGGCCGCCTACGGATGGGCGAGACGACTGAGCCGACCTGAGCCGAATGGGACAGGAAGTCCTCACCCCCGGCCCTGCTCCGTGCGCGGCGAGGGAAAGCTGTGTCATGTCAGGCAAAGGATATGCCCTCGACGCATCTGGGACGGGCCAGCCGTGTGACAGGTTGAAACGGCCGGATCAAGCGGGACATCGGGAGAAGCGAATGCGCTGTAGCCGGCTCACGCACATCTGCATGGATGGACTCAGCCATAAGACAAAAGTCATCCCCGCCGCCTGAAACACGGGCAAGGTGGTTGACGCATCGGGTACATTCCCCCTCGTGCGTTTTGCGCAGTCCCTTGTGGAGCGGTTCATCACCATTTCACGGGCGGTCCACGCGGCGCGCACGACGGGAAAACGCTGGATTTTGGCCGCGACAGCCGTGATCGGTTGTCGCACGTTCCGAGAGCGGCGCTGGGCAGGCGCCGCCCCCTCGAGGAGGGCAAACAATCGCGGTTTCGCAGCCGTGATGGCCTCATCACTGGGATGGGGCCAAAGGAGGTTTCTCGCTTTGGCTTTCGCTACGCTTACGCATTCGGTTTCGACTTCGACGCGCCGCGCACGCGGCATGGTTCGGACGGCGGCGGTCCTCGCCGCTGTGCTTGGCCTCTCGCTCATGGCTTCGCAGTTCAGCGGCGCCCCCGCGGCGCACGCCGCCGCCGGCGGCCTGCGCTATGCGCACGGCTATTCGGTGCAGGGCAGTTGGCTCTGCTATGGCTGGTCGAACGGCACGTTCCACTGCACGCAGCGCTGGCACCGCGGCGGCGGCCGGCTCGTCTCAGACAACCCCGCCTGGGTGCCCAGCACCGGCGGTGTCGTGCGCGCTCCCGCCGCCACCGGCCGCGGCGCCGGTCACAGCAGCAGCGCCGGATCTCGCACCACCCGCGGCGCCTATTGGGTCGGCTGGCGCTCCGGCCCCTACATCGGCGGTGAATGCACCTGGTACGCCTGGAGCCGCGCCCCACGCCTGATCGGCCTGGGCAACGCCGCCAACTGGAACGATGCGGCACGCGCACGCGGATTCTGGGTCCACAGTTACCCCACGGTCGGTAGCACCGCCGTGTTCGAGCCGGGCGTGCAGGGCGCGAGCGGCCTGGGCCACGTCGCGCACGTCGAGGCCGTCTATGGCAACGGCACGTTCCTGGTCAGCGAGATGGCGTTTTACGGCTTCGGTGGCGGGTGGGGTCGCGTTAGCTACCGCATCGCCCACACCAGTTGGGGCGTGAGCTTCATCAACTAACCGCCAGAGAACACACGGCGGTCCTCGCCGGCCGGCGGCCAGACACATGGCCCGGATCCGGCGCACCAGCACCGCCCACCTCCGGCAATCCCGTCATAGACCTGTCCGGCGCGCCAGCACGCCCGGCAGTCGCGAAAGCCCGCCGCCATCGTGCGGCGGGCTGTGCGCTCGCCCGTCTCATCTCGCCGCGCATCCCAGCGGCGCTAACTCGACAATAAAACCCATCATAACACCGCATAATAGCCAATTAGTCCTATCCGAAACGCCCATCACAGGCAAATGGCCGCAGCTCTCAGGTACATTCGTCCACGTGCGTTCGACGAGTCAGGCAGAGATACCTCTGCCGTCATATCGCCAGCACACGCACGAGGGGAAGCTGACGCAGGCAGACCGCGAGGCATCCGGGTGGATCTCTCGCGACTAGTGACGAGAGCGGCGCTGGGCAGGCGCCGCCCCCTCGAGGAGGGCAAACAATCGCGGTTTCGCAGCCGCGATGGCCTCATCACTGGGATGGGGCCAAAGGAGGTTTCTCGCTTTGATCATCACAGCACTCGCGACCCTGATGCGATCGCGGCTCCGCTCGCGGACGAACCCGACACACCCGGCGCACCGGCCCACGACCATCCGCCGCACCCGCCGCGCGAGCCTGCGCGCGGCCGCGACACTCACCGGCATCCTGGGCCTCTCGCTCGCCGCTGGGCAGATCGGCGCCGCACCAACCGCCCATGCCGCCGCTGGCGGGCTGCGCTACGTGCGCGGCTATTCGGTGCAGGGCAGTTGGCTCTGCTATGGCTGGTCGAGCGGCACGTTCCACTGCACGCAGCGCTGGCACCGCGGCGGCGGCCGGCTCGTCTCGGACAACCCCGCCTGGGTGCCCAACGTGGGTGGCATCGCGCGAGCCCCTGTCGGCGCCGGAAGCGCCCGACCCACCGGTTTCGCCGGCTCTGCCCCCGCGAACATCGGCCCGTGGATGCCGCCGCCGGGCCGTTTCGCCTTCGGCATGCGCGATTTCGCCGGCGATCCGTATGGCGCCTTCTTTGGTGAATGCACCTGGTACGCCTGGCTGCGCCACTCAAACGAGCCGCTGATGCGCATGGGCAACGCCGGGCAGTGGGCCTTCACGGCGCGCGCGTTTGGGCTGCGCACCGGCTCCGTTCCCGCTGCCGGCGCGACCGTCGTCTTCCAGCCAGGCGTGCAGGGCGCCAGCGGCCTGGGCCACGCCGCGCATGTCGAGGCCGTCTACGGCAACGGCTGGTTCCTGGTCAGCGAGATGTCGTTCTTCTGGAACGGCGGCGGGTGGGGCCGCGTCAGCTTCCGCTATGCTCATGTCGGCTGGGGTGTGACCTTCATTTACTGATCGGCCCACCGGCCCACCGGCACATGGCCCACGCCGCGCACGGCATGAGAACTCACAGAAGCTGCCCACACGCGCGGCGCACCGGGCCGCCAGAAGCAAGCCTGCCAGCCAACCCCGTCACACGCAACCATTCGCGACCGATCCGTCTGAATTCGTGCGCGTCTGTTACGGCGGATCGCGCGACCCGGCGCCGCCCGCGAAAGTCATCGGCTTCGTATGCCCGCGGCGCCGGATTCATATCCTCCCTATCTCTATCCAGTGCTCGCCGGTCGTTGAGGGCCACGCGCAGAGCCCAACCAAATGCGATGCCACTGAGGCCTACGCGCCCAGGGCTTTGAGGATGGTGGGCAGCAGCGTAGCGGCGGCCAGCGCGTTGTTGGCGGCGTGCAGCGCGATGCCCGGCCAGATCGAGCCGGTGCGCCAGCGGATCACGGCCAGCACGATGCCGAAGATGAACAGCGGCACGGCCGAGCCGATGTCGCCATGCACCAGCGTGAAAAGCACGGCGGAGACCAGCACCGCGGCCCATCCACTCATGCCGCGCAGCAGCCCGGAGAACAGGTAGCCCCGGAAGAAGGTTTCTTCGCACAGCGGCGCGATCAGCACCGCTCCGAGCAGCGATCCAAGTATGGTCAATGGCGACGCGCCGGCCCGATCGGTCAGCACCTGCACGTTGGTCTTGAGCGGCAGGTGCAGCAGATCCACCAGCGCGCCGTATACAAAGCTGACCGCGATCATGAAGATGAAGCCGCCAACCACCCAGCCGATGCCGGCGAGCAGGCCGGTGGAGCGGAAGCCAAGCGCGCGCGCGCCATCCCCCGGCGTGACGCCACGCGGCCGGATCGCCAGGGCGTAGACCAGCGGCGCGATCAGGAAGATACCCTCGACGATGAAAGTCACGATCACGATCACGACGAATCCCACGGCATCCTGCGCTCGTGAAATTGGCGCGGTCTGGACGGCATTTGAGTTGAGCGCGCCACCAGCAATCTGGAGCAGCACCATGACCAGCAGCCACGGGATGATGGTCAGCAGCGTGCCGCGCCAGGTCTGGGCGTACGTCCACGGCACCACGCCAACGCGCCCGTACTGTTGCTCCTGGCCGGCCGGCGGCGCGGGCGACCATCTGTCCGGCATCCCCGCCGGTGGGTAGGCCGGATAGCCGGGATACTGTGGATATTGCGGATAGCCGGGGGGCGCGGGATACGCGCCGTTGGGGGGGACGGGCGGATAAGCTGGCGGGGAGCCGCCCTGCTGAGGATGTTGCTGGGGGTATTGTTGCGGCGGCGCGGCGTCGCCTTCGGGGACTGACATGCGCGCTATCCTCTCGTGCTATCTTCTTGTCACGGGCGGTTCGCATCTGCTCATCCGTAGTGGATTGTAGGCGTCTCACAGCCTCCTACGCACGGCGCATGCCCGGAGTTTGGCATCCGTGGAATAGCAACGCGGCGCGGATGTGGAGATTCCGCCTTGCGGCACGGATGGGCGCGCGCCTATAATGGAGGGGCTGCGGCCGGGATAGCGCCGTCGCCGGCGCATGAAGCGGCAGACAGGACGAGAAGCGGCAGCACGCGACGAGAGGCACGTCAATTCGTGATCAATAGCCTGCGAGAGAACCCACGCGACGGCATCAACTGGCATCGCTATCGGAACGGCTGCCCGCACTATCGGGTACGCTGGTTCCCGCGCAACGACCTCGCCGCCGGTGAGCCGCTGTACCAGGTCTATTGCCTGATGAACACGCCGCCGACGAGCTGGGACGAGCAGGAGAAGTGCATCGCCAGCCGGACGGAGTGCTGGCGCATCGCCGAAGCACGCGCCGCGGCCAAGGACGGGACAAGCAAGTCCAGCGCGAGCGACATCCCCCTCACGAGCATCAAGCGCCGCAAGCCCGCCTAAAGGGAGTCCTCACCCCCCGTCCCCCTCCTCCCGCGAGGAGAGGGAGAGGCGGAGATGCGCGGTTATTCCGTGCCCCAGCGGTCGGTGGCGCGCTCGTACTCGACGATCTCGCTGGGCGTGAAGAAAAGGGCGATCTCGCGCTGGGCGGAGTCGGGGCCGTCTGAGCCGTGGATGACGTTGTAGCTGACGGTGACGGCGAAGTCGCCACGGATGGTGCCGGGAACGGCGTTCGCGGGATTGGTCGCGCCCATCATCGCGCGCACCATAGCGATGGCGCCGAGGCCTTCGACCACACCGACAGCGACCGCGCCAGAGGTGATGAACGAGACCAGCCCCTCATAGAAGGGCTTGCCGGCATGCTCGGCGTAATGGCGCTCAGCCGTCTCGCGCGGGATGCGCATGAGCTTGAGGCCGGCGAGCTTGAGGCCGCGGCGCTCGAAGCGGCCCAGTATCTCGCCGATCAGGCCGCGCTGGACGCCGTCGGGCTTGACAATGATGAGCGTACGCTCCAATGGTGTGCTCCTTGAGTGTGATGGTTGAGTGTGATGGTTGATGGTGTGGTGTCGTTCGCTCGCGTGGCGGGCACGCGGATGCGCTGGTGATGCGAAGAGGTCGGCTAGTAGCTGGCGGCCCGCTCGGCAAGGCGGAGGCTGGCGTTGCCGCACTCCATGCGAATGCGCCCCATGTTGGCGAGGGATGACGAGCGAACGACGATCAGCAGATCGCCGGCGTCGCTGATCTGGACGGCGCCACCGGGCGTCTCGTAGATCGCATGGCGCACGTCACCCATGCCGAGCTGGTCAATGTAGCGCATGGTAGCATCGTGGCAGGCGGCAGCCATCGCGGCAAGGAACTCTTCGTCCTCGCCGTCCATCGTGCTAGCGACGACCAGGCCGTCTTTGCCGACGAGCAACGCACCCGTCACGCCCTCGATCTCCAGTAGTCGCTGCAAGATGGTCTCCACGTCGCGTCCTCCCCGCCGATGGGTTCCTGTAGGTTCCTGGCTAGTCTTCGTGCGCGTTGGTGAGCGCCACCGCCCGATTATACGACTCCAGCGCGCTCAGGTAATCGCCCTGGCGGATGCGCGCGTCACCGAGCAGGCGATGGAGCTCGGGATGCTCGGGAACGTCGGCCAGGCTCTCGCGCAGATCGCCGACGACCTCATTCAGCAGGTCGGGCGCGTTCTTGAGCACCGCGCGATAGTGGACGAGCGCCGCGTCGAGCGCGCCATCGGTGCGCTGGCGGCGGGCGAGATCCAGCCGGGCTGGGTAATCATCTGGCGCGGGCTCGGCTGGCGCGTCCTGGGCGGGAGCAACCGGCTCCGCTGAGTGGCCGGTGCGGCCCGGCAGCACATCCGTCGCGACCTCGCCGGCCGCTGACGCCGAATTGTCCAGGCCATCCAGCGTGGCGAGCGCGTCCAGTCCGTCCAGCGTATACGCGCCGGAGCCGTCGGGGGTGGCGCTGCCCGCGAGCGCGGCGAGCTGGCCGGATTGCGGGTCGAACTGGCGGAAGCCGGAGCCGGCGAGGCCGCGCTCCAGCTCTTCGAGCGTGCCGGCCGAGCGCAACGCGGAGTCGGCGGCCGTCGCGGGCGCCGTGGACGGCAGATCCACGAACGCGGCACCATCGTCGAGAGAGCCGGCATCGAGATCCCACTGTGCGGCGCCGGCCTGCGAGTCGGCCCAGCGCGGCGGCACCGTCGCGTCGGGGCGGTCCGCATCCGGGGCATTCCAGGCATCAGATGCGGGAATGATGGCGTCCTCGACCACACGCGGTGACTGCGGCTCACCCAGCTCGGCGAACATCGCGCGCAAGGCGTCCGGCGTCGGCGGCGGCAGCGGGCCAGTGGCGGCGGGCGGTGAGCCGGCGGGCGGTGATCCGGCGGGCAACGCCCCGGTCTGGCTGGTCTGATCGGTGTGGACGTGGGTGACGCGCGAGGGTGGGAGAGGCGGCGCGCCGGTGCCGGGCGGGAGCGGGCCGGTGACACCGTGGACGCGGGCGCCCTGAGCCTGGAGCCAGCTGACAAAGTTGATGGCGGCGCGCGCTTCGGTCTCCTCCAGGTTGAAGCCCTGATCGCGCAGCACGGGCGGAACGAAGCTAGACGCGCGGTCGAGGCCGCCCGTGGCGGCTTGGGCGCGCATGATGGGGCCGGCGGCGGCATCCGTGGATGCGCCGGGCTGGGGCCGGCGCGCGAGCCTCGGCATCTCTTCGGTCTCGCGTCCCCACAACATGTACTCGGTCTCGGCAAACATGGTGCGGAAATCGCGCGCGGCGGGCTGACGTGTCCCTGGCGGCGGCATGGCGGGGCCGTCGGTGACGGTGCGCGGCATGGCCGGCCGCGCACCAGCGTCTGTCGCGCCGGATGGGATGGGAGGGGCGCCGGTTGGCCGGGATTGCGCGAGCGGGCGGCTGACGCCGGTCGCTCCTGGCAATGGACGGTCGCCAATCAGGAGCGTCTGGAGCGCGGTATCGCCAGCGGCGAAGCGATCTGCCAGCAGCGCCAGGCCGATGCGCTGTTCGGGGTCGTACTCGGCGGCGCGCTGGATAAGCTGGCGTGTCTCGTCGTCACGGCCGGCATCGTGGTGGATGACAGCCAGGATCAGCAACGCCTTGACACAGGAGGGCGCGTTAAGCAGGATGCGGGCGCAGCCATCCTCGGCGGCGTGGAAACTGCCGGCACGCCAGAGCGTCTCGGCAAGGCCAAGCTGTGCTTCGAGCGCATCGGGCTGCCCGACCAGCAGGCTCTCCCACTCACGGATGGCGTGGGCGAAGAGATCGCCGCGCAGGTAGAGGCGGGCCAGGCCCATGCGCGTCGGCTCGTACGGCGGCTGGCCGAGGTGAGAGGCCAGCTCGCGATAGGCCGAGCGCAGCAACTGGTCGTCGGGGCTGATATCGCAGGCGCGGCGATACCAGGCCAGCGCGGCGGCGGAGTCGCCCTGAATCTGCTGGACGATGGCGCGGGCGCAGCACGCGCGCGCATCCTCCGGGTTGCCGGCGAGGACACGGTCGAGCGCGCCGAGCGCCTCCCGCGGCTTGCGCAGGGCCAGATACACCTCGCCGAGCACGCGCAGCACGGCCAGGGCGCGCGGATACTGCGCCCGCAACTCCTGGGCGAGAGCAAGCGCCCGGTCGGTTCGGCCAGCGGCGATCTCGGCCTCTACGGCGCGCAGCCGCTCACTCAG
Source organism: Ktedonobacterales bacterium (assembly GCA_025935195.1). GTDB lineage: Bacteria > Chloroflexota > Ktedonobacteria > Ktedonobacterales > JADMIN01 > JAICVS01. The sequence goes on from JAICVS010000009.1 coordinate 44,609, forward strand.
CAGCGACGTCTGCCCCATCATCCACGCTCCTACGTGCGTGCGGCGGGCGTCCACGCGGCACCGTGGCGTATCCCAACTCATCCGTGTCTGGACACACCGCCGGAGCCACTTCCCGCCATCCCCAAAAGCGGCCGCACGCCGCGACCCGCTCCCCGGCCATTATGGCCCTCGGCCGTCCCAGCGTCAAGCCGGATAGGATGGGCTGCGGGGCCTGAGCGCGCACTAGCCGGATGGCCGGTGGCGGGACCGGAAAATGCGACGGTATACTTACGGAAGCATTGGGCGCGAACCGCGCGCCCAGGCAAGAGAGACGCACGAGATCGGCGAGCGACATACCAGAGAGGCGAGTAATGCGGAACATGAGACGCGACCGGGGCGAGCCGGCCGCGCAGGCGGAAGCGGCACGGGCCAGCGAAGGCCGGTGGCCGCGCATCTGTGAGAGAGACGCGGCGCACGACGCGCCAACGGCCGGTAGATGGTGCGGCATGTGCGGCAGGATTGCCATGCTCAGCCTGCATACCTCCCCGCTGGCGGACCTCGGGCGCACGCGCGACGCCGGAGGCATGAACGTCTACGTCCGCGAGCTATCGCGCGAGCTGGGCCGCGGCGGCATGTGCGTAGATATCTTCACCCGGCGCTCAGACCTGACCTCCCCCCCCATCCAGTGGCTCAACGAGCAGGTGCGCCTGATCACGATCCCCGCCGGGCCAGCCATCCCCCTCCCCCCAGGCGAGCTGTACCCCTATGTAAATGATTTCGCGCGGCGCGTCGCGCGCTTCGCCGAGCACTCCACGGACGGCTACGACCTGATCCACAGCCATTACTGGCTCTCCGCCGCGGCCGGCCTATCCCTCGCGCGCCAGTGGGACGTACCGCACGTGACGATGTTCCATACCGTCGAGCGACTCAAAGGCCGACAGTACGACGGTGGAGCGGCGGCGACGGACACAGCCGCATGCGTGCGCATCGTGCGGGAAGGGCGGATCGCGCGGGCGGTGGACCGTATCATTGTCTCGACGGAGCACGAACGCGAGCAGCTCCAGCGCCTCTACGGGCTGCCAGCCGCGCGGCTGCCCATCATCCCCTGCGGCGTGGACCCACATGTCTTCACACCTGGGACGATGGAGGAGCGCCGCGCGGACCGAGCGGCCATCGCGCCGGGGCCCACGCCGACACTGCTCTTCGTGGGCCGGTTGGACCCAATCAAGGGCATCGAGCTGCTGCTGGAAAGCGTGGCGCGCATGCGCACGCCAGCGCGGCTGATCGTGGTCGGCGGCGACCCAGCGGGCGACCCGGAGGTGGAGCGGCTGCGCGGGCGGGCGGCGGCGCTGGGCATTGGCGCGCGGGTGGCGTTCCCCGGTGCGGTGCCGCAGCGCGAGCTGCCGCGCTACTACCGAGCGGCGGATGCGCTGGTGGTCACGTCGCGCTATGAGAGCTTTGGGCTGGCGGCTGTAGAGGCGCTGGCCTGCGGGACGCCGGTGGTGGCGGCGCGCGTGGGCGGGCTGCCGAGCATCGTGCATGACGGCGAGAACGGGCTGCTGGTGTACTGGCGCGCGCCCGAGGCGTTCGCGGAGCGGCTGGACGAGCTGCTGGGCGACGACGCGCTGCGCGCGCGGCTGGCGCTACGGGCGCGTCCATCAGTGGAACACTTCGCGTGGCAGCGGATCGGCGACGCGGTACGCACGATGTACGCGGACCTCGCGGAGCCGGAGCGTTGCGCCGCCTGCTCGTGTTATTGAGGAAGTATTGAACCGCGGAGGTCGCGGAAGACGCGGAGGATGAGGGGGGTGGGGATGCGCTGGCGGGGCCGGGCGAAGTCGCATGGAGCCTGGGCCGGCGAGCACATCCCCTACATAGAAACATGAGCCAAAGTGATGAGACATCCATCCCGGCATGACATGTGCATGGCGTGAGGCAAGTTGTTCTCGCGGGATGACAGGGCATGCCTTGCTGGCGATACAGGGTAGGTGATGAAGAACCAAGTCGCCGGGATCGGGATCAACGCGCTGTTGCGGGTGAGCATCGCCGCCTTCCTCGTGGATGCGCTGCGCCATCCGCACGATCCGCGCTACGCCGGCAAGGCCATCCCCGTTCGCAACCTGCTCGTCGTCGGCAGTCTCGGCCACCTCTTCCCCCTGCTCTACCTCGTGCGCCGGCCGCGCCGCTGGCGCCGCTATCCCATCTGGTCCGATAACCTGTACCTCTCGATCTTCTGGCTGGATATGGCCGGCAACGCCTTCGACCTGTACGACCGCTTCGCCAACTTTGACCTCATCCCACACTTCCATGGCTCCGGCGCCCTCGCCGCCGTGCTGGCGCGTGCCTTCGATTGGCCGGCGCGGAACGCTATCGGAGCGGCGAATACCCTTCATGCGCTGCTCGAAGCCCAGGAGTACGCCACCGACGTCTTCTGCGGCACCCACAACGTCCGCGGCGCGTGGGACTCCGCGGGCGACCTGGCGGCAGGTCTCTTGGGAACGCTCCTCTATGCCGGCGCCGCGGCAGCGCGACGCTGAACAAGCGAAGCGTGAAGCGCGGCGCATGCCGCCAAAATCCATGTCCGCTTTGCCATGACGCCGCGTTAGAATCAGTGAGCGCATGAAGATCGGCGCCGGTGAAGGACACGGAAAGGACGATGGCGTGCCACGCGAACGCAACCCGCGCGCTATCGGCCCGGCGGATGTATCCTCATCTGACACGCGCGACGACGACGAGGCGGCGCTCATTCAGGCGGCGCGGCGCGACCCCGCCGCGTTTGGCCCGCTCTACGCCCGCTACGTGGATCGCATCTACACCTACCTGCGCACCCGCACCGGCCCGGCGCGGGCGGATGACGCCGCCGACCTGACGCAGCAGGTCTTCGTGCGCGCGCTCGACGCGCTGCCGCGCTACGAGCTGCGCGCGGGCGTCTCCGTCGCCGCCTGGCTCTTCCGCATCGCGCGCAACGCCGCCACCGACTGGCAGCGGCGCCAGCGCCCGGCCCTACGGATCGTGCCGTGGGAGGCGGTGCCCGAAGAGTTGCACCCGCCCGCGCCGGAGACCGCCGATGGCGACATGCTGCGCCGCGACGAGATCGCGCAGGCGCATCGCCTGCTGGCCGCGCTCGATGCCCAGACGCGCGAAGTCCTCATCCTGCGTTTCACGGCACAACTCACGCTGGCTGAGATCGGCGCGGTGATCGGCGTCAGCGAAGATGCCGCGCGCAAGCGTATCACTCGCACACTGCACGCCCTGAAGGAGCGCTACCATGCCGGCGCCGACGACACCCCCTGACCAGACGCTCTCCGAGCGCTACGCCGACCTGATCGGTGCGGCTGGCGTCGCCGATCCCGCCGGCCATGCGACGGGCGGCGATCCCGCGCTGATCCGCCTCGTCGCCGCCCTCGATCTGGCGCTCCAAGCTCGTCCCGCGCCGCCGGAGGTGTACGCCGCGCTGTCGCGGCCACTGCATGAAGGGATAAACACGATGGACACGCCGCCGTCCGCGAACACCACCGCGCGCGTGCCGGGGACGCTCTCGCGCCGCGACGCGCTGAAAGCGGGCGCGGCCAGCATGACGTTCCTGCTTCGGCTCGGCAATATCGGGCCAGAGCTGGCCGCCGAGCTGAGCCATCTCGCGCAGGAGCAGGCGCGGCAGGGACCGATGACCGGCGCGCGGCTGGTCGGCATCCTGCAAACCGAGCGCGCCCGCTGGAACGCCCTGCTCGCCCAGGTCGGCCTGGACCGGATGGAGGAGCCGGGCGTCGAGGGCGAGTGGTCGCTGAAGGAGCTGATCGCGCACCTCACCTGGTATGAGCGCGCGGTGGTCGCGGGGGCGCGGCAGGTCATGAGTACGGGAACATTCAGCCGGCCCCAGAGCGGGCTACACGCGCTGGAGATGGACGAGCGCAACGCGCGCATCGCCGCGCAGAGCCGCGCGCGGCCAGTGGGCGACGTGCTAGCGGAGGCCGAGCAGGTGTTCAGCCAGTTGGTGGCCGCGATTGCCGCCAGCCCGGAGGATTTGCTGAACGATCCCAAGCGCATGGGGCTGCCCGACGATGTGGTGCCCTGGATGCTCGTGGCGAACAACGCCTACGCGCACTACCGCGAGCACGAGCAATCCATCCGCGCGTGGCTGGCGCGGCAGGGAGAAGTGTAGCCTCGCGCGATACCGTGAGCAGAGGCGCATGTTACACATGCGTCAATCACAAGCCGGTGCCGTTGCCATATTCGGCGACTTTTAAGGTGACCGCGCATGGCGTTGGCGCAACCAGCAGTGACAGTCTGACGGAGACGAACCCGCAATTCAGCGGCCCTTGGCAAATGAACACGGATCCAACGCTTTTGCCCGTTACCTGTGTATGAGGGAGGGAACATGGCGATCCAGGACGACATCGCGGCCCTGCGCGCGAAGCTCGCACACCTCGATGAATCTCCACAGGCGCGAGCGGAGGCACTGGCGGCGGCGCCCAATCTGGCCCTGGCGCTCTACGAGCTCGAAGTAGACTGCCAGCTGCTGCGGCGGTTGATTGACCCAGAGGGAGAGGCGACAGAAGGTAAGACGTTCTTCCGCGGCCGTTCCTCTGTGGAGTTCAAAGTGCTCCAGCCGGACGAGGAGCTACCGGACGAGTTCAAGTAGCTCGCGTTTCTCCGTGCGGTCCGCCCCTTCGCCGGAGCGGTCCGCCTTCGTGGCCGGCGCTCCGGCACCCCTCTCCTCGCAAGGAGAGGGGCTGGGGGTGAGGACCCCCTGCCTGACCGCTACTCCAGCGGCGGGCGGAAAGCGATCTGGTACGACGGGTTACGCAAGCGGCGCTCGCTGACGACCCGCGCCGGGACGCCGCCCACCACCGCGAAGGGCGGCACGTCGCGCGCGACGACGGCGCCCGCCATCACCACGGCCCCCTCGCCGATGCTGACGCCGGCCAGGATGGTGGCGCGCGCGCCGATCCAGGCGTGATCGCCGATCACAATCGGCCGGTACTCGTCGGGGAAGTCGGGATGGTTCATGTCGTGGGTGCCGGTCACGAGCCAGACGCCGGCCGAGATGCTGACCTCGCGGCCGATCTCCAGGCCACCGGTGGTGTAGAGCAGGCAGCCTTGGTTGATCACCGTGCCCGTCCCGATGCGGACCTTGCGTCCGCTGCTGCGCACCCCGGCCATCTGCACATGCTGGCCCAGCAGGATGGCGGCGCGCGGCTCGATATGCCAGCCGAGGACGCGGCGATACCAGCCGTGGCGAATGCGATAGGATGGGATGTGGGCGATGACGTGGTTGGTGGCGTACTTCACCAGCGCGGCTGGCAGGCTCGCGCGGCCCGTCCGCGATGGGATATGCTGAACGTTCTTCTCTGGCGGGAGCGGCGCCGGGTCCGGCGTCTCGTCGCGCGGATCGTCGAACGGATCGGCCTCGTCGAAGCGGCTGGGCCAGGGAGACGGCGCGGGAGCCGGCCGGCCGGTCTCGCGCAGCGGCATCACGACGAAGGCGCGGAAGGGCGCGGCGCGATCCGAGGCGAGGTCGCGCGGATCCGGCACGTAAGGGGGAAAGGTGAACTCCATGCCAACCCACGGGTATGGCTCCGCGCCGGACATATCCGCCATCGTCGCGGCCGGCGTGTATCCCATCTCCGCAACGGTCGCCGCTCCGCCTCCCCCGCTCCTTGCGAGGAGCGGGGGCTGGGGGGTGAGGACTCCCCGGCGCATAGGCGCTGCCGCATCAGGCATTTCTGGCTCCGGCGCATCCGTAGCAGCCGCGGCGCGCGCCGCTTTGCGGCGGACGGCGCCGGCGAGGGCCAGCAGATCGGCGCGCGGGATGGTGCCGAGAATGGTGGCGGCGCCCAGGTAGACGACGGCCGCGACCGGCAGGATGATCAGGATGTTATACGTGCCGAGCAGCAGGACGGCGCCCGCCATCAGCCCGGCCGCCACAATCGCCTTGCCGGCGACGATCAGGCTGCGCGCGGGCAGCAGATCGCGCGGGACGAAGACGAGGCTGAGCAGCAGCAGCAGCAGCTCGGTAAGCGAGGTGGCCGCCGCCGCGCCGACGTGCTGGATGCGCGGGATGAGCACGAGGTTGAGCGCGAGATTGAACACGAGCGCGATACCGGCCATCAGCGCGATCTTCTTCTCGCGGTGCGTGCTCATCAGCACGGAGTTGAACGCGGTGTTGGCGTAGAGGAAGACCAGGCCGGGGGCGAGCGCCTGGAGCGCCGGCACGGTGTGCGTGAACTCGACACGGTGATAGAGGAAGCCGATGATATTGGGCGCGGCGGCGATCATGCCGGCGGCGATGGGGATGCCGCAGAACAGCAGGAAGTTCAGCGACTTCTCGACGGCGAGCTTCAGCGTCGCGTGCGAGGTGGTGGAGAGCCTCGAGAAGACGGGGTACATGATCGCCAGGATGATGATGTTGGGCAGGAAGACCAGCGTATCGAACAGGCGGTAGCCGGCGCCGTACCAGCCGACGACGGTGGTGTTCGTCAGCAGCGAGAGTAGCACCGTATCCAGCCGGTAATAGATCACACCGAGCACGCCGTAGGTGAGGAACGGCAGGCTGGTGCGGATGAGCTGGCGCATCAGCGCGCCGTCCAACGCGAAGCCGCGCCCCGTGCCACGCAGCGCCCAGCTCCCCTGCCAGAGCGTGCCGGCGACCGAGCCAACCAGCAGCACGAGCGTCATCTCGCGCGGGCCGGCGCCGAAGCGCAGCCAGAGGTAACCGGCGGCGGCGGCCAGCCCCTTCTCGATGATCGTGGCGACGACGGGGAAGAGCAGGCGCTGGCGCGCATAGTGGACGGCGGCGAAGGCCCCGCCCAGCCCGGTGCTGAGCAGCGTCACACCGCAGACGGCGACGAGCACGCGCTCTTCCGCGCTATAGCCGAGCGCCCAGGCGAGCGCGCCGAGCGCGCCGTACAGGACGATCCAGAGCATGAATTTGAGCGCGAGCGTGTTGGCGAGGTAGCGCGCGGCGCGCTCCGGCGCCTGCGCGAGGTCGCGCGTGAGCTGCTGGTTGAAGCCGAACTCCAGCGGGAAGCCGACGAGCATGACGAAGGTGATGGCGAAGTACAGCTCGCCGAAGCGCGCGTCGCCGAGGTAGCGCCCGTACGCCATCGTCAGCAGCAGTGTCGAGGTCCAGGTGACACCCTGGCCGACGAGCGAGATGGCGGTATTGCCCACGACACGGCGCAGCACCCCGGCGTGCGCCGTCTCGTGGCGCTGGGTGGGCGCGAGAATGCCGGATTCGCTCTCGGCGCGGCGTGCCGTGATCATGCGCTGGCCTTCCTCTTCAGGCGGCCGCCGACGGCGCGGGAGACGGCGCTGCCCACATCGCCGAACGCGGGGACGGGATCGCGCCAGTCGAAGACGGAGAACTCGGTGCGCCCGGCCAGCGAGCGCACATACGAGATCGGCGTGATGCGCCCGGCCCGCACCTCGGAGATGCCGGCGGGGATGTCGGTGAGCATGCGCACCCAGTGCGCACCGTAGCGCGGGGCGGCCGGCGCGACGGGCTGGCCGGTGAGGTCGCGGTACTGGATGTACGGGAAGTCCAGCCCGCAGGCGCGGCCGAGTGTGTGCCAGCCCCACGGACGCACGTTGATGTCGAGCAGCTTGTAGCGGCCGTCGCGCACGTCCTGCTTGAACTCGACCTCGACCATACCGGTCACGCGCATGCCATGCAGCAGCGCCTCCGCCAGCTCGTACAGCTCCGGCACCTCCATCGCCTCGACAAAGCTGCTGCCCAGTCCGTAGTCAATTGGATACTGGCGCGTGCGGCGCGCCGTCATGCGCACGAGCGGCTCACCCTCACGGCAGTACGCCGCGACCGAGAACTGCTGGCGTCCGGCGCCGGGGATAGTCTCCTGGATCATGATCTCGTCCGCCGGGATGATGCCGGCGGCGAAGGCGTATTGCGCGCGCAGCTCGTCCAGCGTGCGCGCCGGCAGCGCCTTCAGGCGTGTGGCGTATTGCAGATGGACGGAGATGGCGGGCTTGACGATCACCGGGTAGGCGATGTCGAGCCGCTCCAGGTCCGCGGCGGCGATGGGATACCACGTGCGCGGATAGGGAACGCCGGCCTCGGCGGCCAGCCGGTGGGTGAGGCGCTTGTCGCAAGCCCAGCGCAGCACGTCCCACCCCTGCGTAGCAAGCTGATACGTCGCGGCGAGCGCGTCGTGGTGGCGCGCGACGAACTCCACGGCCTCATCCTGCATCGGGAAGAGAATCCAGCCGTCGAGCGCATACTCGCGCGCGGCCTCCAGCAAGAAATCGCGGAAGCCCTCGCCTTCCATCGCGCCCGACCACGGCAGGCGGCGCATGACGTAGCGCGAGTACCAGGCGGAGCGCGGCGTGTTGTCCACAACGACGATCGGCACGCCGCGCCGGCCCAGGCTGCGCGCCACCCCCAACGCCTTGAAGTCGCTGCCGAGGACCACCGCCCCCGGCGTGGTGTACTGCTTTGCCATAGCGAAATCCTCACCCCTCGCGCACGGCGACCGGCGCGACAACCTCTTCACCGAGCGGGACCGTGACCGGGATGGACGGCGCCGGCAGCGTGCGCGCGACATGGGCGCTGATCCAGCGGGCGCTGGTGGCGGCGCCGGTGACGAAGCGGCAGAGCGGGCCGAAGCTGTAGCTGGCGATAGCCCCCGCGAAGTACAGGCCGTGTACCGACGACTCGAACGAGCGCGTGAGCATCGGCATGCCGTCCACATCCGCGACCGTCGCGCGCAGGTCGGCGTCCAGGAAGCTGAAGCGGTCCAGGCTGGGCCGGTAGCCGGTGGCGAGGAAGAGGTGATCCACTTCGCGCGTGCTGCCGTCGCTCAGCGCGATCTCCAGCGTGTCGCCGTGCGGGCGCGCGCCGGTGACTTCCACGCCCGACGTCTCGCGCACGAGATGCTCGACACGGTGGCGCAGCCAGGGGGCGCCGGCCGGGCGCGTCGCGCGCAGCTCCACCCGGCGGCGTGTCGGGGCGGGCAGCGTGCGGAAGGCCTGCGGAAAGTGGATCAGCCAGTTCAGCCCCGGCGGGCCGACATCGCTCTTGGGATAGAAGACGTGGCGCGCCGGGCCGGTCAGCCGGTAGAGCTTGCGGTCAATCCAGATCACGGGGCCGCGCGCGATCAGTTCGGTGCTGGCGCCAGCCTCGTGCAGGAACGCGGCGGTCTGCACGGCGCTCTGCCCGCGGCCCAGCACGGCGACGCTGCGGCCGGCGAAGCGGCTAAAGTCCGTGTAGTCCTGCGAGTGCGAGGCGAGATGCGGCGGCAGATGGCGCGCGAAGGCGGGCAGGTGCGCGAACGACTGGATGCCGGCGGCGACGATCACCTTCGCGGCGCCCTCGACACGCCCGTCCTCCAGCTCCAACCGGAACCCATCGCCGTCACGGGCCACGGTGCGCACATAGGTCGAGTCCACATCCGGCGCGGCGTGGCGTTGGAACCACTGGCCGTACGCGACGAACATCGGCAGCGGAATGGGGTCTGGGCGCGCACTGCCCATCTCGTCCACATACGCATCCAGATCGTAGCGCCGCGCCGGGTCCGCGATGCTGGACGCGCTCCAGATGGATTTGAGGTGCATGCCGGGCGGCATGCGCTCCCAAAACTCCATCGTCCTGCCGAAGACCCGCGCCGGGATGCCACGCGCGCGCAGGTGCGCGGCGAGGGAAAGCCCGTACGGTCCAGCGCCGAGAATCGCAACCGATCCCTGCTTCACCGTCATCCACCTCTTCTCATCTACCGCCGGCCAGGTCGCCCTGCGCACATACGCTCTGGGCGCACCCGGCCGCTGGGAATGTCGCTCGCATTCCAAACTAGCACCCCGGCCGTCCACGCGACGGGCGGAACACGGTGGAGAAACAGTGATGTTCGCGGGCGACGCGAGAGTAGAACCTCCACGGCGCGGCAGCCCACGCGACCGGTGGCGGGAAGCACACCGTCCGCCGCATCTTCGCAACGCCATCTACACGTCAAACACGTCCACTTTCCGCGTGCGCCTTTTGTAGCATCAATTGCGGGTACGAGCGTCCGATACTGGAGTCGCCTGAACCGTTGGCGCGCTATCTGGGTATTTATGCCCCATCCGTTGTGCGCCGGCCTTTCATGGCCGCGAGTGCCGGCGAGACGAGTTGAGACGAGTCGAGGCGAAGTGAGGTGAGGCGAGGTGAAGGGCCGTGCGCAAAACACTTGAGGCAATCTTCCGGCAACCGTTCCGGCTGGTGCTGCTGCTCATCGTGCTCCCCGTACTAGGGCTGGGAACGGCGTTCCTCCTGCCGCGGACATACCAGTCCACGGCCACACTCTGGGCGATGCAGCGCTATCAGATCATCGGCGCGACCGGCTCCGAATCGAACCTGCTGGCGACGCCGGCGGAGACGCAGGCCACGGCGCTGGGCGAGCTGTTGCAGTCGCGCACCTTCGCGCTGGCCGTGGCGAAAGCCAGTTCGCTGCCGGCGACGCTGAGCGCCGCCACGCAGCGCGACCCGCTGGCACGCGACTCCGCGCTCTTCGATGCCATCGCCAAGAACGTGCGTGTCGCCCCGCAGGGCTACAACCTCTTCGTCATCACCTACGTCAACCGCGATCCCGACGTCGCGAACCAGGTCGTGGCCGCCGTGATCAAGAACTACGGCCAGCAGGCGCAGGGCTTCTCCATCGTCGAGGGGCAGCGCTTCCTGGACGCCTACCAGACGCAGCTTGCCAAGGCGCAGCAGGACGCCGCCGCCGCGGCCAAGGCGGAGGCGGCCTACATCGCGGCGCATGCGACCGAGACGGTGACAGAGCTGAACAACGATCCGCAGTACGTGCTGCTGCACACGCAGACGCAGCAGGCGCAATCGATCGTGGGCGACTTGCAACAGAAGATCGCCACACTCAGCCAGGACATCGCCACCACCAGCACCGGCACCGACAACCTCTATCAAGTGCTGGACGTGCCGGCGGCGCGCGCGGAGTCGCGCACCAAGACGCTGGCATTGGCGGGCGGGGTGAGCCTGGGGCTGGCGCTGGCCGCCTGCGCGCTCTATCTGATGCTGGTCATCCGCCGCGACCGCTCGCTCTACACCGCCGAAGAGCTGCGCCGCGTGACCGGACTGCCCGTCGTGTTGCAGCTCCCCCATCTCTCCGGCAAGTCCGTCTCACGCTCTGTTAAGTCCCTGAGCGGCGCGGACCTGCCCGCGCTTTCCAACGGCCACCGTTAGATTGGATGTCCTTCATGGCCGAGCTAGAGCAGTCCGCGATTGATCAGTCCGAGATAGATATTGCGCCGCTCGTCACCCGCGCGCCGACCTCGCGGCGCCTGATGGAGCTGATGCGAGCGCCGGAAGCGAAACCGCCCGCCGTGCGGCGTGTGTTGCGCAAGCGCGACCAGGGCAACGCGCACCTGCTGCGCGACCGCTGCCAGAAGCTCTGCCTCTCCATCTTCTACCGCGAGCAGGCACCCGCGCGTACCCTCGGCTTCACCAGCGCGCTGGCCGGCGAGGGCAAGACCTTCCTGGCGATGATGGTCGCGACCGTGCTGGCGGGCGACTCCGGCGTGCCGGTGACATTGCTCGAATGCAACTGGGAGCATCCCACCCTGCACGAGCATTTCGATCTGCCGCGCACACCAGGCTTGGCGGAGTGGCTGCGCGGCGAGGCCGTCGCGGCGCAAGTCCGGCATCAGGTTGGTGACAACCTCTTCGTCGTCCCGGCTGGCGATGGCCGCTACGAGGCCGTGCAACTGCTGCGCATGATGCGCGAGCGCGGCGCGCTGGCCCGTCTCGCCGGGCCGGACGGCTTCCTGGTAGCGGACCTGCCGCCGGTGACGGCGGCAGCCTACGGGGCGCTGGCGGCGGGCCTGATGGACGCGGTGATCCTGGTGGTGCGCGCTGGCGTCACGCCGGACCCATACATCCAGGAGGCCGTCGGCCAGCTCGGCTCAGTGCGCGTCGAGGGTGTGGTGCTCAACCAGATCGAGAGCCGCATCCCCCGCTGGCTGCGCCAGTTGTTGTGATGCGCTGCCGCTTTGGGCTGAGTCGTTGTCATTCGCCGGCTTCCCGGCATAAATGCCGGGGGTAATCCTGGCCTCACAGCGGTCAGGGCAAGGACAACACCTCAGAACAAACCCGTACGCGGAACACTTCAGGATGAACGGCTGTTGACGGCATGATCTCGGTGGGCGGGGATTACCCCCGGCATGTATGCCGGGAGGCCAACGAACGAGAACGGCTCGACGCAAAGCGGTGCGTGTGAGGGCAAGAGCAGGGGGTGCGGCATGGTCGGGCTGATCGGATTGCTGGTGGCGTTTCTCTGCATCGGCCTCGTCTCGCGGCGCTTCGGCCCGCGCACACGCATGGCGCTGATCAGCGCGGCCTGCGCCGCCACCCTCTATCTCTACTTCTTCGGTAGCTGAGGCGAATATGAGCGTGCTGCTGTCCGACCCGCGCATCCCCCCCGATGCGCCCGACACCCTCATCGAAGCCGAGTCCCCGCGCTCGCTGCTCGCGCGGCGGCGGCGTGGCGACTGGCTGCTCTTCGCCGCGATCTGCATCA
>JAICVS010000001.1 GCA_025935195.1 Ktedonobacterales bacterium
CGCGGTGTACTTCGCCAGCTTGGCGGTGGCCAGCACCTTGGTGATGGCGGCGGTCAGCGTCGTCTTGCCGTGGTCAATGTGCCCGATCGTGCCCACGTTCACGTGCGGCTTGCTGCGCACAAATTTCTGCTTCGCCATGAGAATGTGTCTCCTTGATGACACCCGCGATAGACGGTCGCGGTGTTTATCGGGATGTGGAGCGGGACTGCGCCCGCTCCCAGCGCGGCGCTGGCGCTCCGGGCCTAGCCCCGGACCACCCGGCCGGACGACTTCGCCTTGATCTCGTCAGAGATGGAGCGCGGCACCTCTTCGTAGTGGTCGAACTCCATCGAGTAGGAGGCGCGGCCGCTGGTCATCGAGCGCAGATCGTTGACGTAGCCGAACATCTCGGCCAGCGGCACGTGCGCGCGCACGACCTGGGAGCCGCCGCGCTCCTCGGAGCCGACGATCTGGCCGCGACGACGGTTGAGGTCGCCGAGCACATCGCCGAAGAACTCCGGCGAGCTCGTCACCTCGACCAACATGATCGGCTCGAGCAGGACGGGGTTCGCCTTCTGCGCCGCGGCGCGGAAGCCCATCGAGCCGGCGGTCTTGAAGGCCATCTCCGAGGAGTCCACCTCGTGGTAGGAGCCGTCGTAGAGCGTGGCGCGGATGTCCACCATCGGGAAGCCGGCCACCACGCCCGTCTCCAGCGCCTCGCGCACGCCTTCCTCAGTCGGCTTGATGAACTCGCGCGGCACCGTGCCGCCGACGATGCCGTTGACGAACTCGAAGCCCTTGCCGCGCTCCAGCGGCTCGACGCGGATGTACACGTCGCCATACTGGCCGTGGCCGCCGGTCTGACGGATGAAGCGCCCCTCGGCCTGCGCCTTCTGGCGGATCGTCTCGCGGTAGGCCACCTGCGGGCGGCCCACGTTCGCCTCGACCTTGAACTCGCGGAACATGCGGTCAACGATCACCTCGAGGTGCAGCTCACCCATGCCCTCGATGATGGTCTGCCCCGACTCCTCATCGGTATGGACGCGGAAAGTCGGATCCTCTTCGGCCAGGCGGTTGAGCGCGATGCCCATCTTGTCCTGGTCGGCCTTGGTCTTCGGCTCGATGGCGATGGCGATCACCGGCTGCGGGAACTGGATGGACTCCAGCACCACCGGATGCTCCGGGTCGCAGAGCGTGTCGCCCGTGAAGGTGTCTTTCAGGCCGACCACCGCGCAGATGTCGCCGGCGTAGATCTGGTCAATGTCCTCGCGGTGGTTGGCGTGCATTTGCAGCAGGCGACCCACGCGCTCGCGCTTGCCCTTGGCAGCGTTGTAGGTGTAGGAGCCTTTGGCGAGTGTGCCAGAGTAGACGCGCAGATACGTGAGGCGGCCCACGAACGGGTCGGCCACGATCTTATGGGCCAGCGCGACGAACGGAGCGTTGTCCGCGACGGTGAGCTGCTCCGGCTCATCGGTCTTGAGCGAGGTGGCGACCGGCGCGGGGATGTCCAGCGGCGACGGCAGGAACTCCACGACGGCATCCAGCATCGCCTGCACGCCCTTGTTCTTGAGCGCGGTGCCGCAGAGCACCGGCACGAGCTTGCCGGCGATGGTGGCGCGGCGCAGCGCGGCGCGCAGCTCATCGCTGCCGATCTCCTCGCCTTCGAGGAACTTCAGCGTCAGCTCCTCATCGGTCTCGGCGATGCGCTCCACCATCGCTTCGCGGTGGCGGCGGGCCTCGTCCGCCAGGTTCGCGGGAATCTCGGCGGATTCGGACTTGGTGCCGAGGTCGTCAGTGAAGATGACGCCCTTCCGCTCGATCAGGTCAATGTGGCCCTTGTACGCCGACTCGCTGCCGATGGGAATCTGGATGGGAACCGGGACCGCGTTGAGGCGATCCTTGATCATGCCGACGGTGCGCCAGAAGTTGGCGCCGGTGCGATCCATCTTGTTGACGAAGCAGATGCGCGGCACGCTGTACTTGTCGGCCTGCCGCCAGACCGTTTCAGACTGCGGCTCGACGCCGGCCACCGCGTCGAACACCACCACGCCGCCGTCGAGCACGCGCAGAGAACGCTCCACCTCGACCGTGAAGTCCACGTGCCCCGGCGTGTCGATGATGTTGATGCGATGCCCCAGCCAGAAGCAGGTGGTGGCGGCGGCCGTGATGGTGATGCCGCGCTCCTGCTCTTGAGGCATCCAGTCCATCGTCGCGGCCCCTTCATGCACCTCGCCGATCTTGTGGATCTTCTTGGTGTAGAACAGGATCCGTTCGGTGGTCGTGGTCTTGCCCGCGTCAATGTGGGCGATGATGCCGATATTTCGTGTTTGTTCGAGGGGGTATTCTCTGCCTGCCATAACTCCTCGGCTCCGCCGTGCTACCAGCGGTAATGAGCGAAGGCCTTGTTCGACTCCGCCATCTTATGGGTCTCGTCACGTTTGCGAATAGTGGCGCCCTGGCCGGCCGCCGCGTCCAGAAGCTCGGCCGCGAGCTTGTCGGCCATCGTCTTGCCACTGCGGTTGCGCGCGGAGGCGATCAGCCAGCGCATCGCCAGCGCCAGCTTGCGCTCGCCGCGAATCTCGACCGGCACCTGATACGTGGAGCCGCCGACGCGCCGCGGCTTGACCTCGAGCACGGGCGTCGCCTGGCGCAGCGCCTGCTCGAAGATGTCCACCGGGCTGCGCTTGGCGCGCTGCTCCATGATGTCGAACGCATCGTAGATGATGCGCTCGGCGATGCTGCGCTTGCCGTCCCACATCAGGCGGCCGACGAGGCGCGTCACGTTGCGGTTGTTGTACTTGGGGTCCGGCAGCACCGTGCGATGCGGGACCGTTCCGCGTCGAGGCATAGGCTCACTTCTCCTTTGACCGTCGTACTGATGACCGTCGTACTGAGCGTACCGCCAGACAGCGCGAAGGGTACCGAGGCTTTCGCCCCGGCACCCCACCGTCGGGTGTCTTTCCGCGTGGGCCTGAGTAAGCGGTCAACCCGCCCCAGGCGGAACGTGCGGCCCGCGGAGAGCGGCCCACCACATCCCTCACCGGAGAACGCCCAACAACGCCGGCACGGTCACCCGCGCGCGGCCGTGGTATCACGCCGACCTGGCTCATCGTCACGATCACGACGGACGCGCGCGCGACGAGCTGGTGTCGGCCAGACTCACAGACTCAGCTGAGATGCTACCGGCGTGCTGTCGCCGCTCCCGCCTTCGGGCGCTTGGCGCCGTACTTGGACCGGCCCTGACGCCGCTTCGCCACACCCTCACTGTCGAGCGAGCCGCGCACGATGTGATAGCGCACACCGGGCAGGTCGCGCACGCGGCCGCCGCGAATCAACACCACCGAGTGTTCCTGCAGGTTGTGGCCCTCGCCCGGAATGTAGGCGTTGACCTCGTACTGGTTCGTCAGGCGCACACGGGCCATCTTGCGCAGGGCCGAGTTCGGCTTCTTGGGCGTCATCGTGCGCACCTGCGTGCAGACGCCGCGCTTCTGCGGCGCGCCGCGCGCGCGGCGCACGGTGCGGTTCTTCAGCGCGTTGTATGAGAACTGCAGCGCGGGCGCCTTGCTCCTGCGGACCTTCTTGCCCCGGCCCTTGCGGACCAATTGATTGATCGTCGGCAAGGTTGTCTTTCCTCATCTAGCCACGGGCCAGACGTTTCAACGCTCCCGGCGCGCACCGCGCGATATGTGCGATACGCGGATGCCGCGCGACACGCGCCGGGAACAGAACTGGCGCACGATAGGGAATCCTATCACTCTTCAGGGAAACTGTCAACTAGCGGTAGGTCGTCGTAGCCGCCATCACCCTCAGGCGCGCCCAGACTGCCGCCGATGCCGCCACCCAGCCCAAAGGCCGAGAGGTTGGCGCCGGCCGCCGCCGCGGCGAGCCGCTCCTGGCGCTGCCGCTCGCGCAGCAGGCGCCGCTGCTCCACCCCGGTGCCGGCGGGGATCAGCTTGCCGATGATGACGTTCTCCTTCAGGCCGACCAGGTGATCCGTGGAGCCGTTGATCGCCGCCTCGGTGAGCACGCGCGTCGTCTCCTGGAACGAGGCCGCCGACAGGAAGCTGTCGGTGTTGAGCGACGCCTTGGTGACGCCGAGCAACACCGTCTGCGCCGTCGCCGGCTCGCCGCCCTCCGCCAGCACGCGGGCGTTCGTCTCCTCATAGTGGAAACGATCCACCAGGTCATTCGGCAGCAGATCGGTATCTCCAGGCTCATCAATGCGCACGCGCCGCAGCATCTGCCGCACGATCACCTCGATGTGCTTGTCGTTGATGTACACGCCGGTCGAGCGGTAGACTTTCTGCACCTCCTTGACGAGATACAGATGCACCGCCTCGCGGCCCTGGATGCGCAGCACGTCCTGCGGGTCCACCAGGCCCGTCGTCAGCGGCTGGCCGGCGCTGACCTGCTGGCCTTCCTGCACGGTGATGTTGGATGCGGCCGGCACGGTGTACTCACGCTCGTCGCGCGCCTCCGAGCGCACAACCAGCCGAGTGCCCGTCTTGTCCGCGCGAACCTGCACCTCACCACTGGTGCTCGAACGCACGTCCTGGCCGTCGCCGCCAACGCGCGCGACTACCTGATCGGCCTCGACGTGGTCGCCGTCGCGCACCAGCACCTCGGCGCCCTTGGGCAGCGGGTACTCGTCCACGATGGTATCCACCGAGACGACCTTGATCTTGCGCACGCCGTTCTCTTCGACGTGAATCTCGATCTTGCCGTCCAGCTCGCTGACGATCGCCTTATCCTTGGGCACGCGCGACTCGAAGAGCTCCTCGACGCGCGGCAGGCCTTGCGTGATGTCTTCCGCGGCGCCAGCGATGCCGCCGGTGTGGAAGGTGCGCATGGTGAGCTGCGTACCCGGCTCGCCGATGGACTGCGCGGCGATGATGCCGACCGCCTCGCCCATGTTCACCAGCCGCCCCGCCGCCAGGCCGCGGCCGTAGCACTTGCGGCAGACGCCATGCGGCGCGAGACACTGGAGCACCGACCGGCAGTAGACCTGAGTGACGCCGGCGGCGAGCATCGCGTCCACCGTGTCGTCCTCCAGCTCCGCACCGACCGCGACATGCTCGAATCCCGGCACCTCGGCGGCCAGCGTGCGACCGACGAGCCGGTTACGGAACGGCTCGCTCATGTCCTTGCTGTCCTCTTCGGTGATCCAGATGCCCTCGGTGGTGCCGCAGTCCTCGACCAGCACGATCACGTCCTGCGACACGTCAATCAGGCGGCGTGTCAGATAGCCGGACTCCGCCGTGCGCAGCGCCGTGTCGGCCAGTCCCTTGCGGGCGCCGTGGCTGGAGATGAAATACTCCATCACGGTCAGGCCGTCGCGGAAGTTGCCGCGCACCGGAATCTCCATGATGCGCCCGGACGGGTCGGCCATCAGCCCGCGCATGCCGGAGAGCTGGCGGATCTGCTGGAACTTGGCCTTGGTGGCGCCGGAGTTGGCGATGGTGTAGATGGAGCCGTACGGGTCGAGCACCCCCTGCACCTTCTTCTGGATCGCCTCGGAGGCGTCGTTCCAGATCTGCACCACCTGACGATAGCGCTCGTTGTCGGTGATCAGGCCGTCGCGGAAGTCCTCTTCGAGCTGCGTCACCTTCGTGTCGGCCTCGGAGAGAATCTGCTCGCGCTCCTCCGGCACCTTCACATCGCTGATGGCGATGCTAGCGCCGACCTTGGTCGCATAGGTGAAGCCCATGCGCTTGATCTCGTCGGCCAGCTCGGCGGTCGCGTCGCGCCCGTACAACTTGAAGCACTCGGCGATGACCTGCTTCAGATTCTCCTTCTTCATCGGATAGTTCTTGAAGCGGATCATCTCCGGCAGGCCGTCGTTGAAGATGATGCGGCCGACCGTCGTCTCTACAGACTGATTGCCGTTCAACTCCTCAGCCTTGCCTGGCTCATTGGAGAGGCGCTCGGCCTCGATCCGCACGGTGATCGGATCGTGCAGGCGGATGGAGTCCATGCTGTAGGCCAGCATCGCCTCGTTGGGGCTGGCGAAGCGGCGGATCGCCCGCCGGCGCAGCTCGGCGTCCGTCGCCCGCGGATACTTCGGGCGCAGCTCCTCAACTGTCCGCGCCAGGTAGTCCGGCCGATCCATCGTCAGGTAATAGCAGCCCAGCACCATGTCCTGCGAGGCGCCGATGGACGGCTCGCCGTGCGCCGGATGCAGGATGTTGCGCGACGAGAGCATCAGCGTGCGCGCCTCTTCCTGCGCCCGCTCCGAGAGCGGCACATGGACGGCCATCTGGTCGCCGTCGAAGTCGGCGTTGAAGGCCGAGCAGACCAGCGGGTGCAACTGGATGGCGCTGCCCTCGACCAGCACCGCCTCGAAGGCCTGGATGCCCAGGCGGTGCAGCGTCGGCGCGCGGTTCAGCAGCACCGGATGGTTGTGGATCACCTCTTCGAGGACGTCCCACACCTCCGCGCGCACGCGCTCGACGAAGCGCTTGGCGCTCTTGATGTTGTGCGCCAAGCCCTGCTCCACCAGCTTGCGCATGACGAAGGGCTTGAACAGCTCCAGCGCCATCTTCTTGGGCAGGCCGCACTGGTTCAGCTTGAGGTCCGGGCCGACCACGATCACCGAGCGGCCCGAATAGTCCACACGCTTGCCCAGCAGGTTCTGGCGGAACCGTCCCTGCTTGCCCTTGAGCATGTCAGAGAGGCTCTTGAGCTTGTGGTTGCCCGAGCCAGCCACCGCGCGCCCGCGCCGGCCGTTGTCAATCAGCGCGTCGCAGGCCTCCTGCAGCATGCGCTTCTCGTTGCGGATGATGATCTCCGGCGCGCCCAGCTCCAACAGCCGCTTGAGGCGGTTGTTGCGGTTGATCACACGGCGGTACAGGTCGTTCAGGTCGCTGGTGGCGAAGCGGCCGCCGTCGAGCTGCACCATCGGCCGCAGATCCGGCGGCAGCACCGGCAGCACCGAGAGGATCATCCACTCAGGGCGGTTGCCCGACTTGCGGAACGCCTCGACCACGTTCAGCCGCTTGGTGGCCTTCTTGCGCCGCTGGCCGGAGGTCGAGGTGATCTCCTGGCGCAGCTTAGTCGCCAGCTCGTCCAGATCAATGTCGGCCAGCAGCTCCTGCACGGCCTCCGCGCCCATGCCCGCCTCGAAGATCTCGGGCAGGTCGGGGGTGGTGTCGCGCAGGCGATACTCGAAGTCCTTCAGCTCGCGGTAACGCTGCTCCTGCACCAGATCGAGCCGCTTCAGCCCCTCCAGATCGCGCCGGCGGGCTTCCGTCTCGGCGCGGACCTCATTGCTGAGCGCGACGAGCTGATCCTGAATGGCGGTGATCTCGCCCTCGGCGTTCATACGCGCGCGCTCGCTCTCGCGCTCCGCCTGCGAGCGCGCCTGCTCCGCCTCTTTGCGCGTCGTCTCCACGATCAGATCGCGATGCTCCTGGGCGAGGCGATCCAGCGTGGCGACGTGCTTCGCGTCCACGACCTCGCCCTGGCGCGCGATCTGCTCGCCGGTCGGTGTGTAGACGGCATCCTCCATGAGCACCTGGCCCATGTTCTCTTTGAAGAGCCGGCGCAGCTCGGCCTCGGCGGCGCGCGCCTCCTGGAGCTGGTCGGCACGCTGGGCGTTGATCTGGTCAACGGCCTCCGTGACGCGGCCCTCGATCTCCGCAATCTGCTGGTCGCGACGCTCCTGGGCATCCTGAATCTGCGCCGTGACCTGCTCTTCGCGCTCTTGGATACGCGCCTGCACGCCCTCCTCGATGCTGGCGAGCGCCTGTGCGCGCGCCTCCTCATCCACCCGCGTCACCACGTAGAGGGCGAAGTAGAGGATGCGCTCCAGATTGCGCGGCGAGAGGTCGAGCAGCAAGCCAATGCGGCTAGGTGTGCCCTTGAAATACCAGATATGGCTAACGGGCGAGGCGAGCTCGATGTGGCCCATGCGCTCGCGCCGCACCTTAGAACGGGCGACCTCCACGCCGCACTTGTCGCAGACGATGCCCTTGAAGCGCACGCGCTTGTACTTGCCGCAGTAGCATTCCCAGTCCTTCGTCGGACCGAAGATGCGCTCGCAGAACAGGCCATCCTTTTCGGGCTTGAGCGTGCGGTAGTTGATCGTCTCCGGCTTGGTGACCTCGCCGTAGCTCCACGAGCGGATCTGCTCCGGGCTGGCGAGACTGATGCGGATGGCGTCGAAATCGTTTACTTCGAGCATTGGGGGAGGCGCCCGGTGACGGCCCGTGCCATAGCGAAGCGCGGGGCCAGGCGCCTATCTCCTTTCCGAATGCCTTGTCGGCGTTGCCACCGCGGGACGACGTGAGGGGGGAACGGAGGCGGTGAAAAGGGCCCCGCGGCTCCCGTTCCACCGATGCTCCTCCGCTCCACATGCGCTGAAGCGCGCGATAACGCGGCGCGATCCAGCACGACCAGACGGTGACGATTACTCGTTCTCGAAGCCGCTCAGGTTGATGCCAAGCTCCGGCATCACGTCGGTGCCGGTGTCCTCGACAAACTGAATGCGCTGCTCGTCCTCGTTGAGCACCTCGACGTTGATGCCCAGACTCTGCAGCTCTTTCACCAGCACCTTGAACGACTCGGGCACGCCCGGCTCCATGATCGGCTCACCCTTGACGATGGCCTCGTAGGTCTTGACCCGGCCGACCACATCGTCCGACTTGACCGTGAGAATCTCTTGCAGGATGTTCGAAGCGCCGTAGGCCTCGAGCGCCCACACCTCCATCTCACCGAAGCGCTGGCCGCCGAACTGCGCCTTGCCACCCAATGGCTGCTGCGTGATCAGGCTGTAGGGGCCGGTCGAGCGCGCATGCACCTTATCCTCGACCAGGTGGGCCAGCTTCAGCATGTAGATGTAGCCGACCGTCACCTCCTGATCGAAGGCATCGCCGGTACGCCCGTCGTAGAGCGTCACCTTGCCACTGCGCGGCAGGCCCGCCTGCTCCAGCAGACGCTCGATGTCGTCCTCAGAGGCGCCGTCGAAGACCGGCGAGGCGGTGTGCATGTTGAGCGCATCCGCCGCCCAGCCCAGGTGCGTCTCCATGATCTGGCCGATGTTCATGCGGTGTGGCACGCCCAGCGGGTTCAGGATGATGTCCACCGGGGTGCCGTCCGGCAGGAACGGCATGTCCTCGATCGGCAGCACGCGGCTGATCACGCCCTTGTTGCCGTGGCGTCCGGCCATCTTGTCGCCCGCGCCGATCTTGCGCTTCTGCGCGATGGAGACGCGCACGAGCTGGTTGACGCCGGGGGGCAGCTCGTCGTTGGCCTCGCGCGAGAACACCTTGACCTCGACGACTTTGCCCTTCTCGCCGTGCGGCACACGCAGCGACGTGTCTTTCACCTCGCGCGCCTTCTCGCCGAAGATCGCGCGCAGCAGCTTCTCTTCCGCCGTCAGCTCCGTCTCGCCCTTGGGCGTGATCTTGCCGACGAGGATGTCGCCAGGGCCGACCTCGGCGCCGATGTAGATGATGCCGCGCTCGTCCAGGTTGCGCAGGCCCTCCTCACCGACGTTGGGGATGTCGCGCGTGATCTCCTCCGGCCCTAGCTTCGTGTCGCGCGCCTCCACCTCGTGCTTCTCGATGTGGATGCTCGTGAAGAGGTCGTCACGCACGATGCGCTCGCTGATCAGGATGGCATCCTCGAAATTGCCGCCCTCCCAGCTCATGAAGGCCACCAGGATGTTCTGGCCCAGCGCCAGCTCGCCGTTCTCCGTCGAGGAGCTGTCGGCAATCGGCTGGCCCTTGACCACGCGGTCGCCCTTGCTCACGATGGGGCGCTGGTTGATGCAAGTGCCTTGGTTCGAGCGCACGAACTTGCGCAGCTTGTGGGCATGCTCCACGCCCTCGTCGTCCACCACGACGATCTGCCGCGCCGTCGCGCTGACGACCTCACCATCGGCCTCCGCCAGCACCACCTGCCCGGAATCGATTGCCACCTGGCGCTCGATGCCCGTGCCGACAATCGGTGACTGCGGACGCAACAGCGGCACCGCCTGGCGCTGCATGTTCGCGCCCATCAGCGCGCGGTTCACGTCGTCGTGCTCCAGGAACGGGATCAGCGCGGCAGCGACGCTCACCGTCTGCTTCGGCGCGACATCCATATAATCCACGCGCGCCGCCGTCTCCTGCACGAAGTCGCCCGCGTGGCGGGCCAGCACGCGGTCGGTCCTGAAGTGGCCGTCGGGATCGAGCGGGACGTTGGCCTGGGCGATGACGAAGCGCTCCTCGTCGTCGGCCGTCAGGTAATCCACCTCGGTCGAGACCCACGGGCGGATCGCCAGCTCCCGCTCGCCCAGCGGCGCGAGCTTGGCCGCCAGCGCCTCATCCACCGTTGTGCCGGCTGAGGCCAGCACCTTGCCTTTGGCGTCGCTGACATCGCGCGTGAGGATCTGGCCGACCAGGCCTGGGCTGTCGGCGCGCAGCTGGTGATAGACGCGGCGGTACGGCGTCTCGATGAAGCCGTAGTCGTTGATCTGTCCAAAGGTCGCCATGTTGCCGATCAGGCCGATGTTCGGGCCTTCCGGCGTCTCGATGGGGCAGATGCGCCCGTAGTGCGAGTGGTGAACGTCGCGCACGTCGAAGCCAGCGCGCTCGCGCGAGAGGCCGCCGGGGCCGAGCGCGGAGAGGCGCCGCTTGTGGCCGATCTCGGCCAGCGGGTTCGTCTGATCCATGAACTGCGAAAGCTGGCTGCCGCCGAAGAACTCCTTCATCGCGGCCACGACGGGCCGGATGTTGATGAGCTGGTTAGGCGACGCCTGCGACGGATCCTGGATGATCGCCATGCGCTCCTTGACGACGCGCTCCATGCGGAGCAGGCCGACGCGGAACTGCGTCTGGATCAGCTCGCCCACGCTGCGCACGCGGCGATTGCCCAGATGATCAATGTCATCCTTCTTGCCATGCCCGTTGTTGAGGCGGATCATGCGGCGCACGATGGCGATCACATCATCCTGCGTCAGCGTGCGGATGGTCTGCGGGATCGCCAGGTCGAGCTTGCGGTTCAGCTTATAGCGGCCGACGTTGCCCAGGTCGTAGCGCCGCTCCATATAGAAGAGGTTGTTGACGAGCGTGCGCGCGTTCTCGAGCGTGGCCGGGTCGCCGGGGCGCAGCTTGCGATAGACCTCGAGCAGCGCCTCCTCCGGTGTCTTCACCGGGTCTTTATCCAGCGTCGTGCGGATGTAGCTGTGATGCTCGCCGGACATGGTCTGGTGCTCGCCGGTGTCCACCTCCGCGAACGCGGCCAGGATGGCCTCGTCGGTACGCAGGTCCGGCGTGTGGTCGGTCTTGCCGCGATCGCGATCGCCAATCGCCGCCATCGCGCGCAGCAGCGTCGTGATGGGGATCTTGCGCTTGCGGTCGATCTTGACCGAGAGAATGTCTTTGTTGCTGGTCTCGAATTCGAGCCAGGCGCCGCGGTTGGGGATGAGCTTGGCGGCGAAGAGCTGGCGGCCCGTGTTCGGCTCGGTCTCGGCGGTGAAGTACACGCCGGGGGAGCGCACGAGCTGGCTCACCACCACACGCTCGGCGCCGTTGATGATAAACGTGCCTTCTATCGTCATGAGCGGGAAGTCGCCCATGAAGATGTCTTTTTCCTGAATCTCGCCCGTCTCCTGATAGGTCAGTCGCGCCTTGACGTAGAGCGGCGCGGCGTAGGTCGCGTCGCGCTCGCGGCACTGATCTTCGGTGTACTTGGGCTCCCCGAAAGGATCGTCGGGGACGATGAATTCGAGCTTGAGGTTCTTGCTGGTGAAGTCTTGTATGGGAGAGATCTCTTTAAAGAGCTCCTGTAATCCCTCGCGCTTGAACCACTCGAACGAGTCGATCTGCACCTGAATGAGGCTGGGCATCGGGCGGATATCCGGAATCCGCGCGAAGCTGACGCGCTCGGGGAGGGAGACAGCCGTGCTCAGTGCCATGCGTACAATACTCCTCTCGCCCCTCGCCCGTGCCGGCCAAAGCCGGGACGCGGTTCTCATGCCCGCTCGCGGTGCGCCGCCCATGCGCCCATGGGTGGACCATGGGGTGAGCGCTGCGCGAGCGGATAAGGCGACGGGCCGCACTCTCAGAGTGTGATGTGCATCCGGCCGGAACGGCGGGATGCGCCGTGCGGATGATGACGGGACTACGAGACGACGTGCTGGTGCTGGCCGCCGTGCGGGGCGCTCGCGGCATTGCGGGAGCCAGGATCGCGGCGATGGGATGGGGAACGCCTAAGAGGCTGGGGTGGGTAGACGGGGTGGATGAGAGGTGCGCGACCGCGCGCCCTCACGCTTGCGAAGCTCGCGAAGATGGGTGCCGGGCGAGATGCCACGGAAGCCGGGGCTGAAAGCGAAGACGCTGATCGGGGAAGTGGAAGCCCTGTTGTCCATAGCACCCATTCCGTGTAGTATGTCTGTGACGTCGTACGCCGCCGCCGCGGCGTCACGAGTGCCGGCCCGCCGGGGACCATCGGGCTACCGATCTGAAGAAACGCCGGTCGCACGCGCCAGCTAGCCCACCATCACAAGTCGCGTGATGATGGGCGTGAAAAGATGGCACGCGCGCTATCGTCTCATTCGTCTCGCTCAACCCCATGCCGCGCGACGGTGCGTGTCCGCGCGGCATGCCCCCAAAAAGCCATGCTCAGGTGCCGGAATGTGTGTACCGGACCCCTCGAACGTCGCCGCGCACCGTCCGTCCATACGGTGCGCAAAAGACGGCAGGATGTAGTTATATCATGCCGCGCGCAAGGTGTCAAGGATCAATTTTTCGCGATTATCCAGCATTGGCTCTTGCCGGCGTCTGCTCGCGCACCACCGCATCCAGCGCCGCGACGAGCGACGGGCGCGCGTTCAGCATCTCGATGCGCTCCAGGTGGACACCCAGCTCGCCCGCGAGTTGTCGCGCCTCCACATCTATATCGTAGAAGATCTCCAGGTGGTCGGCGATGAAGCCGATGGGGCAGACGAGGATGGAACGCTCGCCCCGCGCCACCAGCTCGCGCACCTTCTCCAGGATGTCCGGCCCCAGCCACGGCTCCGGCGTGCGCCCCGCGCTCTGGAAGGCGAAGTCCCAGCGACCCTCAGCCAGCCCCAGCTCGCCCGCCACACCGCGCGCCGTCGCCAGCAGCTCGCGTTGATAGGGATCGTCCCACTCGCGGATGCGTTGCGGCAGGCTGTGCGCGGTGAAGAGGACGAAGACGCCCGTGCGCTCCTCCGGCGCGAACGACGTATCCAGCGCCGCCCGCGCCCGCTCCGCCACCGCCTGCCAGAAAAGCGGCTCGTCGTGCCAGCTCTCGACGTAGGTGAAGTGGATCGGCTCCGCCGCCGTCTCGCCCGCGACACCCGCACCGCCGCCGTTCGCCGCGCGCTCCGCCGCCAGCTTCGCCTGCGCCGCCTCGATGCGGCTGATGTAGCCGCCGATGCTCAGCCGCGAGTAGTGCGGCGCCAGCGCGACGGCCAGCGCCTCGCGCACGCCGTCCGCCGCCATCTCGCGCACAGCCGCCTCGATATAGGGGTGCCAGTGCTTCATGCCCAGGTAGACGCGGTAGCGCCCCGGCGCGTCCGCATCCAGCGCGGCTTGCAGGCCCGCAGCCTGCGCGCGCGAGATCTCGAGCAGCGGCGTGCGCCCGCCCACCATGCGGTAACGCTCCTGGAGCTCCGCCAGCAGTTGCGGCGTCGGCGCCCGCCCGCCGCGCACATCCGTATAGTACGGCTCGACCTCATCCGGCGAGCTTGGCGTGCCGTAGGCCATTAGCAGTATCCCAACCGGCGGCTTGTCCAAAGTTCCCATATCCTCGTAACTCCTCATAATATGTGTGACGCGACGCGCATGTTTGCCCTCATCCGGTGGCGATAGACTCGTAGTCATGGACGAAGGCAACGAGCCGCTCCAGCGTCTCGACCGGCGTCTGCGGCAAGATGCCATGCCCCAGGTTGAAGATGTGGCCGGGCCGGCCGCCGGCCGCGCGCAAGACCTCCTCAGCCTCGGCGCGCACCACGTCCCACGGCGCCAGCAGCACCGTCGGATCGAGGTTGCCCTGCGCAGCCACACGCTCCGGCCCGCCGACGCGCCGCCAGCCATCCTCCAGCGTCACGCGCCAGTCCAGCCCGATCACATCGCCGCCCGCGTCCGCCATCAGCTCCAGCAGCCCCGCCGTCCCCGTGCCGAAGTGGATCAGCGGGATGCGCTCGGCGCTGGCGCCAGTGGCAGGAGTGGGAACGGGAGCGGCGAGTGCCGTGAAGATGCGGCGCACATGCGGCTGGATGTAACGCGCGTAGTCGCGCGGGCCGAGCGCGCCGATCCAGCTATCGAACAACTGGAACGCCTGGATGCCAGCGGCGATCTGTCCGCGCGCGTAGCCGATCACGATGTCCGTGAGCCGCTCCATCAGCGCGTGCCACAATTCGGGCTGGCCGTACATGAGCTGTTTGGTGCGGGCGTAGTCGCGCGAGGGCTTGCCCTCGACCAGATACGCCGCGAGGGTGAAGGGCGCGCCGGCGAAGCCGATCAGCGGCGTACTCGTGGCCGCCAGCTCGCGCCGCAGAATGCGGATCGTCTCCTGGACGTGCGGGATGTCCTGATCGGGTTCTAGCGGGCGTAGCGCGGCGAGATCGTCCCGCGTGCGGATGGGGTGCGCCACCACCGGGCCGGTTCCCTCCACGATGTCGAGGTCCACCCCCACGGCGACCAGCGGCGTCATGATGTCGGCGTAGAGGATGGCGGCGTCCACGCCGAGCCGCCGCACCGGCTGCAGCGTCACCTGGGCGCAGAGTTCCGGCTGGCGGGCGATCTCCAGCAGCGAGTAGTGTTCTTTGATCTTCCGGTACTCCGGCAGGGAGCGCCCCGCCTGGCGCATGAACCAGACGGGCGTGCGGTCCACCGGCTCGCGGCGGCAGGCGCGCAAGAAACGGTCGGGCATATCGGGCATGTTCCGCATGGCGGTGTCTTTCCAGGATATGACGGCACATGACGGACGGCGCGCAGCCGTGCCACACGTCGCGCCGCCACGGCAGAGGTCACGTCAAGATTATACCTGCCCACATCCCGTGCGCTCGCCCGCCGAATGTGCCAGCCCCGCGGCCGTGCGCATGACGATCTTGATGCCCGCTGCCAATAATGTACCTGGAAGGAGGAATAGGCTCCTGGCACGGCATCTTCTATTCTCCGTGTCCCTCCGTGTCCCTCCGTGATCGTTCTCAGTCCGTCGCATGTGATGCGGATGACGCCCCGATTCCATGCGGGATCGAGGCGCTTGGTCGTGTCATGCTTGCTCGGCCGGCGGCTGCGGCAGCGTGAACTCAGGCGCGGGGAGCTTGTGGTTGAATTCGCCGGTGCGGCGCAGGCGATCCAGCGAGGACTCAGGCACATAGCGGCCGCCGAGCGGCGTCGGGTGCATGTTCGGGCCGTGATAGTCGCTGCCGCCCGTGGGGATGAGCCCATAGCCGTCGGCGAGGCGCAGCAGCCCGGCGACCGTCTCCGTGTCGTACGGGCCATAGTAGCACTCCAACCCCTGCAATCCGGCCATCACCAGCTCCGGCAGCACACGCTCGCGCAGCTCGGCGATGCCGGCCGGGTGGGCGAGGACGGGCACCCCTCGCGCGCTCTTGATGAGGCGCACCGCGTCCGCCGGGGCGAGCTTGTAGCGCGGGATGTACGCCGGCTTGCCCGGCGCGAGATAGCGGGCGAAGGCGTCGGACACGTCGCTAGCGTAGCCCTTCTCGATCAGCGCGCGGGCGACGTGCGGCCGGCCGACGGCGCCCTGGGCCAGGGCGCGCACGCGCTCCCAGGTGACATCCAGCCCTTGCGCGCGCAGCCGCTCCACCATGCGCTCGCCGCGCCGCGCCCGCGCCGCGCGTAGCGTGCGCAGCACGGCCTGGAAGGCGGGGCGCTCGTACTCAAGATAATAACCGAGCACGTGCGCCTCGCCCTGCTTGCCCGGCAGGTCGGTGTTGACCTCGATGCCGGGGATGACGGTGACGCCGAGCCGCTCGCCGGCGGCGCTGGCCGCGTCCAGCCCATCCGTCGTGTCGTGGTCCACGAGGGCGATAGTGGTCAGCCCCGCGTCGTGGGCCAGCCGCACCAGCTCCTCCGGCGGGTAGAGGCCGTCGGATGCGGTGGAGTGCGTGTGCAGATCAATCGTGTTGTGGACCAGTTGATCCGACTGGGCTGTAGTAGGTGTGTCACTTGGCATAGTCCACCGACCGGGTCTCGCGCACGACCATGACCTTGATCTGGCCGGGGTAGTCCATCGTCTCCTCGATCTTGCGCGCCACGTCGCGGGCGAGCTGCGATGCGGAGTCTTCGTCCACCTCTTCGGGGCGAACGATGATGCGGACCTCGCGGCCCGCCTGGATGGCGAAGGACTTTTCGACGCCGGTGAAGGAGTTGGCGATGCTTTCCAGGGCTTCGAGCCGGCGGATGTAGAGGTCTATCGTCTCGCGGCGCGCGCCGGGGCGGGCGGCGGAGATGGCGTCGGCCGCCTGGACGATGGCGGCTTCGAGCGACTGCGGCTCGGACTCGGTGGCGTGGTGGGCGACGATGGCGTGGATGATCCTGGGCGAGCGGTTGAAGCGGCGGGCGATCTCGCCGCTGATGAGCATGTGCGGCCCCTCCACCTCCTGATCAATGGCCTTGCCGAGGTCGTGCAACAGGCCGGCGACCTTGCAGACGTTGACATCCGCGCCCAGCTCGGCGGCGATGGTGGCGGCGAGGACGGAGACCTCAATGGAGTGATTGAGCACGTTCTGGCCGTAGCTGGTGCGGAAGTGGAGCCGGCCAATCAGCTTGACCAGTTCTGGCGGGAGGTTGGTGACGTTGGCCTCAGCGCAGGCGCGCTCGCCCTCCTCGCGGATGATGCTCTCCACCTCCTGCTGGGCCTTGGCCACCACCTCTTCGATACGCGCCGGGTGGATGCGCCCGTCGAGAATAAGCTTGGTGAGCGCGATGCGGGCGATCTCGCGGCGGACCGGATCGAAGCCGGAGATGATGACGGCTTCCGGCGTGTCGTCAATGATCAGGTCTACGCCGGTGGCGCCTTCGAGCGCGCGGATGTTGCGGCCCTCGCGGCCGATGATGCGGCCCTTCATCTCGTCGTTGGGCAGCGGCACAACAGAGATGGTGATGTCGGAGACCTGATCCGAGGCGCAGCGCTGGATGGCGAGCGTGATGATCTCTCGCGCGCGCGCCTCGGCCTCATCGCGGGCGCGCGCTTCGATCTCGCGGGCGCGGCGGGCGGCGTCACGTCGCGCGGTCTCTTCGACGGCGGCGATCAATTCCTGCCGGGCGTCCTGCTGGCTCATGCCGGCGGCGTGTTCGAGCGCGGCGACCCGCTGGACGCGCAGATCGTCGAGCTGGGCCTTCAGCGTATCAAGCTCCTGAGTGCGCGTGACGAGCGTGCGCTCGCGCTTCTCCAGGGCATCAGTCTTGCGGTCGAGAGTCTCCTCTTTCTGTTGGTTGCGCTGCTCCTGTCGCTTCATCTCCTGGCGCCGCTCGCGGGCCTCGGCCTCGAGGGCAGCACGGATCTTAGCGGTTTCGTCTTTAGACTCGCGGAGCACGTCGCGCTGCTGCTGTTGCAAATCAAGCAGTCGCGCTTCCGCGTTCTCCTTCTCCCGACGCATCTGTTCTTCGTGCTGGAGCTTTGCCTGCTGCATGCCGTAACGAATGCCGGCGAAACCGCCGATAACCAGGCTTACTGCGCCGAAGAAGAGCATCAGGAGGACTTCAGCACCGTTCACGGTATGACTGACCTCCGAGAGGCATCCTGTGGGGATTGATTGTGGATGAAAGGGACAATCACGCCGCCGGTCGCGGGCCGAATCGGGCATCCAATGGACCGGCGGTTCACGTTACTATATGGGAAAGACCGGCTTCCTGTCAAGCTAGCGGCATTTACCGCGCATGCGGCGGGCGTGCGGTGAAGGTGCGTCGTGGCGCGAATCATGGGTGAGAAGGGCGGCGGCATGATATACTGCCGCCGGCGGATGGGCGCCCTGGCGGGGCGCCATAGAGAGGACCGAGACGTATGCCGGAGCCGACCCCCACGACCCCTGCCCCCGCGACCCCCGAGCAATTCCCGCCGAGCACGCTGTCGCCCGCGCAGACCGCCTGGCTGATGCAGTACATCCGCGACGTGGCCGATTATCCGCAGCCCGGCATCCTCTTTCGCGACATCACGCCGCTCTTGCAGCACGGGCCGGCGCTACGCTTCGCCATCGAGACGATGGCCGCGCGCTACCGCGGCGCGGGAATCGATCAGGTGGTAGGTATCGAGTCGCGCGGCTTCATCTTCGGGACGCCGCTGGCCTACATGCTCGGCACAGGGTTCGTGCCAGTGCGCAAGAAGGGGAAGCTGCCGGCGGAGACCTATTCTATTCAGTACGATCTCGAATACGGCTCGAACGTGCTGGAGATCCACACGGATGCGCTGCGGCCGGGGCAGCGGGTGCTGGTGGTGGACGATCTGCTGGCGACAGGCGGGACGACGGCGGGAACGGTGCGGCTCGTGCAACGGCTGGGCGCGCACGTCGTCTCGCTGGCCTTCCTGATCGAGCTAGCGGCGCTGAACGGGCGCGAGCGGCTGCGCGGGCAGGATGTCTTCGCGCTGCTCGCGTACTGAGCCGCGATGGCGATTCTGGTGCATGCCGCGCGCGCGACGCGGCACTGGCTGCCGGCGGGGGTGCGGCGCGGCGACCGCATGTATCACGTCTTCTCGGACCTGCCTGGCCCGGAAGGCACGGCGGAGCTGATCGCGTTCGTGCGGCGCTTCGAGCTGCGACCGCAGTGGATCCAGTATCCCGGCACGTACCGCGAGCATTTCGACGCGCGCGCGGATGACGGGCTGGCGATGCTGGCCGCCGGGGCACGACTGGCAACGAACCGCGAGGTGGGAATGCTGCTGGCGGCACGCAAGCATCCGGGCTAGATGGTGCCGAGGCCCTGGACGCTGCCGGTGCGTGTGAGCGGACCGACCTGATCGGAGAAGTGGCAGGCGGCGAAGTGGCTGCGGCCAGTCTTATCTTCCAGCGGTGGCTCGACTTGGCGGCAGATCTCCTGGGCCAGCGGACAGCGCGTGTGGAAGCGGCAGCCGGATGGGATGTTGATCGGGCTGGGCAGGTCGCCTTTGAGGATGATGCGCTTGCGCTGCTTCTCGACGCGCGGATTGGGCACCGGCACGGCGGAGAGCAGCGCGGCGGTGTAGGGGTGCAGCGGCTCGTTGTAGATATCGCCGCGGTCCGCGATCTCCATGATTTTGCCGAGGTACATGACGGCGACGCGCGGGGCGACGTGGCGCACGACGCTGAGGTCGTGCGAGATGAACAGGTAGGTCAGCCCCATCTGCTCTTGCAGGCGCTGCATCAGATTGATGATCTGCGCGCGGATCGAGACATCCAGCGCGCTGACCGGCTCGTCGGCAACGATGAACTCCGGCTCGATGGAGATGGCGCGGGCGATGGCGATACGCTGGCGCTGGCCGCCGGAGAACTCGTGCGGATAGCGGTCAATGAAGCGGCGGTTGAGGCCGACGCGCTCGAGCAGTTCTTCGGTTTTGGTGTGAATCTCGGCGCGGCTGGCCGTCCGCTGGATCGCCATCGGCTCGCTGATCAGGCTGCCGACGGTGAAGCGGGGGTTCAGCGAAGCGTACGGATCCTGGAAGACCATCTGGATGCGACGGCGCACCATGCGCAACTGCTGGCCCTCAGCTTCCGCCAGATCCTGGTCGCCGAAATACATGTGGCCGCTGGTTGGCTTGTAGAGCCGCACGAGGCAGCGGCCGATGGTGGACTTGCCAGAGCCGCTCTCGCCCACCAGGCCGAGCGTCTCGCCGTGCTTGACGGAGAGCGAGACGCCGTCAACGGCGCGGACGGCGCCGATCTGGCGCTGGATAAAGATGCCCTGAGTGATGGGGAAGTGCATCACCAGGTCTTCAATGCTCAGGTGGGCGCCAGTGGCGCTGGCGCGCGCCGTGGTGGCCGCGGGAAGTGTCATGTCTCGCTCCTCTCGCACCTGTTCGGCATAACACTCTACGCCCACTAGGCGTTCGACATGCCGGCGGGCGACGATTCGCCGGCAAAGCCGTGCCTGATCTGGCGGAAGGGGATGAACCCGCGCTTGGAGGCGCGCTCCTGCTCGGCGGGGTCGGTCACATCCACCCAACAGGCGGCGCGATGGTTGGGGCCGACCGCCATATAGGGGGGATAGGTCTTGCACTTTTCCAGCACGAAAGGGCAGCGCGGCTGGAAGGGACAGCCCGCGATCGGGTGGAGCTGATCGGGCGGCGAGCCGGGAATCGTCTGGAGATCCTCGGTGACAGCCTCATCCAGGTGGGGAATGGAGGCGAGCAGGCCGAGCGTATAGGGATGGCGTGGGTTGGCGAACAGCTCGTCAGTGGACGCTTCCTCGGCGATCTTGCCGGCATACATGACGATGATGCGATCGGTGACGCCGGCCACGACGCCCAGGTCATGGGTGATGAGGATGACGGCGGTGCCGAGGTCGCGACGGAGCCGGGCGATCAATTCGAGGATCTGCGCCTGCACGGTGACGTCGAGGGCGGTGGTCGGCTCGTCGGCAATCAGCAGCTTGGGGTTGGCGGCGATGGCAATGGCGATCATGACGCGCTGGCGCATGCCGCCGCTGAACTGGTGCGGATAGGCGCGCAGGCGGCGGGGCGCGTCGGGGATGCCGACGGCTTCGAGCAGCTCGATGGCGCGCTGGCGTGCCTCGTTCTTGCTCATGTTGAGGTGGAGCTGCAGCGGCTCAATGAGCTGCGATTCGATGTTGAGCACGGGGTTCAGGCTCGTCATCGGATCCTGGAAGATCATCGCGATCTCGCGGCCGCGCACGGCGCGCATCTCGGATTCCGGGAGATCGGCGAGGTCTTTGTCCTGATAGATGATCGTGCCGTTGACGAGCTGGGCCGGCGGCATGGGGAGGAGGCGCAAGATGGAGAGCGAGGTGACGCTCTTGCCCGAGCCGCTTTCGCCCACGATGCCGAGCGTCTCACCCGCATCGAGATGGAACGTGACGCCATCAACGGCGTGGACCGGGCCTTCGCGCGTTTTGAACTGGACTTTCAGGTCCTTGACCTCCAGCAATCTGGCCAAGGGAGCCTCCTCTCAACCTTTAGAGTCACAGCGGTCGGGCGTGCCTACCGCTCCGTCATATACGGATCGAGCGCGTCGCGCAGGCCGTCACCCATCAGGTTGAAACAGAGCACCGTGATGAGAATGGCGATGCCGGGCAGGTAGAGTAGCAGCGGATCGCTGCTGATGAAGTCGCGCGAGTTGTTGAGCATCGATCCCCAGCTTGATGTCGGCGGTCGCACGCCGAAGGAGAAGAAGCTGAGCACCGACTCGGTGATAATGGCGTCGCCGACCACCAGTGTCGCCGCGACGATGATCGGCCCGGCGGCGTTGGGCAGGATGTGGCGCACCATCAGCCGCAGATCATTGGCGCCGAGCGTGCGCGCGGCGAGCAGGAATTCGCGTTCTTTGAGGCCGAGGAACTCGCCGCGCACGACGCGGGCGACGCTGGGCCATTCGAAAGCGGCGATCAAGATGACGATGCTGGGAACCGAGCCGTCGCTGAACGTGCGCGCGAGCACGAAGAGCACGACCAGCAGCGGCACCGAGAGGAAGGCGTCGGTAACACGCATCATGACCATATCCACCCAGCCGCCGTAGTAGCCAGCGAGCGAGCCGACGGTCACAGCGATCAGGATGGTGAGCAGCGCGGTGAGGATGCCAACCGCGAGCGAGACCCTGCCGCCAAAGAGCATGCGCGCCAGCTCATCGCGGCCCAGATCATCGGTGCCGAGCGGGTGGCCGGGGATCGGGCCACTCAGGGCGATGGAGAGGTTGGGGTCGTTGGGCGGATCGTAGGTACTGGTCTGCCCAGTGATGATGGGGGCGAAGACAGCGGCCACCAGCAGCACAGCCAGCACGACGAAGCCCGCGACGGCAACCTTGTTGCGCGTGAAACGGTCGAAGATGATACGGAACTGGCTACGGCGCTTGCGCGCCAATTCGGGGGTGATCTCGTTGGGCTGAAACTGCGTCAGCAGTTGATCGGACTGGACCGTAGCCATCGTCGGGCTCCTCTCACCTGGATCGCTCACCGAGGTCTGGGGCGCGTCTTCATGAGTAGCGGATGCGCGGGTCTATGACGCCGTAGAGGATATCCGCGACGAGATTGAAGAAGATGACGCTGGCCGCGCCGAACAGCAGATAGGCCAGCAAGGTGGGATAGTCGGGGAAGTTGACCGCGACGAGGAAGAGGCGGCCCAGCCCCGGCCAGGCGAAGATGGTCTCGGTGATGATGGCGCCACCGGCGATGCCGCCGAAGCTGATCGCCACCACTGTCACCAACGGGATGAGGGCGTTGCGCAGCGCGTGGCGGAAGAAGACCTGGCGCGCGCCCAGGCCCTTCATGCGCGCCGTGCGGATGTAATCCTGCTTGATCACCTCCAGCATGCTGGAGCGCAGGAAACGGCTCCAGGTGGCGATGAAGAGCAGCGAAAGCACGATGGCGGGCAGGATGAGATGCACGACGTAGTCTTCAAAGATCTCGAGGTTGGTGAAGCTGGTGGTGTCCGCGGCGGTCCGGCCGAAGACGGGCAGCAATCCGAGCTGCACGCCGAAGAGCTCTTGCAGCAGCAGTGCGAACCAGAAGACCGGCATGGAGATGCCGATATACGAGAGCACGGTGATCAGGTAGTCGGTGATCGAGTATTGCTTGACGGCGGCCGTCACACCGAGCAGGATCGCCATGATGAGGGCGAAGCCCAGCGCCGTGAGGAACAGCTCCAGCGTGGCGGGGATGCGTGCGGCGAGCTCCTGCGCGACGGGCAGCGAGTTGGAGAAGGAGATGCCGAAGTCGCCGTGCAGGGCATTGCCGAGCCAGGAAAGATACTGGATGGGCACCGGCTGGTCGAGGCCGAAGCGGTGGCGGATGGCCGCGCGCTGGATGGGAGTGATGTGGGGGTTGTTGGCGCCGATGACGGCGTCGGGCCCGCCGGGGATGAGGTGCAGCAGCGTGAAGAAGACGATGGACATGACGAAGAGCATGAAGACAGCCTGGACAACGCGCCGTATCAGGTAGCGTCTCATCGCTGATCCCCCTCGTGCGGACTCTCCCGTGTCGAGCCAATCTGTCTACAAGATCGCACACGCATGATTGGTCACGATCCGTGCCAACCCGCGGTCACGTGTTCACCGTGGGAATCGGCGCGCTTGCGCACTCGTTTCGAGAGCGAGCGGGCGCTGGCGCGTGTCAGATTACGGGCCACGATAGCACATCGTGGCACAGGAAAGCAAACGATTTGGGCGGTTAGCGATGGCGATGGCGGCAGCGAGCGCGGCACGCCAGGCTCGCTGCCGTGCTGGCGCAGAGTCCGCCGGGGGCTGAATGCCCCATATCCGGTGATGGATAGGGCGCATGGCGGCCCTGGAATGGACCGCCATGCGCATTCCCGCTAGCCTGTAGACGCCTGGGCGCATCCGTGTTTACAGCATCGGATGTGCCAGATTAGTGGGTGGACTTGCCGCCCGTCAGCCACCAATCCCAGATGTTCCACGTCTCGGAGGGGCCGAGGGGGGACGGCTGGTAGTTGTGCAGCTTGTTGTTGTACACGGAGATATTGGCCGCCGTGTAGTAATACATGTTCGGCAGGTCCTTGAGAACCTCGGCGTGGATCTTCTGGAAGTCGGCCTTGCGGGCGTTGACATCCGGGTTGGAGACCTGATCGTGCTCGGCCTGATCCACGGTGGGGTTGCTGTAGTGCGCGTAGTTGGAGCCACCCTTGTCCGGTGTCTGGTCGGACTGGAAGGTGGTGTGGTCATCCGGGTCGTAGCCGAGGGTGTTGGCGAACTCGCCGATGTCGAAGTTGCCGGAGGAAAGGATGCCCTTCTGGCCGGCGGCGAAGTACTGGTTGGCGGGATAGTTGACGATGTCGATCTTGACACCGATCTTCTTCCAGGCGGCCTGGGCCAGCACCTCGGTCTGCTCGCGGTACGCCTTGCCGGCGGTGGTGGAGTAGCGCAACTCGAGCGTCTTGCCGCCCTTATGGCGAAGCTGGTCAGAGCCCATTGTCCAACCAGAGGCGTCGAGCAGCTTGCCGGCGTCGGTCGGGTCGTAGTTGTAGCAGGTGACGTTCTGCTCGTGGAACGGCGTGCCACCATGATCGTCGCAAGTCTTGACGGCGGCGCCGTGCCAGACCTGGGTGATCAGGTCGTCAACCTTGAAGCTCTCGGTGAGCGCCTGGCGCACGTTGTGATCGGCCAGGATCGGGTTGGTGAGGTTGAAGACGATGTTCTCGAAACCGGCGGGGTGCGGGTCAACGTAGGTCGTATAGCCCTGGATGCCACGGTAGCTGGTCAGCTTGTTGACGTCCAGGAACCAGGAGCTGTCGATCTGGCCGCTCTGCAGGGCGGTCAGGATGGTGCTCTGGTCCGGAATGATCTGGAAGGTGACCTGATCGAGGTAGGGCCTGCCGTCCTGGTAGTAGTTGGGGTTGCGCACCAGGGTGATGTTGCTGCCCTGCACACGGTCCTTGACCATGAACGGCCCGCTGTCAACGGTCGGCTTGAAGTTCTCCGTTGACTTGGCGACGTCGGCCGGCTTCATCGAGCCGAAGACCTTCTGCGGGATGATGCTGGACGCGCCGTCGGCCAGCAGCGCGTTGATGGTCACGCGCGGCTGCTTGAAGGCGATCGAGACGGTGGTCGAGTCCACCTTGTTGACGCTGGCGACGCCGTCAGGATCGGTCGTGAGCGGGAAGCCGAAGGTGTTGGCGAAGTCGGGGTTGGCGTACAGGTTGAGGCTGAAGGCGAGGTCGTCGGCGGTCAGCGGCGAGCCGTCGGACCACTTCAGGTTCGGCTTCAGATGGATGGTGTAGGTCTTGGCGTCGGCGGAAATGCCCTGGTTCTGCACGGAGGGCACGTCCGTGGCGATGCCGGCGTGCAGCGCACCCTGGGGGTCGCCATACCACAGCGGCGCCCAGAGCGCCTGGTCCACCATGACCGAGTAGGTCTCGTTGGTCAGGAAGGGCAACAGCGTGTCCGGCTCTTCGAACAGGCCGTCGATCATCGAGCCGCCCTTCACGGCTTGTCCGCCAGAGTTTCCGCCGGGGCTACCGCCGCTGGGGCCGCATGCCACGAGCGCCATGGACATCAAGACCACTGCGCCCAAGACGAGGGACCAGAGGCCGTGCTTTCTGGGCATCTTCGAGGTCCTCCTCAAGGATATTTGGACCGCTTCGGCTGGCGTCAGGGCCGCCGGGGCCCGACCACGTCACATCGCCGGCGCACTTGACAGGCCGACTTGATGGGTACTACGTCACCGACTCGGCAATTCTCACACAAGATCAGCGGCACGCTTGGGCACGGGGAGCCGGTGAATGCTCTGGAAAGACGGCGCGGCCAGCACGGGCGTGAGCGGAAGCGCGGGCATGCGCGCGGGCGGTCTGGGGCGCTACTTTTGCTCGCCGGAGCCAGATACCGCCGCGCCACCGCTTTGGGCCCAGAACTCCATCAGGTCAGACTTGGAGATGACGCCGCGCAGGCCCTCCGGCCCGCTGACGGCGATGGCCGTCTGGCCGCCCACCAGCGCGGTGTAGGCGTCGCGGACGGTGGCGGTCTCGGGCAGGGTGGGCAGCGGTGGGCCTTGCCAGTCGCGCACGCGCTGGCCGTTGAGGCGCTCGCCGGAGGCGAAACGCTGCAAGAGCTGTGTCTCGGTGAGGGAGCCGACGATCGTGTTGTCTTGCATGACGGGAAGCTGCGAGATGCCGTAACGGTGGAAACGGCCAATCGCCTCGGCCACCGGCTCGTCGGGCGCGACGCCAACGACGAGCGGCAGATCGGGCGTGGCGGCGTGGCGGAAGGCAAGCACGTCCGCGAGGGTCGGCTGCGCGGCCATCTCATAGAAGCCGTTCTCGCGCAGCCAGGTGTCATCGTAGAGCTTGGAGAGATAGCCACGGCCGCCGTCGGGCAGCAGCACGACCACGACATCGTCGGGGCCGAGACGCTTGGCGTATTCGAGCGCGGCGCCCACCGCCGTGCCGGCCGAGCCGCCGACGAAGATGCCCTCCTCGCGCGTCAGCCGGCGCGCGAGCTGAAAGGCGGCCTTGTCTTCCACGCGGATGACCTCATCCACCAGCGCGGGGTTCCAGTTGCCGGGGAAGTGGTCGGTGCCAATGCCCTCGACCTTGTAAGGCCGCGGCGTGTCGCCGGAGTAGATCGAGCCGGCCGGGTCGGCGCCGATGACCTTGATATGCGGATTCTTTTCTTTGAGATAGCGCGCGGTGCCGGTGATGGTGCCGGCGGTGCCGACACCGGCCACGAACGCCGTCACTTTGCCGTCCGTGTCATCCCAGATCTCGGGGCCGGTGGAGTGGTAGTGCGCGGCCGGGTTGGCGGCGTTGGCGTACTGATCCGGGCTAAAAGCGTTGGGGATCTCGCGCGCGAGGCGCGCGGCGACGTTGTGATAGTTCTCGGGCGAGTCGAAGGGCGCGCTGTTGGGGCAAATGACCACCTCGGCGCCCAGTGCATGCAGTAGCCCGCGCTTCTCCTCAGAGACCTTGTCGGTCATGACAAAGATGCACTTATAGCCCTTGACGGCGGCGGCGAGCGCGAGGCCGGTGCCGGTGTTGCCGCTGGTCGGCTCGACGATGGTGGCGCCGGGCTTGAGCAGGCCGGCACGCTCGCTCGCCTCGATCATCGAGATGCCGATGCGATCCTTGACACTGCCGCCGGGATTGAAGAACTCGACTTTCGCGAGCAGCAGCGGACGCACGCCGTGCGAGACTTTGTTCAGCCGGACGAGCGGGGTATGGCCGATCGTCTCGACGATAGAGGAGAAGTAGCGCATGGTGCCCTCATCCCTCGCGCGGCGCGGGCGCGCCCGCCTATCGCTCACTACCCGCCCGTCACGCGCACCACACGCATAGCATGCCGCACCACCGGGCAGGACAACCTCATGTCCTGGGCGCGCGGCTCGGCTGAGCCGCGCGCTGCCCAGAGTGTACCGCAAACGCGGGCGGCCGCAAAGCGAGGTGCGCGGACGCGGCCGGCGGCGCTATAATCCCGGTGCGCGCCGCGTGGCATGGGAGCCGGCGCGGACAACCAGATATGGCCTCATTTGGAGATAGACATCACATGCGTGCCGCTGCTCTCTGGGGAGGCGTGACGGGGCTGGGCGCCTACCTCATCCTGCGCCTGGGCCTTGCTCTGCTCACCGTGCTGCTCTTCGGGAGCGGCTCCGCCGATCTCGATCATCCGGGGATTTTCGCGTCCAGCTGCCTCGGCATCTTCGCGCTGCTGTTCACCTTCTCAGCGGCGGGATATTTCGCCGGGCGCGACAGCCTGCGCGCGGGAATGGGCGCGCTGGCAGGGGTGATCTCGGTCGCCGTCTACGCGGCGCTCTCCGCGCTCTACACGCCGCAAGCCGGCGGGTCGGGCGGCGCGGCGGCGCCGACCACGCAGGCACTTCCGGCGGCGGCGCAGGCGGCCTCAGCGCTGGTGGCGGCGGCGCTCGTCTTCGGCATCGCGGCGCTGATGGGCTGGCTGGGCGGGCGACCCGGCGCCCAGAACGGGCGCCCCCGGCTCCCGGCGGCGCACAAGATGACGGCGCCGGAGCATTCAGGCGGCGGTGGCGAGATCGGCTAGAGGTCGCCCGCGGCTGGCATGATCAGGCGGCCGATCTCGTCCGTGCCCGGCGGCGGCACGAGCGGGAAACGCAGCTCGACGATGGTCCAGGGCCGCGCGGACTCCAGCGTATCAGCCCCAGCGGCCGATGCGACGGCGGGTATCGGCAGACGCGGGTCTGTGGAGCCGGGCGGGAGATCGCCAGGCGCCGGGGCGAGGTCGGGCGAGCCGCTGGCCGCGAAGATGGCGACGCTGCCGCGTAGATCGGATTGGACGAGACGGCGCACCAGCGAGAGCCCCAACTCCTCGGATGATTGGACGGCGAATCCCTCCGGCAGGCCACGCCCGTCGTCGGCCACGCGCAGCACGATGTGGCGGTCCTGGCGGCTGGCGCTGATGCGGATCTCCCCCTGCTCGCGCCCCTCGAAGCCGTGCTCGATGGCGTTGGCAATCAGCTCGTTGAGGATGATAGCGAGCGTCGTCGCCTGTTCAGTGGGCATATGATAGGGCGCGTTGCCGACGGCGAAGTGGACGCGCAGGTGCGGCGGAACAAGGTTGCCACGTACGACGCCGACGATCTTGCGCGCGATCTGGTCAACAGGCGCAACGCCAAGCTGGGTGCTGGAGAGCAGATCGTGTGTGGCGGCGATCCCCTGAATGCGGTCAACGCTTTCGAGCAGAATCTGCTCCACTTCGGGATTTTTGGCGCGGCGCCGCTGCATGTTGAGGATGGATGCCACCTGTTGCAGATTGTTCTTGACGCGGTGGTGCATCTCGCGCAGCAGCGCCTCCTTTGTACGCAGGCCCTGGCGCGTCTCCGTGAAGAGGCGCGCGTTCTCCATCGCGATGGCGGCGACGTTGGCGAAGGTGACGACGAGTTGGCGCTGGTGCTCGTTGACGATGTGGCGTTGGCCGCTGAAGATGCAGAGCGCGCCCAAGGGGCCGTGGCCCGTGCTGAGTGGGACGCAGAGCACGGCGTGCTGATCGCCGATGGCCTCCGGCAGCGCGCGCAGGAAGCAACCCTCGTCGCCGCGCATGCAATCCACCAGCATGCTTGGCGTGTCCGTGCCGGCCACACGGCCCGCGCAGCACTGGCCTACCGGCACGACGGCGCGCTCGATCTCGGCGGTCTCCCAGCCGTGGCTGGCGACGGCGCGCAATCGCTGGCTGGGCGCATCCAGCTCGAAGAGAATGGAGCGGTCGGCGCCGCTCAGTTGGACAGCCTGCGCGACGATGATCGAGAGCACGTTGTCCAGCACCAGCGTGGAGGTGACGAGCGAGGAGACGCGATACAGCGTGCTCAGCTCGTGGACCTTGCGCCGCAGCTCCTCGTCGCTCTGCTCGTGCAGGCGCCCGTTCTCGATATTCATCGCCAGGTGGCCGGCGACGATCTCCAGGAAGCTCACCTCGTCGTCGCTGAAGCGATGCGGCTCGCGCGTCTGCACAGCAATGACGCCTTCGAGCTTGAAGACGGTGAAGAAGATGATCGGCACCGCCAGCAGGCCACGGTACGGCAGCGGATAGGCGCTGGCCTCAGCGCGGAACCGCTCGTCGGCGCCGGCATCCTCCACATTCAGCGGCTGGCCGCGCTCCGCCACCCACCCGCTGTATCCCTGACGCAGCGGCACGGTATACTGCCGCCCCGCGCGCGGCAGCGGGCCGCTGGTCGCCCGCAGCCGCAGCTCGCGCGAGACGTCGTCGAAGAGAAAGATCGCGCACAGATCGGCGCTCATCTCCTCGGCGACGGCGCGGGCGGTCGTCTCCAACGTCTGATCGAGATCGAGGGTAGAGTTGGCGGCGGCGTTGATGCGTTGCAGCGCGTGCAGGCGTGTCGTGCCGCGGCGCGCACGCTCGGCCGCCACCGCCGCCAGCCGTGCCTGCTCGGTCTGATACTCGCGCGCCAGGATGGCGGCGATGCGCAAGACGATCTCGCCAAGGTAGCGCCCAGCGCGCGCCTGCGTGCGCGGCTCATCCTCGAAGAGGCCGGCGAGCGCGTCGGCCAGCGCCCGCTGCCAGTCGAGCAGGCTCTCCAACCGCACCTCCAGTCGCCCACCCTGCTCCGCGAGCTGTCGCGCCGAGGCGGCGAAGCGTGGCTCGTACTCCTCTGGCGCGGCACCCTGCAGCGCGTCGAGCAGGAGCGCGGCATCGCTGCCCTCGTCGGGCTCCCAGCCATCGCCAGCCACCGTCGCCAGGCGCAGGCGCAGCTCGCGCTCGTGTGTACGCAGTCGCGCCACTACATCTTCCGCCATGACGACCTCGTCCTTCTCGCTCCGCGCTGAGCGACTCGCTGCCGCGCCGCATCCTCCATTTGAGGCAGGTCGCGCGCCTTCTGTCAACCGGCCGCGCCCGCCCGTCTCGCCTTCGTCCCCACGCCTAGCCCCTTGGTGCCTAGGGGATTGCCGGGCCGTTGCCACATACTGTACTATTTTAGCCGCGACGAACGATGGCTGCGGACTGCATGCTCCCATGCGTGAGGCGGAGTCGGTTCGGGGAGGTGTGGCATGGAATATGGACCGGGGCGCGTGCCGCATGTGCCCGCCGTGCAAGCGCGTGACGCACAGGCGGCGGCACCATCCGCCTGGGAAGGGCGCCTCTACGCGGGATTGCGCGTCGCGTGCGTGCCAGCGACGATCCGGCAGGATCTCACGCATGCGCTGGGTGAGGCCGGCGTCGAAGCCGAGTTCTATCTGCGGCTGCCGCGTGACCTAGCGCCATCCGCCGTATGGTCGCCGGATGCGGGCGAGCGCTTCTTGCACGGCCTCGCAGCCTCGGCGGCCCGGCTCACGCGCGTCGCGGCGAACCTCGAAGTGGCGGCGCAGAGCTACCTCACGGCGCTGGAAGAGGGCTATCCAGATGTGCGCGCCGAAAGCGATCAAACGGACGCTTGGTGGCCGCCGTTCGACGGCTATGCGCCGGCGGCAGAGCCTATCGAGCTGCTGTTGCGCCGCTGTGGCTTCGCCTATCGCCATGTCGTGGCCGTCCACCTCGCCTCAAATGTCGAAGCGATTGCCGAGCAGATGGCCTTGACGCTGCACGCGCTGGGAACGCTGCCGCCAGCGGGCATCGTGCCGGCGAGCGCGCTCTATCGCGGCCTGTAC
Organism: Ktedonobacterales bacterium; assembly: GCA_025935195.1. GTDB lineage: Bacteria > Chloroflexota > Ktedonobacteria > Ktedonobacterales > JADMIN01 > JAICVS01. The sequence continues at coordinate 30,682 of JAICVS010000001.1, forward strand.
GAGCTCTCCTCGGCGCTGCACGGCTATGTCGTGGCGCACCACATCGCCGACCTGAATGAGCGCACACCCGGCCTGCTCAACGGCATCGCGCGTCTGCGTGAGCTGACGCGGCGGGAAGACACGGCGCTGGAGGCGGACATCGCCTGGGCGCGGACCCAATACGCTTTCGTGCGCGACCTCACCACGCGAGACGCTGGCGATGCGCGGCCCGGGGCGGACGGCGCGCTGCGCGAATGGCGCGAGACGATCACCGCGCTGGAACGGCTGCGCTCCAGCTTGCCGAACACGCCCGCGCGCTGAGTTGCGTATCACACCTTGCCGTTCCCCTGGTATGGCACGCGTTATGCTGCATATCACCATCGTGAGCGGCAGTCGCGTGGCGGGTATGCATCGCGGATATGTCGCACTGATACAACGTCTGACTATAGTGTTGGACGAAGGTTTTCTCGTTCGTGCCATCATTCCACGCGTCGCCGGTCAGCGGCACGGCATTCGATGGGCGCGTCTCCTTCCCAATCGGACATGCGTCTCATCGGCGCCCGGCACCATCGCTACGAGCATGCCAGGCCTGAAACAGCAACATGAGAGTTGAGGAGCGGAGTTATTATGAGTCATTCAGGGCCCCTGGGCATTGGGAGCGGCGGGCTTGGCAAGACGAGCCATCCCCCCAACCTCGCGCAGTTCTCGAACGACCCGATCTACGACCTCACCACCATGGTGCATTTGGTGGGTGTGCGCCCGATGATCCTGTGGAGCTGGGAACAACAGATTGGCATCCCGGCGCCCGCGCGTTCGGCGGAAGAGGCCAGCGGCAACGCCCGCCGCTATTCTGAGCGCGATCTGATCGCCTCGCTCTGGCTGCGCGACCAGATCGTCAACGGCGTCGTGCCGGCTGAGGCTGGCGCTCGGCTGGTGGCGGCCCAGGAGGATGGCGGCCTGTCGACCGCTGGCCTCGCCAAGCCGCGGAGCGGGGAGTTGCGGCGGGATTCCATGCCGGGCAACCGCCTGGGTGGAGACACCTTTCAGCCCGTGCGCGCCGCCGCGCCAACACGCCCGCTCAATCCGTCCGATCTGCTGATGGACCCCACTGGGACACTCTCAGGAGCGATCTTCGGCGGCACATCCATCCCGTCTGGGCGGCCCGCGCCATTCCCGCCGCCATTCCCGCCGCCATTCCCGCCGCCATTCCCGCCGCCATCCACGATGCCATCCACGATGCCATTCCCGCCGCCATCCACGATGCCATCCACCACCGCGACCAGCACAGCCGGCCCGCTTGGCGCCGCGCACTCCGGCGCGTTTCCTATCCCCACCACCACGGGGCCGCTCGATGCGCGGGGCGCGGAGCCACGTGACGCGGGCGCAAGCGCAGGCCTCTCTGGCCAGCGCGTGACCGCGATCGCGCAGCCGCGCTATTCCAGTGTTCAGGTCTCGCGGCCGCTCGGCGGTCCGCTCTCTGGTCCGCTTCAGCGGCCTGAACAAGGGCGCTACGACGAGCGAACCGCCGAGGCGGCATGGCCCGCGTCCAGCGGCGCGCGCGTCTCAGGCGGCCCCGCCACGCACAGCCGTGACCTGCGCCTGCTCGTGCCGCGGCTCGTCTATGCCTTCACCAACCTCGACACATCCGGCGCGAACCATATCCTCAACGAGGCCATCAGCGCGCGCTCCGTCGAGAGTGTCTGCATCAACCTGCTCCAGCCGGCGCTGGCCCGCGTGACGGATCTGTGGGCCAGCCGCCAGATGAGCACGCCTGAAGAGCGCTTCGCCACCAACTACGTACGCGCGCACCTCTTCTCGATCTTCCACCGCACCCCTGAGCGCACCGACGGCCCACTGGCCTTCATTGGCAGCGGCCCGCGCGAGCAAAATGAGATCGGGGCGCTGATGCTGGCCGCGTTCTGGCGGCGTGCCGGCATGCGCGTGATCTATCTTGGCCCCGAGGTGGATGGCGGTGCGCTGGTCGAGGAGGCGCGCACGCGGCGGCCCACGCTCATCGCCCTGTGGATCTCCACTCCGCAGCGGGTGCGCTCGCTGGCGCGGCTCGCCAAGCAGATCGCTCAGATGGATGGAGCGCGGCCCATGCTCGGTTTTTACGGGCCAATCTTCCTGCGCAACCCAGAGCTGCAGCGCAAAGTGCCAGGGGTGTACCTTGGCGACGACGCGGCCACCGCGACCTTCCACCTCACCAATCTGCTGGGAGCGGAGCACATCGTGCCACAGCCACGCTAACCTGGTTGCTTCGTGGAGCTATCGCTCGTCTGGCATGAGGCCGCTTCCCTTCGCCATGCCTGATCGTCCAGTTCTCCCCTCTCCTCGCAAGGAGAGGGGCTGGGGGAGAGCAACCCCGCGCCATCCGGCTACTGGCTGGCGCCTTCCTCGCTTTGCTCGCCGCCCGGCCGCTCTCGTTCCGCCTCCCGCTCGCGCCGCTCTCGCTCGCGCCGCTCCAGCTCGTCCTTGCGCACCAGCTCCGTGCCAGTCCAGACGTAGTCCTCGATGTCCACGCCGGCAGCCTCCTCCTGGTCGCTCGGCTCTGTCGCCGCGCTCCCGGCTGGCGTGCGAGTTGCCGCCGCGGCGGGCTGCTGCTCAATCGGCGCCGCGCCGCCTCCGCTGGCACGGGAGCCGTTGTTCGCGCTCACCCCCTCGGCTAGCGGTAGGGCTGCCGCGCGCGGCTCTCCCTCCACCCCTGCCGCGCGCGGCACGCTCCGCGCGCCGTTCTGGCCGGGTGCTGCTCCCGGTATCACCGTCATACGCGGCGCGGTGGTGCGCTCGCCGGCGCGCTCCGCATCCAGCCCCGCCACGAAATGCTTCACGTAATGGGCGACGCGGACACCGTCCAGTTGCTGATAGCGCACATAGTCAGGCGCGACCCGTTTGGAGATGGTTTTCGCCAGCGCTGCCTCGGCGATGATCGCATCCGGGCGGATGACACGCCAGGCGTCCAGCACCCGATCCGGCCCACCAACGCGATAGGCGAACTGCGCCGGCACATGGGCATGCCGGGCCGCGGCCCCCGCCGCCGAGAGGGTGCGCTGCGCCTCCTCATCGAAGGCGTACGGATCGTAGATCTCGAACGGCTGCACTTCACGCGGCTGGGGCCGGCCCAGATACAGAAACACCAGTGTGTGCCCGTCCGCCCCCTCGATCGCGGCGCGCACCACCTCCCGGTTGCGTGCGGAGTCCGCCGCCAGTACCACCAGAATGGAGCGCCGAATGGGCCGCAGCCGCGACATGAGGAAGATCGGCTGCTGGCCGCGCTGTTGCTGGTAGCGGTAGTGGACGATCGAGACCGCCACGCCCAGGATCGTCAGCCCCCCGCCGAACCCCGTCGCCAGCGGCTTGCTCTTGAGATTGATCGCCCACGCCCCGCACACCAGCACCGTCGTCAACAGACCAAGGGAGAACTTGAGATCGGGCCAGACCCGCCGGATCAGGACCGCAACGGGATGCAAAGCCTGCGCGACCTCCGTCCCACCCGCTCGTATCCGCACCCACACGGCATGCGGGCGGTCCAGCGTCTCCGGGTCGAAGCGTCCCAACACCGGCGCCAGCCGGCGCGACCAGCGCGCCGCGCCGTGGGCCTGAGCGGCGACCTGTTCAACGACCTGCCCGGCGTGCTCATCATCTTCTTCGGTGCTGCCAACGTGCGCCTCACCGTGCCGCTCGCGCCAGCGAATCACATCCAGCGCGACGCAGGTGAGCGCGAACGCGCCCAGCAGGCCGAAGGCGTACATATCGCCCAGGATGGCGATATTACCCGCCACCGCGACCAGCACCAGGATGGGAATGACGGTCGCGACAGCGATGGCGATGTGCGGGGTATCGCGCAGCTTGTTACGCCGCTCGATGATCTTGGGGAAAAACCGCATGCGCGAGAGCGCCAGAAAAACGTGATACGCGCCGATGATGGCCGTATTGCTAGCGAAGACGAGCAACGTCGCGGCGGTGATCGCCGTCAGCACCTCCAGGATCGTGCCGCCGGCGCTGAAGCCAAGCTGCGAGATGAATTGCGTCTGCAACTGCGTGAGGTCGGTCACACGCGGCGGCAGCAGGTGCGCCTGGTGCAGCAGCGCTGGATGCGTCAGCAACACCGTCGAGAAGATCGTCAGCAGCGGGCTGGTGATGCCCACTGTGATCACCACCAGCGCCAGCGCCCAGGTGACGGTCTTACTGCGTGGCACCCGCATCACCGGCGCGAGCTGCGAAATGCTTTCCAGACCGGAGAACGCCAGGAAGGACCCCGCGAAGCCCGTCAGCACCACCGGCACCGTCAGGTGCTCGCCGCGAAACATCACCTGGAAGACCTGGCCGATCACCGCCGGCGGCACGCGAAACGCCAGAAACAGCAGGATCAAGATGTCGCTGACGAAGGCGGCGATGGCAATCGCGGCGCTGACGATGGCGCTCTCCTTGATGCCATACCAGTTAAGGATGCCCAGCAACACGACCAGCGTGATCGTGATCACGACCTGGACGAAGGTGGAGCTGAGCGCCGGCACGATCGTCTCGAAATACTGCACGCCCGACAGCGAGCTGATCGCCGACGTCAGAAAGTAGTCCACCAGGATGAACATGCCGCCGACCGCGCCCGCCCACGGGTTCAGCCCGCGCGCGGCCACCGTCACGACGCCGCCGCCCTCCGGGAAGCGCACGCTCACCTCGGCGTACTTCAAGGTCAGCAGCAGGAAGACCGCCATCGTCATGCTGACGAACAGGCCGGCCAGATCGCCGATGCCCTGCTGGCCGAAGAGGATGCCCGGCACGTAATAGATGGAGGTGCCGATGTCCGCGAAGACCACCGCCCAGCAGAGGAAGGCGCCGAGCCGCTTCCCCGTATGCTCACCCTCGACCGTCTTCGCCGTTGGTCCCGCCGGGGCCGTTAAATTCGGTTGCTGTGCCACCACGCCATTGTTTCTCACGACTGATTCCGCTTCATCATTCAGAGCCGGACCGCGAGTGGTTCGGCGATACGCCTTGCATGCGCGCCGCTGTGGCCCACGCGATGAAGCGGGCGACCATCTGCCATGCGGCCCAGAGCGGTTGCAAGCGCCGCCGGCGATGTTCCACCTGCTTCAATCGCTCCAGCCGGAGGGCCGCCGTATGTTCGCGCTCCCAGGCGCGGATAGCCGCGATCTCGCGTTCCGTCGCCGGCACGAGCGCGTTCTGCTTCCGCACCCAATACTCGATGTGGTGTTCACCGAAGGCGTCGTCGAGGTCAACCACATCCCAGCGTGGCGCGAACCCGTCCGGGAGATCCGCTTCCCGAAACTTCCCCATACCTGTGCCGCTTCCTTCCGCTCCCGCTATGCGCGCGGGTCATCCGGGGAGCACTGACTGATACCGCCTTGCTCTGGATTGTTGGGCTATCCTCACTCGTGCGAGGCGGAGGATTACCCCCGGCATTCATGCCGGGAGCCAACGCATGACACCAGCTCAACGCAAAGCGGTCTGATCCAGGGAGCGCCGGAAATTCGCCGCGCGGGAGCGCATCGCAGAATTCACATGAATTGTGGGGCAGCGACGATAAGGGCCACGTAAACGCGACGCCCGATTCGCATCAGGAAAATGTAAAGATTGGGCGGGAGAGTAGCGGTCCGCGCTTATTCAGGACTGCGCAGGCGGTAGCCGATGCCCGGCTCCGTCAGCAGGTACGCCGGCCGCGCCGCGTCCGGCTCGATCTTGCGCCGTAATTGGCCGATGAACACGCGCAGGTAGTGCGCCTCATCCTCGTACGCCGGCCCCCAGACCGCCCGCAGCAGCGTCCGGTGCGTGATCACCTTGCCCGCGTGCTGCGCCAGATATTTCAGCACCTCATACTCGGTCGGCGTCAGATGCACCTCCGCCCCATCCATCGTCACCACGCGCCGGCCGAAGTCAATCGTCAGCGCGCCCGCGCGGAAGCGCGCATCGCCGCCGGACGCGCCCGCCGACTGGGCGGCGTGGCGCAAGGCCACCCGCACGCGCGCCACCAGCTCGCCCATGCTGAACGGCTTGGTCAAGTAGTCGTCCGCGCCCAGTTCCAGCGCCGTCACCTTATCCGCATCCCCCGCGCGCACCGAGAGCACGATGATCGGCACCGGCGACCACGCCCGCAGCTGCCGGCAGGCTTCCAGCCCATCCATATCCGGCAGTGAGAGGTCCAGGATCACCACATCGGGATGCCAGCGCGTCACCAGATCGAGTCCCTCGGCCGCCGTCGGCGCCCACTCGACGGCGAAGCCCGCGCCGGCAAGCCCCGCGCGCACCGCCCGGCGGATCTCCGGCTCGTCGTCAATCACCAGCACCCGTGCGCCGTCAGGCCCACGCCCCTCCGTGCGCTCCGTGCGTTGCCTCTGCGCATCATCCCGCTGGCTGTCATCGCTCACGGCGCCACCTCGGCCCCAACTTCAGAGGGGGCGGCCTCCCTCCCACCGTCAAGCTCCGGCAGCCCGCCGAGCGGCCCATCCACCGGGATCGGCAGCGTGAAGATCACCGTCGTTCCCTCACCAAGACGGCTCTCCGCCCAGATATGCCCGCCGTGCGCGTGCATGATGGCGTCGCTGATCGCCAGCCCCAACCCCGTACCCACCGGCGGCTTGCCATCAGCCCAATGCGCCGCCGTCTGTCGCACACGATAGAACTTACCGAAGATGGCGCGCAGCTCTCCCGCCGGGATGCCGACTCCATGATCCGTGATCCGCACCTCCAGCGCCTCCGGCCGCCCCTCCCGCAGCCTCTCCGGCCGCCCCACAACGCGCGCGCGCACATCCACCGGCGAGCCAGCGGGTGAGTATTTGAGCGCATTCTCCAGCACATTGGTCAACACCTGCTCGATCTGCGCATGATCCATCGGCGCCAGCGGAAGCTCCCCCGGCACATCCACCACAATCTCGCGGCCCGCGAGCTGCCCCGCCAGCTCCAGCCGGTCCAGCACCGCCGCCACCACATCGCCGATCAAATACCACTCTTTCACCGGCCGCGCCACGCCCGCCTCCAGCCGCGAAAGGTCCAGCAGATTCCCCACCAGCCGGTTGAGCCGATCCGCGCTGGCGTCAATCGCTCCCAGCAGCTCGCGGCGATCCGCCTCGGTCCAGGTGATCTCGGCATCCAGCAGGCTGCCGGTCGCCGCCTTGATCGCCGCCAGCGGCGTGCGCAGGTCGTGCGTCACCGATCCGAGCAGCGCATCTTTGAGGCGATCCCCCTCCCGCAGCGCCTCCGCATGGATCGCCTGCTGCTGCAAGGCGGCGCGATCCAGCGCCAGGGCGATGTGCTCGCAAAAAGCCCGCAATAGCTCCACCTCTGGATCCTGCCCATGCGCGCCAGCGGAAGCCGAGTCGCTCTCCGGCGCGGAGGCGTGCGCTCCCGGCACCAGCCGTCGCATCTCGTCCGTGCCCGCGATGCCCAGCACCCCCACAATCCGGCCGCGGCTACGCAACGGCAGGAAGTAACAGGCCGCCCCGTACGGCTGCGTCTCACCCTCTCCCGCCAACGCGATATGCCCGCCTGCCGGTGTGCCATGCTCCAACACCCAGCCGGCCTGGGCTTGCTGCTCGCGCTCCTCCAGGCCCACCACGCGCAGCAGCGGCCTCCCGTACGGTGAGGCGGTAGCTGCCGCCTGCACGATCGGGCGATTCTGGTCGTCCGCCAGAATCAGCGAACACGCGGCCAGGCCCGCCGGAGCGAAGACATCGAGGACACGTCCCGGCAGCGCCGCCAGCAGCGTCTCGTATTCCGGCGTGGCGGCGATGAGCTGTGAGAGCGCGAACAGCGTCGCGGTGCGCTGCTGGCTCTCCTGCGCGTCCCTGGCCCGCGCCTGCACCGATGCCGTCAGTTGGCCGAGCACCAGCGCGGTGGCGAGCAGGGCGAAGAGCGAGATCCATTCCGTGGGATCGTCCACCGTGAAGCGATGCAGCGGCGTGATGAAGAAGAAGTTGTACGCGAAGAACGCCAGCACGGAGGCCAGGATCGCCGGCCCGCGCCCGCACACCGAGGCCAGCCATAGCACGACCAGCAGATAGATCAGCGACAGGTTGCGCGTCTGCGTATAGGCCTGCGCGACGCCGATCGCCCACGTGGCGAGGAACACCGCCAGCACCGCTGCGGCATAGGCCAGCGCGAAGCGGCGCACCGGTCGTGGCACACGGGCGATCAGGCGGGCAACCGCCGCTACCGGGCGCGGCAACCTGCTCCGCGAGGTTCCCCGAGTGCTCACACGCGCCCTGGCGCGAGATGCGCTAGCCATCGCTCTCGTGCCCCTTCCACATCGCGCCGCGCGGGATGCGGCGCCATCATCTACGACTCCTACAGTATATGCCGCCGCCGCATCATGCTGGCATCCCGCCCCTCATCGCTCCGTATCCTCAGCGTTCCTGGGATGGCTCAGGCGGCTCCTCGGCCTGCTGATCGCGCTCCAGCTCGTCCTTGCGCACCAGCTCTGTGCCAGTCCAGACGTAATCCTCGATGTCCACAGCGGCTGTAGGCTCCTGCGTAGTCGGCTCCGATGTCGCCTGTTCCGGAGCGCGCTCGGCTCCCGTTCCCGCGCCCGCCGGCGTTGGAGCATTCCGCGCCGTGTGGCTCGACGCGGTGGTCGGTTCAGCCGCCCGCCCGCCCGGCTGCCGGTCGTCAGCGGACGCCTCACCTCCACCGCCGTCCGCTCTGGTGGGCGTAGCGGCCCGCGTCGCGCCATTGCTCCCCGGCGTCACTGGGACTGCCGACGTATCGCTGCCCACGCCGCCCGCGACCCGCTCATCCAGACGCTCGGTGTCCAGCCCCGCCACGAAGTGCTTCACGTAGTGGGCGACGCGAACGCCGTCCACCTGCTGGAAGCGCACATAATCGGGCGCGACGCGCTGCGCGATGGACTTGGCGAGCGCCGACTCGGCAATGATCTCATCCGGGCGGATGATGCGCCAGGCGTCCAGCACCTTGCCCGGCCCGCCAACACGATAGACGAAGCTCGCCGGCAAGTGGGCACGACCGGCGGCCGTCGCGGCCCGCGAGAGCGCCTGCTGCGCCTCCTCATCGAAGGCGTACGGATCGTAGATCTCGAATGGCTGCACGGCGCGCGGCGTCGGCTGACCGAGATAGAGGAAGGTCAGCGGACGCCCATCGGCAGTCTCAATCGCCGCGCGGATGACCTCCGCATTGTGTGCCGAGTTGGCGGCGAGCACCACCAGAATCGAATGCGGCAGCGCGCGCAGCCGCGACATCAGGAAGACCGGCGGGCGCCCGCGCTCCTGCTGGTAGCGGTAATGCACGACGGAGACCGCCACGCCCAGGACGGCGAAGCCGCCGCCAAACGCGGTTGCCAGCGGCTTGGTCTTGAGGTCAATACTCCAGGCGCCGACCACCAGCACCGTCGTCAACAGGCCGAGATAGAATTTGAGATCCGGCCAGGCACGCAGCGCGACCCTCCCCGCCGGGCGTAGCGCCCGCGCGAGCGCCAGCCGGCCCGCCGCCGCGCGCTCGCGCGCGCTCTCGACCCGCCCCATGACGCGCCGCAGCGTCTCCGCATCAACGCGCTCCCCCAACAGCACCATCATGCGCCCAGGACGTGGGCGCGCGTGTACGGCGTCGGGCGGGCCGTCGGCTTCCTCGTCCTCCAGCGCGCCGATATGCGCCTCGCCGCGCCGCTCGCGCCAGCGAATCACATCCAGCGCGACACAGGTGAGCGCGAACGCGCCCAGCAGGCCGAAGGCGTACATATCGCCCAGGATGACGATGTTGCCCGCCACCGCGACCAGCACCAGCATCGGGATGCCCGTTGCCAGCGCGATTGAGACGTGCGGCGTGTCGCGCAGCGTATTGCGCTTCTCGATGATCTTGGGCAGGAATTGCATGCGCGAGAGCGCCAGAAAAACGTGATACGCGCCGATGATGGCCGTGTTGCTGGCGAACGCCAGCAGCGTCGCGGCGGTGATCGCCGTCAGCACCTCCAAGATCGTGCCGCCGGATGTGAAGGCCAATTGCGAGATGAACTGGTTGGAGAGCTGCGTCGGATCGGTCACGCGCGGCGGCAGCAGGTGCGCCTGTTGCAGCAGCGCCGGATGCGTCAGCAACACCGTCGAGAAGATCGTCAGCAGCGGGCTGGTGACGGCGACCGTGATCACCACCAGGATCAGCGCGCGTGTCACCGTCTTGCTGCGTGGCACCCGCATCACCGGCGCGAGCTGCGAGATGCTTTCCAGACCGGAGAACGCCAGGAAGGACCCCGCGAAGCCCGTCAGCACAATCGGCACCGCCAGGTGCTCGCCGCGAAACATCACCTGGAAGACCTGGCCGATCACCGCCGGCGGCACGCGAAACGCCAGAAACAGCAGAATCAAGATGTCGCTGGCGAACGCCGCCACAGCGATGGCGGCGCTGAACACCGCGCTCTCCTTGATGCCATACCAATTCAGCACACCCAGCAGCACCAGCAGCACCAGCGTGATCACGACCTGGACGAAGGTGGAGCTGAGCGCGGGCACGATCGTCTCGAAATACTGCACGCCGGAGAGCGAGCTGATCGCCGACGTCAGAAAGTAAGAGGTGAGGATGAACATGCCGCCGACCGCGCCCGCCCACGGGTTCAGCGCCTTGGCCGCGACGGAGACGACGCCGCCGCCCTCCGGGAAGCGCACGCTCACCTCGGCATACTTCAAGGTCAGCAGCAGGAAGACGATCATCGTCAGCGCCACAAACAGGCCGGCGAGGTCACCGATGCCCGGCTGGCTGAAGAGGATGCCCGGTACGTAATAGACCGACGTGCCGATATCGGCGAAGACCACCGCCCAGCAGAGGAAGGCGCCGAGCCGCTTCCCCGTATGCTCACCCTCGACTGTCTTCGCCGTTGGTCCCGCCGGGGCCGTCAGACTCGTTTGCTGTGCCACAACACTCTTGTTCCTTAGCGGATGAGCGCCCGCCGACCGGCGCGGGCCTTACGAGCGGTCATGCCAGCCACACATCGCGTTGAGAGGGCGTTGCGCAAGACATGCGCCATCTGCCTCCCCGCGCGCTGGCGCCGCACCCACGCGGCGCCAGAGGGAATACGGCCCGGCGCCCTCAGGCGTTGCGCTGCGAGAGACGCAGCAGCAGCCCGATGATGACGAAGTTCGCGATCAGCGAGCTCCCCCCATAGGCGACGAACGGCAGCGGCACACCCGTCAGCGGCAGCACCTTCAGGTTGCCGGCGAGGATCACCATCGTCTGCAGCGCGAAGACCGCCGTCAGCCCCACCGCCAGCAGCTGGTTGAAGGAGTCACGCGCGTTCACCGCGACGTGCAGGCCGCGATACACCAGTAGCATAAAGAGACCGATCAGTGCCAGCACGCCCATAAAGCCGAACTCCTCGCCAATCGAAGACGCGATGAAGTCGGTGGCGGACTCCGGCACGATCCATGGCTTGCCCAGCCCCAGGCCGGAGCCGAAGATGCCGCCGCTGGCGAACGCGATCAGCCCCTGCACGAGCTGGAACCCCGCATCGTTGGCAACGCCTGGATTGAAAGCGGACGAGACGATATCCAGCCGCGTGCGCGCGTAGCTGAAGATACGCAGCGCCAGGAACGCCCCGGCGGCGAACGCGGCGAGCGAGCCGACGACGTAGAGCGGGCGGTTCGAGGCGACGTAGAGCATCGAGAGAAACAGCCCGAAGATCAGCAGCGCCAGGCCCAGCTCGCGCAGCCGCACCACCAGCACCAGCGCCACGCCCAGCATCACAATCAGCGGCCCCAGGTGCTTGAGCGGCGGCAGCTTCAGCGGGCCGAACCGGTAGAACGCCTGCGCCAGCATCTCGCGGTTCTCGCTCAGATAGCCAGCGAAGAAGACGACCAGGCAGATCTTCAGCAGCTCAGACGGCTGGAAGGCGAGGCCGCCGGAGCCGATGGAGAGCACGTCGCGGCTGGGCGAGTCGGTGTTAAAATTGCTCGGCTTGAGCAGCGTGACGCCAACCAGCACTAGGCCGACCGCCAGCCACGTGTACTTGTAGTTGCGCAGCCAGCGCAGATCGCGCGTCGCCCACACCGTGAGGATGCAGGCGCCCAGGCCGACGATCACGAAGACGAGCTGGCGCGCTCCCAGGTCGTCGCGACCCAGATCGGGGCCAAGGCGCGTCGCCATCACCACGCCGACGCTGGAGAGCGCGCCGGCGATGGGCAGCAGCGTTTGGTCGGTGTCGGGCGCGAGGATGTTGAGCGCGAGGTGCGCGACCACTAGCGCGGCGATCAGGCCGAAGGCGGGGATGAAGGCGTCGAGCGGCGGCAGCGCGTTCGTGGGCAGCGCCTTGCCCGTCTGGACCGCGGCCGCGACCTGGAGCTGGAAGAAGCCCAGCAGCAGGAAGAGCGCGACGAAAACCAGCAGCCGCAGCTCGCGCCAGCGATAGCGGTGGCGGTCGAACCAGATGTCGGGGCGCAGGCGTTTGGTCACTTTGACGGGCATCGTCATGTGAGTCTCTCGTTCCTCCCGCCGCGCTAGGGCGCCGCGAACTTGAAGCGCACGTCGCCGACCTGCAAGATCGAGCCGGGGCTGACGGCGACTGGCTGGGCAACCGGTTTCTGGTCGAGCAGGGTGCCGTTGCGGCTCCCCATATCATCCACCCAGAGCGAGCGCTCGCGGAAGATGATGCGCGTGTGCTCGGTGGAGACGAAGGTGCTGTCGAGCACGATCGTGTTGGTCGGCGAGCGCCCGATGGTGGTCAGCGGCTCGATGGCGATGCGCTGCCCCGGAATGAGCGGCGTCGAGCCGCTGTCAATCACGATCAGATAGCCAACCACCTGCTGGGCGCGCGTAGCGCCCGCTGGCGCCACCGCCGCGCGCTTCATCTCCAGCCGCGAGACGCGCACCACCTGCAAGATCACGAGGTACAGCACGGCCACGAACCCGAGCCGCAAGAGAAACAAGGGGTTCGTGAGCAGATCCCCGAGCGGTGAGAAGTCCATAGCGCCGCGCCTACCTCCGCACTCTCTATCGTCTGTGGCTATCGTCTGTGCCGTCTCGTCTCTCGTCCCATTATCGCCGCTGGAAGATGAACTCGTGGCTGCCAATCGAGATCAGGTCGTTGTTCTTCAGCGGCACCGGCTGGTGCGTGAGCACACCGTTGACGCCGACGCCGTTGGTGCTGCCCAGGTCGTAGAACACGAACTGGCCGTGCTCGAAGCGCAACTCGGCGTGGTAGCGCGAGACGCGCTTGTCGTTGACCACGACATCGTTCGACAGGTGCCGCCCCAGGTGAATCACCGGCTTGGTGATCTGCATCGGCTTGCCGCGCGCCGGGCGATTGAGCGTGAGCCAGGCCGGGGCCACCTGCTCCGCCTCCGCCGTGCGCCGCGCCAGCTCCCGCGCCTCCGCCGGATTGATCGACCGCGTCTCATCCATCGCGCCCGCGCCGCCCGCCGCCTGCTGCTGCCCATCTTGCAGCGCCCGCGCGTCGAGAATCTGCGCCTCCAGGCGCGTCTGCCCCGTCACCATGCCAGGGTCTTCGTGGAAACGCAGGATGGGCCGCGAGGTGAGCGCATAGTTGCGCTCGCGCGCGACGGCGATCAACCCCTCCGAGAGCATCGGGATCACTCGGCCCTCGGTGGCCCTGAACTCGGCGTAGTCGCGCGGGCTGAGGTAGATGTCGTAGAGATTCGGGGCGATGCGCCGGTCCTGCATGAGCTGTTGGTTGCCGTCCATCGCGCGCGCGAGCTTGCTGGATAGCTCCACCGGCTGCAAGCGCGAGCGGAAGACACGGCCGAACGACCCCTCCACGATGCCCTGCATCATTGATTCGAATCGGTTGATCACGCTCATGGCCGCCGTCTCCTATCGCCCATCTCGCCCATCCCCGCCACGTCCCGCCACCACCTCGTCCGCCGCCAGCAATGCGCGTGCCCGCGCCGCGTCCGCGCCGATCTGCGCCTTCAACGCCTCGATCCCCTCGAAGCGCCGCTCCTCGCGCAGCCGCGCCACGAATTCCAGCGCGAGCGGCAGGCCGTACAGATCAACCTCGGCGTCGAGCAGATGCGCCTCGACCAGCAGTCGCGGCTCGCCGCCAAACGTCGGCCGCACACCGATGTTGCAGACGGCAGCGTGCTGGGCCGCGCCCTCGCCCGGCAAGCGCGCGCGCGCGGCGTAGACGCCGTTCGCCGGCAGCGCCTTGCCCGCGTCGGGGCGCAGGTTCGCCGTCGGGAAGCCGAGCAGCCGCCCACGCTGATCGCCGCGCACCACCTCGCCGCCAAGCGTATAGAGCCGGCCCAGCAGTGCCGCCGCCTCTTCCACGCGCCCCTCACGCAGCAGCGCGCGGATGCGCGAGCTGCTGACACGCTCGCCGGCCGCGTCGCGCACGTCCTTGCTTTCGACGCGGAACCCGCGCCGCGCGCCCAGCTCGCGCAGGTAGGCCATCGTGCCGGCACGGTCGTGGCCGAGCGTGAATCGCTCGCCCTCCACCAGCGCGCGCGGCTCACAGAACCCCGCGACGAGATCGAGAAACGCTTCGGGCGTGCGTTGAGACAGCTCCGGCGTGAACGGGATGACGACGACAGTGTCCAGCGCGCCCAACCCCGCCATGAGCGCCAGCTTCTCATCCAGCGTCGTCAGCAGCGGCGGCGCCTCATCAGGACGCAGGATCGCCGCCGGATGCGGCCAGAAGGTCACGGCGACGGGACGCGAATGCTCACGCTCCGCCAGCTCGGCCACGCGCATGATCAGCCGCTGGTGGCCGCCGTGTACACCGTCGAAGACGCCGATGGACAGCACCGACGGCCCCAGCGGCGCGATGGCTCCCAGCAGATATTCGACGCGCATGACATCCTCATCTCCGGCCATCCGGGCAACCCACTGTCAACCGCCGGTATACTATCACGGCTGAGCGCGCCCCGCAATTTGCGCGGCGGCAGACGCCTGCGCGGTCCTGGCGGGCATGCCACAGCGCCCCTACCAGTTACGACGTTTGCACAACCCGATCCGGCGCCGCTTTCTCTGTGAAGTGTGCCACATTCCGCCGCGCATGGGGACGCAAGCCGGCGGATGATGCTCTCTTCCCAAGCGAAACGGCGCCTCGCCGCATCTCTCTCCAGTCCGGCTTGGCCGGACTTCGCGGCCAACGGCCATCCAGGCGCGAATTCATTCGCCGGCTGGCCCATGCGGCGGTCTGTCCATCGTACATGGTCACACCGCATCTCATACTGGCTTGTTCTGAGTTGTTGTCATTCTCGCGCTTGTCCTGACACCAGGATTACCCCCGGCATTCATGCCGGGGGGCCAGCGAATGACGACAACTCAGCCCAAAGGACCATCACACACGCTGAGGAACGCCGCCCGCTCCTTGACGCTGCCACGCGAACTGGCTACACTTCCCTTTCGGAACCGTAGATGCGGCTACCGTCGTGTATTGACCGCGAAGCCGAAAGCCAGCCACATCCCATGCGCCAGCAGGTCAGCCCAACGGACCTCGACATCTTCACCGGACAGCGCGGCGAGCGCGGCGAACCGCGCGAAGACGGCCTGCGTCCGCCGGATCGCCCTACGACGCCGCGCCAGCGCACGCGCTGGCCCGACGCCATTGACGTGGTGTTCGAGAAGGATCCGGCCGCGCGCAACATCTTCGAAGCGCTGACCTACCAGGGGCTGCACGCGATCTTCTATCATCGCATCGCGCATGCGCTCTACCTGCGGCGCATCCCCTTCCTGCCCCGCCTCATCTCCCAATTCGCCCGCCTCGCCACCGGCGGCATCGAGATTCATCCCGGCGCGCGCATCGGCAAGCGCTTCTTCATTGACCACGGCACGGGCGTCGTCATCGGCGAGACGGCGGAGATCGGCGACAACGTCATGCTGTACCATCAAGTGACGCTGGGCGCCACCGGCTGGTGGAAGCATCGCGGCGACGGTCGCGTCAAGCGCCACCCCACCATCGAGGACAGCGTCACCATCGGCGTCGGCGCGTCCATCCTCGGCCCCATCACCATCGGCCACGACAGCAAGATCGGCGCGATGGCCCTCGTGCTCCAATCGCTGCCCCCCCATTCAGTCGTCGTGGCGCAGCCCGCCCAGTTGGTCCACCGGCAGGGCGAGAAGACCGAGCTGGAAAGCCTCGACGAGGAAGACTACCTCGACTATTCCATCTGACTGCTGCTCAGGCGGGCTGGCGGGTGCAATCGCGCCGGGATAGCATGCCACCACGGACCTCACCGGCGCGGACTCATCTCATACGGAATCCAGCGCGTTCGGTGGCCTTCTCCGGCCTTCAGCCCCCGCTCTATCGTGCGCCGGCCCGAATGCGTTTTGACAAAGAGCAGCGGACACCGCGCCGCTTCTCCAGCCTGCGCGGGCGGGCTTCGCGGCCAACGGCCCCCAGGCGCGATTGCAATCGCCGGCCGGCTCGCTCGGGTGGCCTGCCCACCGTACATTGTAAAACTCCATCAGTGCCGCGAGCGCCCATGATCAAACCGGACATGCTATCATGCCAGATGGGCGAGTACCGCCGTGGAATGGGGAGGGGCGAGCGAGCATGAAGGATGACCGGGACAGTCGGGAGCGCGACAATCAGCCGCGAGAGGCACAGGCGCGCGTCCGCATCGGCGTCTTCGCCGTCATCGAGCGCGACGGACGCTATCTGCTGGCACGGCGCCGCGACATCGGCTGGTGGAATCTGGCCGGCGGCGGCATGGAGTATGGCGAGACCGTGGAGGAGGCGCTGGCGCGCGAGGTGCGCGAAGAGATCGGCTGCGCGATCCAGATCCGCCGGCTGGTCGGCGTCTATTCCAAGCCGCGCAAACGCGAGGTGGTCTTCGCGTTTCTCTGCGCGCTGGCGCCGGACAGCCCGGAGCCGGAGACGAGCGAGGAGGTCTCAGAGGTGGCATGGTTCGTGCCGCCGGAGTTCCCCGCCGATCTCTTACCCAAGCACCGCCAGCGGCTAGAGGATGCGCTGCTGGATCGCGCCGAGACCATCGTGCGCGCGCAGCTCACATCCACCGAGGACGATCAGCGCCGGCCGGCAGGATTGTAGCGACGAGCGAGCGGCCAGCATTCCGCGTGACGATGGTCCTACCCGACCAGGACCGGCGGCGTCTTGGATGGACGCGCGCGCGTGGCGGCGGATATAGTGGGAGGTACCCGTCCGGCAGCGTGGCCGCGGCCGGACGGCCAGCGGGAGGGCAGACGGGAGGATCTCCATGGACGCGGTTGCCGCCGGCGCGCCCCCGCCCACCATCCTTGTGGTCGAGGACGATCCCCGCATCGGCCGGCTCCTGCGGCACACCCTTGAGGCGGAGGGGTTCACCGCGGTGGTCACGCCGACCGGCGAGGAGGGCATCACCTATGCCCTGCGCGAAGTGCCCCAACTGCTCATCCTCGACATCATGCTCCCAGGCATGGACGGCTTCCAGGTCGTCGAGCACCTGCGCGCGCACGCCAAGACCGCCCACATCCCCGTCGTCATGCTCAGCGCGCGCCACGACACCGCCGACAAGGTGCGCGCCTTCGAGTCCGAGGTCAACGACTACCTCACCAAGCCGTTCAACAGCGACGAGCTGCTGGCGCGCATCCGCAACCAGCTCCGCCACGTGCGTGAGACCCTGCTCTCCTCGCTGACCGGCCTCCCCTCCGGCCTGCGTGTAGAGCGCGCCATCGAGCAGCAGCTCGAATCCCCCGCCCACTGGTCCATCCTCTACGTTGATCTGGACAATTTCAAGGCCTACAACGACGTCTACGGCCCCATCCGCGGCAACGACATCATCCAACTGCTCGGCCGCATCACCACCGAAAGCGTGCGCGACGAGGGCAACCTGAGCGACTTCGTGGGCCACATCGGCGGCGACGATTTCGTCGTCGTCACCAGCCCCGACCGCGTGGATGGCATCTGCCGCACCCTCATCGCCCACTGGGACACGGAAAGCCTCGCGCTCTACGATGCCGACGACGTGGCGCGCGGCACGCTGATCGCCAGGGATCGCCAGGGCCAGCCGCAGGTCTATCCGCTCATCGGCGTCTCCATCGGCGTGGTGACGAACAGTCACCGGCCAATCGCCACGATGGAAGAGGTCAGCCGCATCGCCGCCGAGGTCAAATACAAGGCCAAGTCGCAGCGCGGCAGCACCTACTACATTGACCAGCGCGCCGGCCCCGCCTCCCTCTCCTGACGCCCGCTCACCCCCGCGCGCGATCATTCACAAGCCCTGAAGGGTGAAGGTCTCTCCTTGACATCCCCCTCTATTTATGGTAACTTAGTTCTATCATCGCGGTGCCACCCCCCGCACCGCCAGCACCTTACCAACTCCATACACCAGGCAAACGCCCAACCCGCACCCACTGACTGACGACCAGTCATATTCACATGATGCCGTGGACACCGCCGCACCCCACCACCCTTGCCGCTTGTGCCGCCCACCGTGCCATCCGTTGCCACTTCATTGCCGTTTCTTGCCGCTTTTGCCACCCATAATACGAAACGTCAAGTTCGTATGGGCCGCAAATCGGCTTGAATGCGGCATTCGAGAGGAGAACGCCCATGATACAAAATCAAAAAGCGGCAAAAACGGCAATGTTGACCATCCCACTCAACATTGCCGCGCATGACGATCCCCGCCAAGGGCAACACTGCACCGGCGACCTGGGATCAGTCGCGCCGCTTTGCTCTGAGGTGTCGTCATTGACCAGATCGGCTCGTCACGGGATTACCCCCGGCATTCATGCCGGGAGGCCAACGAACGACACCCATTCAACGCAAATCGGTATGATCCGGCTATGCCGCCCCCATGCGCCCGGCGTGACGGCCGGGCGGCGGCGCGCGGTACAATGCGAATGCGACAAGCCATCTCCGATCCGCCGCTCGCGCATCAGACAGGCAGCGCCGAGGAGGCACGATAGAGGCATGAGCGAGAAAACGACGAAGGGCGCGACACAACGGACGCCGCGGGCCGCTCCGCGTACCGCCCGCACGAGCGGCAAGGCGACGAAAGGTGCCGCGGCGTCGGCAACGCAGCCGGCCAGCGCCACGCCGGAAGTGCCCCTGTCATTGGACGAGGAGCGCCAGCGGCAGGCCGTGCGCGAGAACGCCAAGCGCGTCATCCGCGAGAGCGGCATCGGCGAGATGCTGCGCACGCTGAACCACAACGCCCTGCAAGAGCGCGGCTGGTTCGAAGAGTATGATTCCGGCGTGATCATGAAGTGGGGCACGGGCTACACGCGCCGCCACATCTGGGTGGACATCACCGGCGACGCACTGCGTTTCCGCCTGCTGCCGCACATCAAATGCGCCGCGCCCATGCCGGCCTGCGACGGCGAGTATCATAGCTTCACCCGCGAAACCTGGCGCCTGCCCGGCGCGCTGCTGCGCGAGCTACACCGCAACTACGAGCATCCCGTAGCCGAAACCTCGGAGGACTAAGCACCATGTCCAGACCGCTGACCCCCGACGACCTGTACGCGCTCACGTGGATCGAGGATCCACGTATCTCGCCCGACGGCACACGCATCGCCTTCGTGCGCCTCGAAATTGACCGCGAGGGCTACGAGTCCAAACGCTCGATCTGGACGATCCCGGCGGCGGGCGGCGCGCCGCGCCAGTTCACCGCCGGCCCGAAAGACAGCGCGCCGCGCTGGTCGCCGGATGGGCGCACCGTCGCCTTCCTGCGTGCGCCGGCCGGTGAGGTGAAACCCAAGAACAAAGAGGAGCGCGAGCAGGGCGTCGGCCGTCCCCAGCTCTGGCTGATCCCGGCCGACGGCGGCGAGGCGCGGCAGCTCACGCATCTGCGCCACGGCGCGGGCGCCGCCGTCTGGTCGCCCGACGGCAAGACCATCCTCTTCAGCGCCAGGACCGGCGAGCCGGACGACGCCGAGGCCGAAGACGCCGCACTCGCCAGCAAGTCGCTGCCCAAGGTCCGCACCATCTCCGAGCTATGGAACAAGCTGGACGGCGTCGGCTACATCTACGAGCTGCGCGCGCACCTCTTCACCGTTCCCGCGGAGGGCGGCGAGCCAAACGAACCCAAGCAGCTCACCGACGGCGACTGGGACGACGGCGAGCCGGCCTGGTCGCCTGACGGCGCGCGCATCGCCTTCACATCCGACCGCAGCGCCGAGCGCTGGCGCTGGCCCGCCGCGCAGGTCTGGACGGTGGACGCGCACGGCGGCGAGCCGCGCCGGTTGATTGACGAGGCGCTCGGCAGTTCCGCGCCGTCCTGGTCGCCCGACGGCAAGACCGTCGCCTTCCTCGGCCAGCCGCGGCGCGGCGAGTTCGGCCACACCGATCTGTACGTCGTGGCCGCCGATGGCGAGCCGGGCGGCGCGACGATGCTGACCCAGGACTTCGTGCCGGTTTGCGACGACCGCTGCATAGACGATCAGCGCGACCACGCGCCGATCCACCTCGAATGGTCGCCGGACAGCCGCGCCATCTACTTCCTCGGCTCGCTGCGCGGCACCACCCACGTCTACGCCGCCAAACCCGAAGGCGGCCTGTTGCCGCGCCGTGTCACCGAGGGCGACCGCCACGTCTACGCCTTCTCGCTGGATCGCGCCGGCCATACGCTGGCGCTCGGCGTCTCCGATCCCGCCATTCCCGGCGACCTCTACGCGCAGTCGCTCGGCGAGAATGGCGCGAACGGCCAGCAGGGCGGCGAGCAGGGCGGCGAGCAGGGGCCGCGCCGCCTGACCAACCTGAACGAATCGCTGCTGTCTGAGGTCGAGCTGGCGCGGCAGGAGGAGTTCACCTTCACCGGATCGGACGGCTGGGAGCTGCAAGGCTGGGTGATGCGCCCGCCACGCGCCAAAGCGGCGGAGCTGGCGCCGGCCGTGCTCGAAATCCACGGCGGCCCGGCCTACATGTACGGCTGCACCTTCTTCCTGGAGTTCCAGTTGCTCGCCGCCAAGGGCTACGCCGTCATCTTCAGCAATCCACGCGGCGGCACCGGCTACGGCCGCACCTTCACGCACGCGGTCACAGGCGACTGGGGCAACAAAGACTACCAGGACATCATGGCCGGGCTGGACGCGGCCATCGCGCGCGGCGGCATTGACGCGAACCGCCTGGGCGTGGCCGGCGGCAGCTACGGCGGCTACATGACGAACTGGATCGTCGGCCACACCGATCGCTTCAAGGCGGCGGTGACGATGCGCTGCGTCTCCAACTTCGCCACCATGTTCGGCATGAGCGACATCGGCTGGGGGCTGGCGGTGGACGAGTGGCAGGCGGCGCCGTGGGAAGACCTCAACAAGCTGATGGATCGCTCGCCCATCACTTACGTCGCCAATATCCACACGCCGCTCTTGATCCTGCACAGCGACAACGATCTGCGCTGCCCGCTTGGTGAGGCACAGCAGCTGTTCTCGGCCCTCAAATACCTGGGTCGTCAGACCAAGCTGGTAGTCTTCGAGGGGCAATCACACGGCCTCTCGCGCGGCGGCCATCCCCGCTCGCGCGTGCTGCGCCTAAAGGAGATCGAGAACTGGTTCGAAAAGTACATCCCGGTAGGCTGAACCCGTCCAGCGCCGGTTATGCCCGCGCGGTGACACGCCGCAACGCCGCGCGCACAGCCGAGCCGTAGAGGCTGGGGTGGCGGCCCAGCACGTCGCGCAGCAGGCCGAAGAAGCCGCCATCCATGCTGATGATCGGCGTCTCCAGCAGCGTGTGCCGCAAGATGCGCTTGCCTTCTTGGGAACCAAGCAGCGCGTAGAGCGCGGCGACATCCGCGTTCGAACCCATGCGGTCCAGCGCCCAGCGCAGCCAGTCTTCGATCTGGAGGTACGGGCCGAGCCGGTTCGCGTGCGGCAGGGCGCGCAGATAGGCGCTCACCGCGCCGGACTGCCCGTTCAGCACCTCGTTCGCCACGGCATGCGCGGCCAGCTTGGCAGCGAGCAACGCCGGGTAGATGCCGCCGCCGGTCGCCGCGCCGCAGTGGCCCGCCGCGTCGCCCAGCAGCAGCGCCCGCCCGCGCGCGTCGTCGCGGTGGACGTGGCGCAGCCGCCCGCCCGTTGGGATAATGCCGGCCTTGCGCTGGACGACGCGCATGCCGGAGAGGTCCGCCACATCCGCGAAGGCGGCCTGGGCGCGGCGCAGCGATTCCGCCGGCTTGAAGGCGCGCGCGTGGCCGGCGACGCCGAAGGCGGCGATCTCGCCGTGCGGCGCGAGCCAGGCGCAGTAGCCGGGCGCCAGCTCGTGATCCATCACCAGATAGAAGGTCTCGCGGTCCACCGCGACGTTCTCGACCAGCCATTCGGCCCCGGCCAGAAAACGCTGATTGCGGTCCAGCCCCAGGCACTCGGCCACACGCGAGCGTGCGCCGTCCGCGCCGATCACGATGCGCGCATGGGCGACCCGCGCCGGTGCGCGCGCCGCCCCGCTGCCCTCACCGTCGGACGGGCCGCCGAGCAGCACGCGCATCAGCCCATTCTCACCCTCGCGGCTGGCATCCAGCAACGGCGTGCCGCAGCGGATCGTCGCGCCGCGTGCGCATGCCTCGTCCGCCATCCAGCCCAGCATGCCCGGCACGTCCGCCATGAAGAAGCGATAGGCTCCGGCGGCGATGCTAATCGGCGGCTGCGTGGGCGGGCGCAGCTCCACCTGGCGCACCGAGTTCAGCAGGTAGCGCCGCGGCACATCCACGACATCCAGCACCTCGCTGAAGAGTACGCCGGTGGTGCGGACGACGCGGCCGATCGCGGCGTCGCGCTCGACCACCAGCACGCGCATGCCCCGCGCGGCCGCCGCGCTGGCGAAGCTGAGGCCGGCGAAGCTCGCCCCGACCACAATCGCATCGTAGGGTGCATCGCTCACGCCGCTGGAAAGCGTAGAGGACATGGCGCATCTCCCGTTCTTCCCAGGAAAGCGGAACGGGGCGGGCACCATTGCCCGCCCCGCTCGCGGGGAACCCATTGTGGCCGCCGCCTCGACGATGAGCCGGTGGACGAAGCTACGACGTAGCAAACGCCATGCCGGATGCCGGCCTCAGCCGTACCCCACCGATGCGCTACCCGCGTGAGATGATGTGCTGCGCCACGCGGTAGGCCAGCCCGAAGATCGAGAGCATGGGGTTAGTGCCGGACGCGGTCGGGAAAGCGCTGCCGTCGGCGATGAAGAGGCCGCGCGTGCCGTAGACCTCACCGTAGGGATCGGCCACCGCTGTCTTGGCGTCGCCGCCGAAGCGGCACGTGCCCATCTGGTGCGCGCTGCCCAAGATCTGCTTGTTCGGCACGATGCCGCGCCGTGCGATCTCGTCCAGGAATGCCTGCCGCTCCTTTGCCGAAGCGCTGCCCAGCCGCTCGCCGTCCAGGCGCGGCGCATGGGTCATGCCGACGCCCGTCGCGCCGCCGGCCAACGCGATCTTGACCACCTCTTGCGCGCCCTGGATCAGATGCTGCCGGTCCAGCTCGTTGGGCCAGTAGTGCAGGATGGGGTCGCCCTGCTTATCGAGCGTGATATGCCCCTCGCCCGAATCGCGCGTCAGCACGATGTAAGCGGCGCTCTCGCGCAGCATGGTCATGTCGCGTTTGAAAGATCGGGGATCGCTCCAGGGCGTGCCGAGGCCGAGCAGCCCCGGATGCGCCGGCATCACCTCGATGCGGAAGCCGTACATGCCGGAGACGCGCGCGAAGTGGTCGGAAAGCACCGTCTGCAACGAGCCTGCCCACGGCTCGACCGGCTCCGCGTAGCGTCCCAGCAGCGTGATCACCGGGTGCAGGCGCAGGTGCTTGCCGATGTTGGGATTGGTCAGACCGGAGCGCAGCAGCAGCGCGGGGGATTCGACCGCGCCCGCCGCGACGACCACGATCGGCGCGCGCACCGTCAGCTTGTGGCGCTGGCCCGTCGCCTCGTCCGTCACCCAGCCCTCGACGCCGACCGCGCGCCCCGCCTCGATCAGCACGCGCGCGGCATTGGCGCGCACCACCGTGCGCGCGCCGCCGTCGCTGGCATCTTGCAGGTAGGTGAGCATCGTGCCGTGCTTGCGGCCGTAGGGACAGCCGAAGCCGCAGAAGCCGCAGCGCTGGCGGCAGTCCGAGGCGTTGCGCGGGATGCGCGTCCAGGCATAGCCGAGCGCCTGGCAGCCGCGTTGCAGCGCGGCGTTGTTGGCGTTCGGATCGCTATCCTCAGTGTTGACGTCCAGCCGCGCCTCGATGGCGTCGAAGCCGCGCTGGTGCTCCGGGCCGGTCAGGTCCGTCACGCCATAGTCGCGCTCCCACTCTTGCAGCACGTCGCCGGGCGTGCGCAGCGAAGTGCTCCAGTTCACCGTCGTGCCGCCACCGAGCGTGGAGCCGGCCAGGATCACCATGCCCAGGTCGTGCGTCGCCAGCGTGCCGCGGCGCAGATAGAGCTTGGGCGTCATGTCGGCTTCGAGGCCGTTGAAGTCGGACTCGCTGTAGTAGCCGCCCTTCTCCAGCACCACCACATCCTTGCCCGCCGCCGCGAGCTGCGCCGCGACCAGCCCACCGCCCGCGCCCGATCCCACCACCACCGCGTCCGCTGTCAGCGTCGTTTCGCCGGTCACGGGCAGCGTGCGGATGCGCTTGGGCGCCGCTTCGGGCGAAGGCGGCGGCGCTGGCGGCGCGTAGCCAAGCCGCGCCCAGTTGGGGTTCACACCGTCGGCGTTGGGCGCGGCGTAGTAGATGAAGCCGGCCAGCCGCTTCACCGCCTGGAACCCCTGGCGCAGCTCCGCCAGCGAGCTGGTGGACATCTTGCGCAGCGCCGCCTCACGCGCGGCCGGCGGAAGCTGCGCGAAGCCGCGCGGCTTGCCGGCGAGCAGCATCCCCATCAACGGCCGATTCAGCGTGTCGAGCAGCTTCTTGAAGTCGGCTTTTGTCTCCGGCGAGGCCTCGGAGAGCGTCTCAGCCATCTGCCGCGCCACATCCAGGTCACGCGCCGAGCGCGCGTAATAGCCGTCGGCGTCCACCTCACCGGCCGGCGGCGGCGTGCCCGGCAGGAGCGCATCGCAGATCGCTTCGAGCGTGCGCGTCTGTGCCGCCGTCAGCCAGTCCGCGGCGGTCGCGGTCGCCGCCGCCGCCGCTACATGCTCTGTAGTTGCCATGGAGTCCCATCCCTTCACTTCTCGGATTCGGGCCGTGTCCGTACACTTGATGTGGTCACACGAGGGGAACGCGGGGGAAGGCGTGGGCGCGCGAAGTGGTACACCGGCCAGCCGCGCGACGGGGACAACGCTGTCGCTGCCGCACATTCTACACCCGTCGCCAGCCACGCGGAAAGGGATGGCAAGGCCCGGCGGGGCGCGAGAGAGGAGCGAGTCGCTGGTAGCCTATATGGGCCAAATTGCGCACACGCGGCCAGCGCAAGCCTAACGCATGAGCGAGCCGGCGCGTTATCGGTGAGTGGATGGCCGGGCGCACAGGTATCCACGCGGATGCGCACCGGGCAAGTGGGCGCGGGGCGCGTACCGCGAGTGACGAAAAAAGATGGGTGAGGGAGAGAATCGCACATGGCGACAGGTTCAGGGGTCGGAGCCACGGTCCTGACGGCGCTCAAGGCACATTTGGCGGCAGTCGCGATCGGCGCGACAGTTGTGGTCGGTGGCGGCGCGGCCGCGGCGGCGGTGGCGACTGGCGCGATCCATCCGGCGGCACAGGCGAGCGCGGCGCAGTCCGGCAAGACGCCCGGCGCGCAGGCCACTCATGCGGCGACGCAGGGCGAGACCGCCCGCGCGAACGCCTGTGACAAGAACGGCGATGCCAAACGCATGGCATCCGTCTACGCCAATATGTTCCAATCGGGCGGCGGTGGCACGTCCGCCGAACAGACGGCGCTACACGATATCTGCGCGCTCTTCGTCGGCACAGACGGCCACGCTGTCGGATTCGGTGAAATCCGCCAGGCGCTGGATATCGCGGCCGCCATCGAGACCCGCACCGCCGCCAATGCCAGCGCTTCAAACTGCCTCACAGCCGGGCGCACGGACGGCAAGCCGGAGGGCACGCCGGGCGCGAGCCAGTCGGCCAGCGCCGGGCAGCCGTCGTTCACCGCGCCCACCGCCGACGAGGCCACCACGACTGGTCTCGTCAAGAGCATCTTCGACAAGGTGAGCCACGGCGCTCCTCTGGAGCAGCTCGCCCGCGCCTGCGGCGTCCCATCCGTTCCAGGGACGGCGGGCAGCGGCGGCAGTGGCGATAACGGCGGCGGGAATGGCAAGCCAACCGGCACTCCCGGCGCGCGGCCAACCGGCACACCTGGTGCCGGCCACCCATAGCGCCATCGCCGCGCGGCGGCAGCGGCACATGCCTCTCATGTACGGCCTCTCCGGCGCTCGTCCCTGGAGAGGCCGTACCGCTTAGATCGGCAGGCGCGGCATCAGCGCGGCCGGCACCAAGCGAATCACGCGCATGATCGGTCCCCAGTAGCCGGGAATGTAGGCCACGTCACGGCCGCGCTCGCAGCGGACGGCGATGCGCTTCGCCGCCGCGTCCGCCGAGATTACCAGCGGCTTCGGCAGCTTCATGCCCGCCGTCATCGCCGTCGCGACGTAGCCCGGCTTTAGAGTGACGACGCGCACCCCCGTTCCATGCAGCCGGTAGCGCAGCGACTCCAGGTACGTGCTGAGCGCCGCCTTCGAGGCCATATACGCGCTATTTCCCTTGCGCCCCCGGTCGCCCGCCACCGACGAGATCGCCGCGATAGTGCCGCGCCCCGCCGTGTGAAACGCCGCCGCCGCCGCGTCTAACCAGGCCATCGCGCCGATGACGTTAACCTCCATCATCGCGCGCTCATCCGCGAAGCTCCAGCCGCCGTTCTCGCCGCGTGGCATCACCCCCGCCGCGTACACCACCAGCCGCGGCGCGCCGCCGGATGCCTCCAGGTCACTCCAGATGCGCGCGAGCAGGCGCGGCACCTCGTCGTAGTGACGCACGTCGTGGGCATAGGCACGCGCGAGCGGAGCGGCGGGCGCACCTGTCGCATCCGGCCGCGCGCGGTTGATGTCGCGGTTGATGTCCTGGCTGAGCTGATCCAGCACATCCTGCCGCCGCCCGACCAGCGCCACGAGGTATCCCCGCCGCGCCAGCTCGCGCGCCAGCGCCGCGCCCATGCCGCTCGATGCGCCGACGACCACCGCGCCCTTGCCCATCCGCGCGTTCCCGTTACCGCTCATATACTGATGTCCTGCCTTGCTTGATCGCTTCATCTGGGGCCAATGCCGATTCTAACGCCCTGCTGGACCGGCCGTAACCCACATCACCTCATGCGGCGGTTTGGCGGCGCCTCTCCACACGCGACGATGACGCGACGATGCGCGGGGCGAGGCGACATTCCCCGCGCCGCGCATCGTATCCCGCGTCTCACGAGAGCGGCTATCTTCTCAGCGCCACGTTCTCGCGCATGCGCCACACGCACCACACGCACCACACGCGCATCAGGCGTAGCGGCGCTCCTGCTCGCGTGAGCGCACCATCAGCGCCGGCTGACCGTTCGCGCCGTCCGCCGCTTCAGCACCCCCGCCGGCCCATTCATCCAGCCAGCGATCCAGCGCGCTCGCGCGGAACTGCGCCTTCTCCGATCCTTTGATCTCGTTGCACTTACGATGCGCCGGCACAAGATTGTACGCGGCGTGCTCGCCGCCGTCGGCCAGCGCCACCACATGGTCAAACGAGAGATCGGCCAGCGTCACCGGCTCGTGACAGATCGCGCAGCGCCAGCGGCCGTTCTCGTCGGCCGAGCGCGCCAGGATGTGGCCCAGCTCCACCGCGCGCACCGAGCCGCGCACACCGCGCCGCCGCGCCCCACTGTTCAGGCGTAGCGCGCGCCGCCGCACGATATCCATCATCCAATCGTCGAAATCAGCTGGCCACGCCATATCTAGCAGCGCATGCCGCGCGGCCAGGCGTTCCGCTCGCTGCGGCGTGCGCGTTGGCGTGCGCGTTGGTCGCGCCAGCTCGCGAAT
The DNA here is from genome assembly GCA_025935195.1 of Ktedonobacterales bacterium. Lineage (GTDB taxonomy): Bacteria > Chloroflexota > Ktedonobacteria > Ktedonobacterales > JADMIN01 > JAICVS01. The sequence continues at coordinate 58,488 of JAICVS010000001.1, forward strand.
GCGCGTCACCGCCGTCTCGCGCGGCCTGACACTCTGCGGCAGCGGTGCGCGCGTCCGACGCGCGGCGGCATGCGTGCGCGCCACATCCACGGCGCGTGCGGGGGCAGTTGGGGCAAGCGCGAGCGTATCAGACTTCGCCGGGCGCGGCAACGGCGGCAAAATGGCCGGATGATGGGGCCACGCGCTCCATGCGCCGCTCACATTCACCGGACGAGCCCCGCGTACCGGGCTCCAGGAAGGATCAGCACTCACAAACCGAACGACAATGCTCTCAGGGGGGGCGGTCATGGTCCCGCTCGGCGCGGGCCACGCGGCCCATTCAGGCACCGACATACTCAAATTGCTCGACTCTCCGCTTCTTCCACACCACCCCAACCGTACTGTTTCCGGGTTGCGCGGTGTTCGTGCGGTCGCGCGTCCTCACTGCGGTCGCGCGGCTCTTCCTCGCTTTGCGCCGCGCCGGCCGGTCGCGCGCGACCCGCCTCATACACCCTCAGTATGCCCGACAAAGCCGCATTCTGTCAAGCTTTGCGGCTGAATAGGCCCCTATCACCAGTCATTTACCGGCTCGTCCCGCATCCCACAGCATACCGGACTTTCGTGCGCCGCCCGCCGCGCTGCCGTTTCCGCTACGCTATACTACGCACCGGGGGCGCCCGCTATCATTAGCGCATCCCCGGCCCATCCGCCGCGTCGGCAGCGCGCAATGGGATTGCCAGGCTGGAGTGTGCCGCCATGTCCACATCCACAGAGAGCGAGACGGCCGCGACGACCCAACTGCATACGCTGGAAGAGGCGCTGCTACGCACCGCCGGCATCCCCATCGAGCGGCGGGACGTGGACGCCGGCGGGATGCGGCTGCACTATCTCGCGTGCGGTGAGGGCGAGCCGTTGGTGCTGCTGCATGGGCGGGGCAACGCCGCCGCCCTCTTCGCGCCGATCCTGCGCCAGCTCGCCGCGCGCCGCCGTGTGCTCGCGTTGGACATGCCCGGCTGGGGCCTTTCCGACAAGCCCCCCTTCACCGGCCACACTCCCCAAGACGCGCTGCGCTACTGGATGGATGCTGTGCTCGCCTTTTTGGATAGCCAGAGTCTTGCCCAGGCCGACATCCTCGGCCACTCGCTCGGTGGCATGACCGCGCTCGGCATCGCCCTCGATCAGCCAGATCGCATCGGCCGGCTGGCGCTGGTGGACCCGGCCGGCCTGGGCCGGCGCATCCAGCTCGACGTGCGCCTCTACTTCGCGCTCGGCCCCGAGAAGCTGCATCGCCGCTTCGGTAAGCGCTTCACGCGCTTCGTCATGCGCCAGGGGCAGGCGATGGCCGATCCGGCGGAGTTTGCCTTTTCCCACGCGCTGCTCACCCAGGAAGCCGTCATCCCCAGCGGCGCCCGCGCCTTCAGCCGCATCGTCGATCTCGGCGGCGTACACTTCGATTTCGTGGACCGCCTCAGCGAGCTGGAGATGCCCGTGCTGATGCTCTGGGGCGACCGCGATCAGGTCATCCCGTACGAGAATGGCCTGGCGGCGATGCGCCTGCTGCGCGACGGCACGCTCGTCGCGCTCTCGCGCTGCGGCCACTCACCCTACGCCGAGCGACCCGACGACTTCGCCAGTGTGTTGCTCGCCTGGCTCGACAACCTCTACGTCCGCCCACGAATCTGAGAATTTCACCACAGAGGGCACAGAGGACACAGAGGACGGAGAGCGAATGAGACGCATTTTGGAGGATACATGGCACAGGGCGTGATGCTTCAGACCGATCTTCCGCTCCCGCGCTTCGGCACGGGCAAGGTGCGCGACACCTACGATCTCGGCAACCGCCTGCTGATGGTGACCACCGACCGCCTCTCCGCCTACGATGTCGTCCTTCCCAACGGCATCCCCAGCAAAGGCGAGGTGCTGACGCGCCTCTCCGCCTTCTGGTTTGCGCGCACCGGCGACCTCATCCCCAACCATCTGCTCTCCACCGATGTCGCGGATCTGCCGGACGCGGCACAGCCCTTGCGCGATCAGCTCGCCGGACGCTTCATGATCGTGCGCAAGGCCAAGCGCATTGACTTCGAGTGCGTCGTGCGCGGCTACCTCGCCGGCAGCGCCTGGGGCGAGTATCGTGAATCCGGCTCTGTCTGCGGTGTCAGGCTGCCGCCCGGATTGCGCCAGGCCGACGAGCTGCCGGAGCCGATCTTCACCCCCGCCACCAAGGCCGAGAGCGGCCACGACCAGAACATCTCGCTCGACGAGCTGAAGAACCATGTCGGTGAAGACCTGGGCCAGGCGCTCGCGGACGCCAGCATCGCCGTCTACACCGCCGCCGCCGCCTACGCGCTCGACCGCGGCATCATCATCGCCGATACGAAAATGGAGTTCGGCCTGCTTGGCGACCGCCTCATCCTCATTGACGAGCTGCTTACTCCCGACTCGTCGCGCTTCTGGGCCGTCGGCGACTACCAGCCCGGCGGCTCGCCCCCCAGCTTCGATAAACAGTTCGTGCGCGACTGGCTGGAGCGTAGCGGCTGGAACAAACAGCCCCCAGCCCCGGCGCTTCCGCCTGATGTCGTCGCCGGCACATCGCAGCGCTACCTCGCGGCGCTCGAATGGCTCACCGGCCAGGCGCTCGCCCTCTGAAGCTATCGCTTGCCCATCGAGCGCCAGCGTGGCGACGCATGCTCACACGCGCGGCTCACTTGTCTGCGGCTCGCTCTCATCCCGCGTTGCCGTGGTCTCGGCTGCCCGCATCACCGCTGTGCGCGGTTTCCTTCGGCGCCGCACGCTCACGACCACCACCAGCGCCGCGAACACCCCAAGCGCGATGATCCCGCCCGTCCCCAACAGCCGCAGCACCGCACCCAGGACCGCGGCATTCCTACCCAGCACGAAGCCCAGCGTGCCGAAGATCGCCGCCCAGAGGATGCCGCCCGCCGCGTTCCAGAACAGGAATGGGGGCCAGCGCATCTGGTTGACTCCCGCCAGGAAGGCCGAGTATGCGCGCAGAATTGAGAAGAAACGCCCGAAGAAGACCGTCTTGCCGCCGTGCCGCGCGAAGTAGCGTTGCGCGTAGGCCAGCGCGCCTTCATCTAGATGCAGCGGGCGCAGTGGCGGCGTCTGGGTGATCCGCCGCAGCAAGGGATAACCGCCGTAGTGGCCGATGGCGAAGCCAGCGTTGTCGCCCACAATGGCGCCGGTGGCCGCCGCCACGATCACGCCGATGATGTTGAACTCGTGGCGGGTGCCGGCGTATACCGAGCCAGCGATCAGCGCGGTCTCGCCTGGAAACGGCACCCCCATGCTCTCCAGCGCCACGGCGATGGCGATCGCGACGTAGCCATACGTCACAATCGCGTCGTTGAGCCAGGAAGGAACATCCATCGCCGTCAACCACCGATCCGCGAATGCCTCTTCGGGAAAGATGATGCACCTGCGCGCCCAGCATCGCACGCTATCCGTGTACTATACCCTGCCAGCCCGTCATAGGTTTGATGCCGGCGTAGAATGAGGTGCTGAATGGCAGCGCGCCTTCGACGTGCGGCTGGCACCCTTTCATTCACGTGATCCAGCAGATGAGGACTCCGCGATATGAGCGACAACCAGCAATTCGCCCAGGCGGTTGAAATCACCACCGCCGCCTACGACCGCGCCGCGCGCGACTACGCCGCGCGCAAGGACACGCTCCACTCACTGTGGCGCGAGCGTATGGACCGCTTCGTCGAGCGGCTCGACGCCAACGAGCGCGACCGCCCCATTCCGCCGCTCGGCCGGCCCGGCGACGACATCGCGCTCGACGATTACCTGATGTTCTTCCCCGTGCTGGATGCCGGCTGCGGCCCCGGCCGCGACGCCCGCGCCCTCGCCGCGCACGATCTCCCCATCCTTGGCGTGGACATCTCGCAGGGTATGCTCGACGAAGCCGGTGAGCGCACGGCACGCCGCCTCTCGCGCGGCGCCATCCGCTACGCGCTGATGGACCTGCGCCGTCTCGACCTGCCCGACGCGTCCTGCCGCGGCGTCTGGTGTTCCGCCTCGCTGCTCCACCTACCGCGCGCGACCGCGCCACGGGCTATGGCCGAGCTGGCACGTGTCACCCGTCCCGGTGGCCCCATCGCTATCTTCGTCAAGGTCAGGGACGCCGGGGCTGCCGAGGGCTTCGAGCCGTATCCCATTCCCGGCATCACCGACCTGCCGCGCTTCTTCACCTACTACATTCCGGAGGAGGCCCGCGCGCTGGTGGAGGGCGCCGGCCTCGACGTGCTGGATGTGGTCGTCGCCCCGGACGGCCGGCCGAACGCGCCGGACTGGATTGCGCTGCTCGCGCGCAAGCCGTGATCGCGTGCATCTCGATAGGAGTACCACGATATAATAGATGTGGTATGCCCTCGACCGCGTGCTTCAGTCGCCGCCCACTGCCGCCCACATCTGTCCATATGAGTGAGCCGCGTGCGATTGCGATATGCTGTCAGCCGGAGTGCTGGGGTGGGGGATTGCCGAACATCTGATCGGGGCGCTTGGACCCCGCGAAAGGAGCTCCGAATGCATCCGATGAACGGCCCCGTGCGCTACTTCTTTCTCATCACACATGGCAAGGATGATGTACACAACTGGCCCCCCAAGCTCAATCCGCTGGCGGGGCCGGGTAACAAGGTGTGCGCGGCGGTGCGGCTGCATCTGGAGAACATCGGCTGGCGTGCCGAGTGTGGCAACGCGGCCCCCGTTGAATCCGCCGGCACTGACGGCGGCAATGGCGCGACGAGCCTCGCGCTGCTGCTCACCCGCGACACGGCGCTCGGTCTGCTCAACGACGGCAAACGCGGCCGCGCCGAGGTAGACCTGCTGGGTGTGCGTGTCGTGAATCTGGACGAGAAGGGCGCCGACTTCGCCACGCACCTCGTGGTCGCGGCGCTGCCCGGCAGCGGGCTTGGCCCGCGCCGCCCTGTCGTCGTGCCGGTTGACGACATGGTGCTCGGTGAGTATGTCGAGCAGGGTGACCGCGCCGTGGCTGCCCTCGACCTGCGCATCTCCCCGAACGACTACGAGACCATGCCGCCCTTCATGGGCGACGAGGCCATCGAGCGCCTCGCCAAAGACACCCTCGCTCGGCGCGTCTTCGCCTCCAACGCCTACAGCTACGGCCAGATCCGCCATCAGGATATGACCGTTGAGGTGCAGGCCGGACGTGTCTCCCTGCATGGCCGTGCCGCGCTGCGCTCAGAGGGCGAGCAGGCCGTCGCCGCGCTCATGCAGACCCCTGGCGTCGTCGAGGTCGCGGATCACCTGCTTTACGTCGAGGATCTGCAGGAGAAGGTCGAAGAGGCGCTCGCGGCGAAGGGATTGGACGATCTCACCATCCTTGTCGAGCACGCGCTCGTCAATCTTCGCGGCGAAGTGCCCGACACCAAGACACGCTACCAGGCTGAGGACATTGCCAAGCGTGTGCCCGGCGTGCGCGGCGTCGTCAACGACATCGTCGTCGCCTCGCCTGTGTAGCCAGGGGCTAGCCAATCGCCGGATCGCGACGCGCCACAGGCACGTAGAGGCGCGGCGGCTCACTTCACTTGCCGTTGGGCAGGCGTGCCTCTTGTTGCTTGACCAGACGCAGCAGTTCATCAACGTCGAACGGCTTTTGCACGAAGCTCACGTGGACACCGTCTTCGGGCTGTCGCTGGAGCTCGCGGAGCGATTGGTGGTCGGCGGTCATGAGGATATAGGCGTGGCGCTCGGCGAGGCGGGGATCCTGTTTGACCGCGCGCAGCAATCCCCTGCCATCCAGGATCGGCATGAGCAGATCGAACAGGATGATCGCGTGATACGGCGTAGAGCGCAGCATCTCTAGCGCGGCCTGCCCATCCGGCGCCTCGGCTACGGTATAGCCGTGATCTTCGAGCAGCAGCCGCAGCGTCTCGCACGTCGCCTGATCGTCGTCAACCACCAACACCCACGCCATATCCACCCACCCTCGACCCCACAATTGTTCGCGGCTGTTCTCGCGGTTGCCGCGCGTGCTCGCGCCTTGCAGCCCTATGCGCAGTATACCATGCCTTAGAAGTAGCACGTGGCTTCGTCCATGCCACGGCGCCGCATAGGCTATGCCAAAGGCTAGTGCCATGATGGCGATTTAGGCCATTTGGGCTATGCCGTCGCGGGGCCAGCGGGCTGAGGCGAAGGTGCGGGCGTGGGTTCCGGAGCCGATTCGGTTGGTACAGGGGTAGGTGACGGGTTGGGAAGCGGTGTAGCCGTCGGCGCAGCGGTCGCCTGGGGTGTTGGTATCGGCTGCGGGGTAGGTTGAGGCGTCGGGACAGGGGTACGCGTCGGATCAGGGGGTGGAGTAGTTGTTGGCGCCGGGGTGGGTGAGGGTGCTGGGGTGGCCGTCGGCGCCGGGGTGGGTGAGGGTGCTGGAGTAGGCGACGGCGCGGGCGTCGGTGATGGCGCGGCCGTCGGAGCCGGGGTGGGCGATGGCGCGGGCGTCGGCGCCGGGGTGGATGTCGCGGTCGGAGCAGACGTGGGTGTCGCCACGGGCGTCGCGGTGGGTTGCGGGCGCGGTGTGCTGGTTGGCGTGGGCCTGGGCGTCACCGTCGGCTGGGGAGTATTCGTCGGACGCGGGCCCGCCTCGACGCCGGGGAAGTGCGTCAGCGACGAGCTGGAGAACGGCACCAGCCCACTCGTGAGCGCGCCCAGCACAGCGGCGGCGAGCAACACAACGGCGGCGATCGCGCCCGCGGCTGTGCTGAAGCGACGCTCGTGCGCGGCATCCACAAGCCGTTGCGCCCCGGAACGGCGCTCGCCGGGCCAGTCCGGCTGGGCGCTGGTAGGCCTTCCCACCAACCGCTCGCCAGGATGTCGCGCCTCGGGCAGCGATGGCAGCACAGGGTCGGGCGCGACATGTTCCGGCTGCGCGGGAGACCCCGGCCATGTCGGCTGATCTTGCCAGTCCGAACTCTCGTCCGGATACTCCGCCCAGTAGCGCGCGCCGGGCGGCAACGACGACGGCACAGTGCGGTCATCAGGCCACCACGACTGCCCCTGTTCCGATTCCGGCGCTTCACCTTCCGGCGCTTCACCTGGCTCCGGCCAGCGATCCATCGCCTGCCCTCCATGTGTCCTTGGAACATCACAACGCTCTGCCGTAGCTCATTGCAGCATGCGGGCCAACATCGCTGTCCCATGTTCTTCGCCAGCGCGTCTATACCTCGCTGGTGATCGGCTGACTGCTCGTGGCATGCCAATCCCGCTGATCGGGTGATCGGGCATCTCGCTGGCAGGGAAGGCCCGCGTCCTTGCTCAAGTTCCTATGGTTCGTCCAGTGAATCGCCATCATCGGTGGGTGTCGGGGTGGGTGTCGGCAGGGGGGAAGCTGTGGGCTGATGGTCGGGTGTAGGGGTCGGCTCAGGCTGTGCGGTCGGCGTGGGCGCTGGCGCCGGGGTGGATGTCGGAGCGGGTGGGGCCGGCGTCGCGGTCGGCTGTGGACGCGGTGTTGCCGTTGGGATAGGCCGGGGCGTCGCGGTGGGGTGCGGTTTGGGCGTCGCGGTGGGGTGCGGTTTGGGCGTCGCGGTGGGGTGCGGTTTGGGCGTCGCGGTGGGGTGCGGTTTGGGCGTCGGCATTGGATTGGGCGGCATGGTTGTGGGTGACGGCCTGGGCTTCGGCGTCGCCGTTGGAGCGGGTCTGGGGGTAGCGGTCGGGATGGGCTTCGGCGTCACTATCGGCTGGGGGCGCGGGGTGGCCGTGGGCTGGGGATGAGGCCGGGGATCGGAGCGCGGGGTCGGGCGCGGAGCCGGTGGGTGATGAACGACGGGTCGCGGCGGAGGTGGGAGGACAACGGGCCGTGGGGTAGGAGTAGCCGCCGGTGTAGGCTGTGGCGTGGCCGTGGCCGCGATGGTAGGGCGCGGAGTGGCCGTCGCGGTGGGCAGCGTGCGTGAGGCAATGGTCGCGGTCGGTCGCGGCGCGGCCAGAAGCCCGTCGGCACCAGCCGCATCGGTTGGCGCGACACGGCCGACGAGCACGGCGCTGAGCGCGACGGCCAGCACCAGCAGCGACGCCATCGCCCGCGCATGAGGTGCCAGCCGGAAGTAAGCGGCGGCCGATCTCCCGCGCTGCCTGCCATGCCTCCGGTTCCGGCCAGAGATGATGGTGACGGAGGCATGGTAAATGGGCGCGAGTCCAGCCTGCGCAATACGGCGTGGCGCGGTGTTGGGTGAGCGGCGCACGAGCGTGACTGGTGCAGGTGGCGCGATGGATTGTAGTGGGTAGTGCGCGGCTGGCGCCGCGCGGCGGATGGAGCCAGCAGGGACAGGACGGCTGGCGGGAGCGAACGCGGCCAGGCGGCGTGACATGCTGGACGGCTTGCCTGGCGGTGAGGGCAGAGAGCGGACGATGGGCAGGTTGAGCAGGCGCGGCATAGCGGTGCGCCCCGCGCCGGGGATGACAGAGGCGGGAACTGGCACGGCGCCGAGCAGTGCGAGCACCGGGCCGGCCTCACTCCAGGTGACGGGGAAAGCCCGCAACGCCTCACCGTCGGTGGTGCGGATATAGAGGTCATGGCCGGTGGGAGTGCGGACACAGGCGGCGCCGGCGATGTGGGAGCGGGCCAGCGACCAATGCCGGGCGCGATATGGTCCGAACAGCGGGCTCAGGCTGACGCGGTCGGCGGTGATGTCGAGCCGGTCGAGTGTGCCGGCGATGCTGAGCTGCACAGGCATTGGCATGGCATCGTCTCCCTCTCGCCGCACGCCCTGCGTTCCGGCCACTGGACTGACCGGCGCACACAAGATCAAGCACAAACGATGCCGCGGGTACAGGCGGGCGCCAGCGGGATGCTCAGACGGCCGGGAGGGCGAAGCGGTGAACGACGACGCGCACGCTGTCGCCGTCGGGCGGCCAGGCGCGCTCGTAGACGCTGGGATCGTCGCGCCAGCCGGCGGCCTGGGCAGCGGCGACGAAGGCACGCGACACGCGGCGGCCCGGCTCGGCCAGCCAGAAGCGGCCGCCGGGGGCGAGCAGAGCGGGGGCGAGGGCGAGCAGTGGGGCGAGGTCGTCCTGTTCGTAGAGGACATCGGCGGCGAGGAGCAGGCCGAAGGGGGCGGCGGCGCGGCAGGCATCGCGGCCGGCCTCGGTGCGCCAGTCCAGCAGACGGGTGAGCGGGACGGCGCAGGCGTTGCGCAGGGCGTTGTGGCGGGTGAAGAGCAGAGCTTCGGCGAAGGTGTCGGCGGCGATGAGATGAGCGCCGCAGGCGAGGGCGGCGGCGGCGGTGACGCCCAGGCCACAGCCAAGCTCCAGAGCGCGGTGAGCGCGGGCGGCGACGGGATCAGCCAACAGAGCTTCGGCGAGGGCGAGGCCACTGGGCCAGAGCAGGCCCCAGTAGGGCATGTGGCGGCCGGCGGCGACGGCCTGGCGGGCTGCCGCCGCTGCGTCCGCACCAGATGGGGTGATCAGGGGCGGGCTGGGAGTGGACGACTTGGGGGGTGCGGCGGCGTAGCGGTCGAGTGGGGCATCGGGGTCGGCGGGGAGGGCGATGACGTAGGGATGGGCGGCACCGGGCAAGGGAAGCGTGAGGTCGCGCAGGGGATAGCGCGCAGCCATACGACGACGGAGGGGAGCGAGGAGACGAAGAACTACCACGGAGGAAACGGAGGGAGCGGAGGCGACATGGAGGGTGGGAGAGATGGAAGAGTCAGGAAGATCAGGTGGGTTGGGGGGATGGGGTGGCATCATGGGGCCGTGAGGGGATGTGAGGTGAGGGCTGGCAGCTCGCCGGAGTCGGCGAGGGGGCCGGAGGCGGCGGGGAGGGCGAAGGCGAAGACGCTGCCGCGGTCGGGGGCGCTGGCGTGGAGCCAGATGTCACCGTCCATAACACGGATGAGCTGGCGGCAGATGTAGAGGCCGAGGCCGGTGCCGCGGATCTGGCTGATACGGGCGGAGTCGGTGCGGGAAAAGCGGCCGAAGAGGCGGTCGCGCTCGGCATCAGGAATGCCCAGGCCCTCGTCGCTGACGGTGACGGCGTAGTAGCGGCGCTGGCTGGCGGCGGCGGTGACGGCGGGCAATGGTGCGGCGGGATCGTTCTCGGGGTCGAGGGCGCCGGCGAGCAGGTGCGGCAGCTCGAGGGTGGGGCGCTCCTCGATGGCGCCGGTTTCTGTGGTGCGTGGCGCGAGTGGGCCGCCGGGCAGCGTGAAGAGGCCGGGAGCGGTTTCATCGGCCGGAAGAGCGACGGGCTGGCAGCGGACGAGGACGTGGCCGCCATGGGGGCTGTATTTGACGGCGTTGCCGACGAGGTTATCGAGAACCTCTTTGAGGCGGCCGAGGTCGGCGTGCAGGTAGACATCGGGCGGGATGTCGGCAAGCAGCTCGTGGGTCCCGCCCTGGGCCTGCCCCAGCTCGCGGTAGGAGCGCAGCACGTCGTCCACGACGCCGGCGAGGCGGACGGGGCCGGCGTGCAGCTCGATGCGGCCGGAATTGAGGCGCGAGGTCTGGAGGAGACGTTCGGCGATCTCGGCAAGCTCCTGGGCGGAGTCGAATGATTTGCGCAGGAAGTCGAGCGCAAGCTCGCTATCACGGGAGCCGGGGAAGTCGAGCAGGAGATCGAGGAAGCCCTGGACGCCGGTGAGGGGTGTGCGTAGCTCGTGGGAAGCCGTGGCGATGAAGTCGTCTTTGAGGCGGTCAAGCTCGCGCTGCTTTTGGTAGGCGCGCTCCAGCTCGACGTAGGTGCGGGCGTTCTCGATGGCCTGGGCGGCCTGGGCGGCGAAGAGATCGAGCAGCCAGAGATCGTCATCGCTGAAGACGCGGCGCTCGGCGTCGTCCAGCACATCGAGGACGCCGACGACCTGGCCGTGATGGATGAGGGGGACGGCGATGACGGCGCTGAAGGCTTCGTCGTCGTAGATGGCGGCGCGGAAGGGGTAGGCGCGGTAGTCGTCCACGATCAGCCCTTGGGCGGTGGCGGCGACGCGGCCGGGCAGGCCCTCGCCGACGCGGATGCGGGCGCCGGTGTAGTCGCCGCGCAGGCCCTCACAGACGATCACTTCGAGGTCGTCGTGGCGCGGGTCGCGGGCGTAGACGGTGCCGGCGCGGGCACTGAGCAGGGCGATGGAGCGACGCAGGATGTCGGCGAGCAGCTCGCGGGGGTCGGCGCCGAGCTGGCTGGCGACGGCGAGGGAGGTGGCGTGGAGGGTCATCATCTGGCCGATGCGCTCCTGAGCGAGATCGGCGACTTCCTGGGCGCGCTGGCGGGCGATGACCTGGCGGGTGACATCCACGGCGGCGACGAGGACGCCGCTGACGCCGTGGGAGCCAAGCAGAGGTGAGGTGGTGACGTTCCAGTAGGTGAGGCCGCGATCCTGCTGGTGGATAGGCAGCTCGATCATGGCCTGCGGCTCGCCGCTGGTGTAGACGGCGTCCAGCCGGAGGGCGGCGGCGAGGCGGGCGGCGCGGTCGTGTACGATCTCAGACAGGGGACGGCCGGTGAGGTGGGCATCGCTGGCGAGGCCGAGCAGGACGCTGAAGGCGGGATTGGCGAGGGCGATGAGCTGGTCAGGGCCGGAGAGGACGGCGACGGCGACGGGAGTGTGGCGCACGACGGTCTGGGCGAGGGCTTCGTGGCTGCGGGAGTAGCGGAGCTGGCGGTCGCGGTCGGCGGCGAGGGCGGCGAGATCGCACAGCTCTTCGAGGACGGAGAGGTGGCGCGGGCCGAGGCGGGCGGATGTGGCGGCGGCAAGGACGCCGAGGAATTGGCCGCGGGCGCGCAGGGGGAAGGCGGCGAGAGTGCCAAGAGCAGAGGTGGCGGCGGGATCGCTGGGGGGAGGCGAATCGGCCAGATCAGCCAGATCGGAGGGAGTACTCGGATCGCTGGTCACGTTGGAAGGGATGGCGAGAAGCTCCGGCCAACCGGCGGCGAGGGGATGGCCGGCGGCATCAAAGAGGACGAGGGGCTTGCGCGCGGCGACGACGTCGGCCAGCAACGGACCGGGGCGAGCGGGGATGGATGGTGAGGCCGGGCTGGCGTACGCCTGATGGGCGGAGGAGGCGAGCGCTGGGATGGAAATGGCGGCTGAATCGGCTGCGAGTGCGGCGGGTGAGGGAGGGTACGGGACGGGGACGGCGCGAGTGAGGGCGCGAGCGGTGGCGCGCGGGCGCAGGGTGGGAAGCAGCTCTTGGCCGCCGGGGCGTGCGGTTTCATCGTCACCGCCGGGGACGGGATCGGCGATCCAGATCTGGACGGCGGCGGGGGCGAGGGCGGCGGCGAGTCCTTCGGCGACGAGCGGCGCGGCTTCGTCGAACGGGCGGTTGAGCAAGGCCTGGCGCAGGCCGGGAAGCAGGACGGCAAGGGGATCGGGAAGGGCGGCGGGCAGGCGCGGCTCATATTGGATGCGGGCGCGTTCGCCAAGGCCGGCGATGTTGCTCTCGCGCGGGCGGAGGCGGCTGGGCGCATGGCGGGCGGAGGCGGTGGCGGCGGATGGTTCGGCGGGGGAAGTGGCAGCGGGCGCGTTGGTGGCATGGCGGCCGACGCGGGCGCGGGAGTTACGGGAATGGGGCGCGCTGATGGAAACGGGCGCGGCGAGCGGTTGAGCGGCGGAGGCGTCCTGGCTGGCGACAGCGGCAGGCACGGCAGGCACGCCGGCAGTGGTCGCGGGTGCGACAGCGGCGGGCGTACGGCGGTGGGTGGGACGCTGGGCTGGCTCGTCGGTCATGCGATCCTCGTCTTCATTCGTGGCAGGCGGCTCCAGATGACAGTGTACATAGACGGGCGGCAGGGGGTCAACGCGGCTATGACTGGGGAAACGGAGAATGAACCACAGATGACACGGAGGTCGCGGAGGTCGCGGAGGTCGCGGAGGACGAGAACCAACACGGAGGAACGGAGGCGAGGGAGGTTCACGGAGGAGGGAGGATGGGGCCGTGGAGGACGCCGAAGGCATGGAGGATGAGAGCGGATGGTGGGGGAGGGACGCGGAGAGAAGTTGACTGGGATGGTCACCATTGCCGTTTTTGCCGCTTTTCAGATTTTTATACGGCGAGGATGCGCGTGAGGGCTGAATTGAAGCGGGTTTGCTGGGATCGGCAACGTGATATGTGGTGGTATAGGTGGCAAAAGCGGCAAGAAACGGCAACATCCCCTTGCCGTTTTTGCCTACTGGGATGGCCGTGACGAGGGCGGAGAGGATGCCCGTGCAGGGACTGAAACCAGAGACGCCAGGAATCATGATGACCACCTCTCAGGCCGGTGGGATGCGAGCGCGCCACCGACGCCGCAAGGATATTATCGAACACTAATTCTGATCACGCAAGGAGGGAGACGGCAGGGGGGCATGGCTGATGAAGGTGCCTCTAAGCGCAAGTCTGCCCTAGCCGAGCCGTACTATAAACATGCGCAACATCAGTCGTCATCAGGAGACAACAAGGGCCATCTCTGCTATACTGGCGGCGAGGGAGAGGGAGACGGCGATGCAACTGCCGAGGCGGCTCGCCGCATACGCCGATCACGAGTCACGAGCTCACGAGAGATCGGCCGCTATGGAAGAGCGATCACGTCACGCATGCCCGTTTTCGAGATACGCACAGGGAGGAGATCACGATGCGCGACCACGTTCCCCCAAGCGAGCGTCCGCTACTGGCGACCCATACTACCCCATCCGCTCAGGATCGTCCCTCACAAGCTGGAGCGGCGGCGGCGATGGACCTGACGGAAGCGAGCGCTGCCGGCGCCGCGCCTGGCGCGTCTGACGTGGATGCGGACCTGGATGTCATCATCATTGGCGGCGGTCCGGCTGGAAGCGCCTGTGCCCTGACGCTCGCTCGCCAGGGGCGGCGCGTGCTGGTGCTGGAAAAAGCCGCGTTCCCCCGCTTCCACCTTGGCGAGTCGCTGTTGCCCTATGGGACGACAGTGCTGCGGCGGCTGGGCGTGCTGGATGCCGTGGCGGCCAGTGACGCGGTCGTCAAGCGCGGCGCGGAATTCTGCTCGACCGACCCCTCCCACTTCCGGCGGGTGGATTTCGTGAGTCGCGATGCCGAGCGCGCGGACTATGCGTTCCAGGTCGAGCGCGCCCAGTTCGACGCGCTGCTGTTGGAACAGGCCGCGCGAGCGGGCGCCCAGGTGATCCAGCAAGCGCGCGTCACTGACCTCATCCTGGCTGCCGATGGGCGGGTGCGGGGTGTCGTGTATGTCGCCCATGCTGATCAGGCGCCGCAACGTGTGACCGCCCGCTGGATCGTGGACGCGAGTGGTCGCGCGGGCGTCATCGCCCAGCGGTTCCAGTTGCGGCAGGCCAATCCGCGCCTGCGCATGGTCGCGCTCTTTCGCCACTATACCGGCTGCGACGAGCGCGCCAACCCTGGCGTCCAGGGGGATATCCAGGTCGGCTACCACGCGGACGGCTGGGTGTGGGCGATTCCGATCCACGAGACCGTCCTCAGCGTCGGCGTGGTGACCGCGCGCGATGCGCTCCCGGCTCAGAATCCCATGACTGGAGCGGACCAGGTGTTCGCCGAACACGTTGGACGGATCCCGCGGATCGCCCAACGGCTCCCGGCCGCGCCGCCGCCGCCCGTGCGGATGGAGACCGATTTCTGTTACGGCTGCCAACAAGCGTGGGGACCGGGCTTCTTGCTCGTCGGCGATGCGGCGTGCTTCGCCGATCCCGTGTTTTCGGCCGGCGTCTTCCTGGGGCTGGCGACGGGCGAGCGTGCCGGGCAGACCATCCACGATTTGCTCGACGATCAGGAGGCGACCGCATCGCGGAGTGTCGCGCGGGTCCAGGCACAGATGGAGCGAGAAGCGGCGGCTTTGCGCGCGTACGACCGCTTTCTCAAGACCGGGTTCGATACCTACTTTCGCATCATCTACGGGTTCTATGCGGCGGGCTGTGATTTTCGCCAGTATCTCAAGTGGCGGCTCGGCCGTGTCGCGGATGCGAATTATTGGATCACGCGCACCCTGGCGGGCGACTTTTGGACCGCGGAGAACCCGATTACAACGGATCTGCGGAGCGAACGCGCCTGGGATACCCTTGCGCCGTATGACCCGCTCTATGGCTGCCCGGTCTACGGCGATGCGCCGCGATCCATGGAATAAGCCATGCGCCGCGCGGCGCATGGTCAATGGCATCTCATGGCGTGAAAGTGCCTACGGCGTCTCGCTTACCCACTCCTCGCCGTCTTCCGCGACCTCTTTCTTCCAGATCGGCACGGTCTGTTTGAGGGTGTCAATCGCGTAGCGGCAGGCGTCGAAGGCCTCGCCGCGATGCGGGCAGGCGACCGCGACCACCACGGCGCAGTCGCCGATGGCGAGGGTGCCGACGCGATGCACGATGGCGACGGCGTCGGTCTGCCAGCGGCGCCGCACCTCGGCGGCGATCTTCGCCAGCTCCCGCTCCGCCATTTCGGGGTAGGCGTCGTACTCCAGGCGGCGCACGGCCTTGCCCTTCGAGCTGTCGCGCACGACGCCCTGGAAGGTGACGATGCCGCCCGCGCCGGAGTGCGAGATGTCGCGCACAATCGCGTTCACCGCCGCCTCGTCCAGCGGCGCGCTTGTGATTTTGACGATGGCCGCCATAGCGATTCTATCCTCCCCCGACCGGCGGAATGAACACCAGCTCGTCGCCGTCGCGCAGCGCCGTCTCCGCCGCCACGTAGGCGCGGTTCACCGCCGCCGCGCAGCGCGGCAGCACGCGCGCCAGCGCGGGATGGCGCTCGGCCAGCAGCGCGCGCACCGCCGCGACATCGGTTCCCGCCGGCAGATCGATCTCCTCGCCCTCGCGTCCGCCCGCCGCCTCGCGCACGGCGGCGAAGTAGCGCAGCCGCACCCGCATCGCGTGCCCCTTCCTGTTCCTAGAGATTTTACAACGCATCGAACTCGTCGAGGGACAGACCAGCCTGTCGGATGATACTGCGCAGTGTGCCAACTGGGACCTCACGGTGCTGTGGCACAGTGGCTGTCAGGGTGCCTTGATCGGTGATCTTGATGAATTTGACGTGGCTGCCCCTCTGACTGACTACCGCAAAGCCCGCAGCCTCCAGCTTGCGTTTAACTTCCCGATATGGGAGCGGAGCGGCCTAAGCGGCACCTGTATCCACCTCGATGGTGCGCACCTGTGGCGTGATCGTCGCGACCGGCGGCTCGAAGTGCAGTTCCAGCGCCTCGCGCAGATTCGCCAGCGCCGCCGCTTCCGTCTCGCCCTGGCTGGCAACATCTACGTCGAGGCACTGCGCCACGTACCAATCGCCCTCACGCCAGACGCTCGCACGGAATGTTCGCTTCATGTCACCGCCTCCGCTCCACGAATGCGCGGGCGCGGGAGGTAATCGCCCCCGCGCCCCAATCATACCATCCCCTTCTTCCTCTGCGAACCTCCGTTCCCTCCGTGTTCCTCCGTGTTGGTTCTCGTCCTCTCCTCCCTCTCTCCTCCGTGTTCCTCCGTGTCCTCTGTGGTAAAAATCGTATCCCCTACCGCGCGCCATTCCGCTCGGCCAGCAGCGTGGCGATCTCGGCGAAAGTGCGCACGCCGAAGCCGGTCGCGCCGGAGTCGCCCTCGGCGTCTTTCTTGTCGCGGTCGTTCACGCCGGCGATGTCCAGATGCGCCCAGGCCGTCTCGCCAGCGAAGTTGCTCAACACCTTCGCCGCCGCGATGGCGCCGCCCGCGCGCCCGCCCGTCTGCTTCATGTCCGCCACGTCGCTCTTGATCAGCGCGTCGTACTCCGCGTCCATCGGCATCGGCCAGAACTTCTCGCCGGCGATCTCGGAGGCCGACAGCACCGTGCGCTGCAACAGGTCGTCGTTGCTGAAGAGGCCGGCGCGCACCTTGCCTAGCGCTACCACAATCGCCCCCGTCAGCGTCGCCGCGTCCACCAGCGGCGCCATGCCCTGCTGGACGGCGTAGCTGAGCGCGTCCGCCAGGATCAGCCGTCCCTCGGCGTCGGTGTTGACGATCTCGATGGTCTTGCCGTTGAGCGCACGCAGGATGTCGCCCGGCCGGTAGGCGTTGCCATCCGGCATGTTCTCCGTCGTCGGCACGATCCCCGTCACGTTGATCGCGGGCTTGAGCCGGGCGATCGCCCGCATCGCGCCGATCACCGCCGCCGCGCCGCACATATCCATCTTCATTGCCTGCATACCCTCGGCTGGCTTGATCGAGATGCCGCCAGTGTCGAAGGTGATGCCCTTGCCCACGAACGCCGGGCCAGGCTCGTTCGCGGGGCCGCCACGGTGCCGCAGGATGATGAAGCGCGGCTCCTGCGCGCTGCCCTGCGCGACACCCAGCAGCGCGCCCATGCCCAGCGCGCGCATGCGGTCCGGCCCGAAGATTTCGCACTCCAGGCCCACCTCTTGCGCCATGCGTCGCGCGCGCTCGGCCAGCTCGGTTGGCGTCAGCACGTTCGGCGGCTCGTTGCCTAAATCCCGCGCGAAGTTCGTCGCCTCGGCCATGATCTGCCCGCGCTCCACCGCCTCGCGCAACGCCGGTTCGCGCCCGCGCCCCAGGATGGTGATGGACTCGATCTGCCGCCGCCGCGCGCCGCCGTCCCGCTCGCCATCCGCGCCGTTGCCGTTCTTGCTGGATTTATATTTGGTGAACTCGTACAGCCCCATCAGCGCGCCCTCGGTGGCCGCGCGCGCCACCTGCGCCAGATTCACGCCGAACTCCGCCCCGGCCAGCGCCAGCCCCACACGCCGCGCGCCCGCCTTGCGCAATGTCCGGCAGGCGATGGCCGCCACCCGGCGCACGCGATCCGGTGTGAACCTGGCACGCGCGCCGAGGCCGACCACCACCACCCGCTCCGGCTCGATCTTGCCCAGCGTGTGCAGCAGCGTCACCTCGTCGGCCGCTCCCGTGATCTCGCCGGCCGCGATCAGGCCCGCGATCACGCCGGCCATCGCCTCGTCGAGCGCCGCCGCCGGACCTTGCGGCTCCGTGTCGTCCGAGAACACGCCCACAGCGACCGCGTCGCCGTCGAATTGCCGCACGTCGCGCGTGCTGACCCGTACGTCCATCTTCTCAGCCGCCCCTCATCTCTTTTTGATGCCGCGCCGCCGCGGACGCCCGACGGCCCCAGCCAGGGCAACCGGCGAAACCCGCTACAACGCCACGTCCACAACATCGAATGTTATCGGAGCTATCGAACGCCATCACGACCGGCGAGCCGGCGCGGTGTCTGTTCACCAGTATGCTTGTCTGTTTGTCGCTTGTCTATCTGTCTGCCTGCCTGCCTGCCTACTGGATGCCGGCCAGCGCCAGCATCCGCTTCACCATTTCGAGCAACTGGCCCGGCCCAAACGGCTTCGACAGGTACTCCGTGCAGCCTGCGGAGAGGGCGAGCTCGCGGTCGCCTGGCATCGCGAACCCCGTCACCGCGACGATAGGCATGGCCGCCGTCGTCGGACGCGCGCGGATGATCCCCGCCGTCTCGTAGCCATTTAGCACTGGCACGTCGAGGTCGAGCAGGACGACATCCACATGCGCGCGGTCCAGCACCTCCAGCGCCTCCTGCCCATTGGTGGCTGAGAGGTGCTGATAGCCGGCGAAGCCGAGAATCTGCTCCAGCAGGCGGCGATTGCTCTCATCATCCTCGACGACCAGGATGACCCCCACCGGACGGGGGAGCTCACTGTCATCGTGGATCGGGTCGTCTGGCGGCTTGGAGCGGTGCATGCGTTGGCTGACCTCCGCTCGCGTGTGGGTGCCGCGCCACACCCTCAGCGAGTGTGGCACAGCTCCTTCAGGGGCGTAGACGGTCCCTTCCAGCACGCTCCCCACCACGCGCGACGCACGCCCCGCTCCTGAAGTATTGTACTCGATTTCGATCCCAGATCAAGTTACGTTTGTCACAGCGTGGCTGCGCATTATGTCACAGCACACACCGCTAGCGCCGTCTCTCAGTGCATCCCCCACGACCGCTCACCTACCTTGAGCCAACCATCACGCCAGAGCCAGGGAAGGTGCCATCCTCTCTGAATGCCATCTCCATCTGTCGAGACTATCAATCTGCCACAAGATATACCACGTGGCGTATGGCCGCGTCACGGATGGCCGGGGGAGAGCCGCGCGAGAATCCGCGCAGGGTTTCGCGTGTTCTATGCAACAGGGGAGTGGAAGGGAGAACCGCGATGCACGATGCGCATCCATCCACCGGCGTCGCGCCACCTGGCGGCGATGGCGGAGCCGGGAGCCACGGCTCCCTCACGCATGCCGATCTGGGCACCGCGGCGTCAGCTTCGGCCCGGTGGATGCGCTGTTCACCGCCGCCGCCTGCTCATCCTGCTCGCTGGCCTCTACGCCATGCGCAACCCGCGCGGCGTGCGCCTGCGCGATGCGGCGAAAGGGAAAGCGCCGCCGTGAACCGCCGGCGAACGCGGCGAGGGGCATGAATGCCCGCACGGTACGGCGCATGTGTTCAACCGTGACAACTCCCCACGGCTAAAGCCGGGGCTTCTAGGCCGAAGCCAGAGACTGTTGCCCCAGTCTCAAAATATTCAGGCTCGCGTTGAAATCGCGGTCCAGCACCACGCCACAACAGGGGCAGGTATAGGTCCGGTCGGAAAGGGAGAGCGTTTGCCGATGGCCACACTGCGAGCAATCCTGCGACGTGTAGGCAGGGTTCACGGCGACATAGCTCCGACCGGCCCATGCTGCCTTGTACGAGAGAAGATCCGCGAACTGGCTCCACGCCGCGTCATGGATGCTCTTGGCGAGGCAATGGTTATGCACCATCCGATTGACCGCGAGGTCTTCAACGGCGATCAGGTCAAAGCTGTTGACGATGCGCCGGCTATGCTGGTGCACAAAGTCACCGCGCCGCCAGCGCGTCCGCTCGTAGACACGCGCGACCACGTGACGGCGCTTGGCGCGTTCGGGCGTACCCTTCTCTGCTTTAGAGAGGCGGCGCTGTGCCTTGGCAAGCGCCTTCTCCTCCTGGCGGAAGAAGCGCGGGTTCGCCACCTCATCGCCAGTCGAGAGCGTGGCGAACGTCGTCAAACCGACGTCAATGCCTACCTGCCGCCCGGTCTCCGGCAGCGGGAATGGCTCAGCGCACTCGCACGAAAACGAGACAGACCACTTGCCCGTGCTGCCGCGGCGGATGGTGGCGGTCTTGGGTGTGCCTTCCAGCGGGCGATGCACGATGATCTTGACCAGCCCGACGTTCATGATGCGCAGGCGCCTGGCCTCAGCGTCCAGATGGCAACCCACCGGCACCTGTGGGAAGGTGAAGCTGTCGTAGCGCCCCTCACCCCGGAAGCGTGGATAGCCCGGTTCCTTCTCCCCCGCCTTCACTCGCCGGAAGAATGCCTGGAAGGCCAGGTCAATGCGGACCGCGACATTCTGCAACACCTGCGACTGCACCCCTGCCAGCGAGGGCCGCTCCGCTTTGAGGGCGGGCAGCGTCGCGTGCTGGTCATAGAGCCGCACCGACTCGCCCCGCTGCTCCCAGGCATCGCGGCGCTCGGCCAGCAGGTGATTGTACAGCCAGCGGCACTCCTCCAACTGCCGCTCCAGGAGGCGCTGCTGCTGCTTGTTCGGGTACAGGCGGTACGTGAATGTCTTACACATGTGTACAGTAGAGCACAAAGCATACGTGTTCGCAAGGCCAGAGGGCCATTCATCCCCAGCCCTAAAGGGCGGGGCCTTCTGGCCCCGTGCGGTAAATGCTATTGTTTCCGTTCTCCCTCTCTCTCCTCCCTCTCCTCCCTCTCCTCCCTCTCTCCTCCGTGTTCCTCCGTGTCCTCTGTGGCTCAAGTCTCGTCTGCCCGTAGCAGGATGCTGAATTCGCCGAACAGGTGCTTGCGCGTGCCGGGGTCCGCCGGGAACTCCACCCAGCGCGAGCGGCCCGCCAGCGCCTCATCCAGCGCCGCCAGCACCCGCCGCGCCAGCGCCGGCTCGTGCTCCGGCTGCTCGTGGCCGCCGTAGAGCGTGCGCACGCGCGCGTCCGCCGCGATCCGCTCCAGCGAGCGCCGCCATTGATCCAGGTCCGCATCCGACGTCTGGAACCAGAGCGTGCCCGCGTAGCAGGTGTCCGCGCAGAAGAGCGATTCCGTGGCCGCGTCGAGCAGGCTCACGTGCCCCGGCGAATGCCCCGGCGTGTGCCAGACGGCCAGCGACCGCCCGCCCAGATCGATCACATCGCCTTCGGCCAGCAACCCCGTCGCTGGCGCCGCGCGGATCGGCCCCACCTGCTCCACATCGTACGTCTCGCGCAGTCGCTCCGCCTCCGCCGCATGGATGCGCCGATCCGCGAACTGATACGTGCCGCCGACGTGATCCCAATGGCTGTGCGTGCAGAGGTTGATCAGCGGCTTGTCGGTGAGCCGGCGGCACGCCGCCGCCACATCGCCGATGCCCATCCCCGAATCGATCAGCGCCGCGCGCTCCGTCCCTTCCACCAGATACAGGTTCACCACCGCTACGTCGTACTCCGGCGCGACGCGCCCAATGGGATCGCGCAGCACCCACACCCCCGGCGCGATTGCCCGCGTCTCGAACCATTCGTCCGCCATGTCATGCCCCATCTTCATCACTCCTCTCATCTCTCATCTTTCATCATCCCTGTCAGCGCCGCACGGGGCGACCGCCCCCAGTGGCGCTAGCATCCGCTCCGCCGCCTGGCGCAGCCGGCGCGCGTAATCGCGGCCCGCGTCCGCCGGTAAGAAGAGGTGGAGCACCTGGGGAGAACGCGCCGGCGCGGGCGGCCAGACCAGCGCCTCCGGCCGCCGCTCCGGCGCGAAGGGCGGCAGCGCACGCGCCGCGCCCGACACCAACACCTCTACGATCACGTCCCGCGGCGCCAGCCCCACCTCCGCCGCCAGAGCCGCCTCCAGCGCCAGCCGCTCGCGCCAGCGCGCGACCGTCTCCGGGATCGCCCGCGCGCCCGGCGCGATCTCCGCTTCCCATGCGCAACGGTGCAGCCAGCCATCTCCGGCGCGCACGCGCCGCACCAGCTCCACCGGCCCAGGGTCCAGCGCCAGTTCGAGCGCGCGCAGCGCGGCGCGATCCGTCAGATCGAAGAAGCCCGGCGGCAACACATTCGTGGCCGCCGCCAGGTCCACCGCCTTGCGCAGCATCGCATGCGCCGCGAGATTGCGATGTCCCTCATGCAGGAAGCGATAGACCGTCGCCCGGTCCGCCAGCCAGCCGCGCGCATCTCCCCCCGCCTGCTCCACGATGTAGACTCGCCCGCCGCGCCGCGCATCTTCGGCGCACGCGGACGCATCCCCGGCGCCCAAGACCAGCGCCGGCCGCGCCGCCTGCGCGGGCAGCCCGTTCCCATACATCCCGCTCACACTCGCGCCGCGCGGCAGTGGGCGGAGCGCACGCGCCAGCGTTGGCGGATCGTAGCCCGGCGTGCCGAGGCTGGAGGCGCGCAGGAAGCGCGCCACATTGTCGCAGTTATCGTAATCCAGCCGCCCGTTCAGCAGCGCGCCGCGCCCGTCGCCGCCGCCGCCCATCACCAGCCGCCCCACCTCATCCCAGTCCAGCCAGCTGAGCAGCCGCTCCGCCCCCGGCGCCAGCCCCGCGCGCACGTCATCCAGCAGCCGGGCCGAGCGTGCCTCGTGATCCGCGCCCAGTCGCTCGCGCATCAGCGGCTCCGTCAGGTGCGAGAACGGCCCGTGCCCCAGGTCATGCGCCAGCGCCGCGGCTTGCAGCGCCCGGTCGCGCGGCCGCGCCAGGCGCGCCAGGTGATACACGCCGATAGCGTGATCTAGCCGCGAGGGAAACGGTCGGCCAAAGAGCAGCTCGCCCGGCACATCCGAGAGCGAGACGCCGGCCAGCCGACGAAACGGCGGCGTCGCCAGCAGCGCCGCCGCCCACGCCGCCACACGGACTGTGCCGTAGAGCGGGTCCGCCAGCGTCAATGGGCGCGGCAATCGTTCCCCTGTGCCGAACCCACCAGACCCCGCCGCGCGCACCGGATGGGGCATTCGCGCGATCTCAGCCCATTCCCGTGCGCTATCCGCCATCACGCGGGCGCCCCCTCGCGCATCGCCGTGCGCGCGCCCGCGCCCGTTAGCACCGGCTCGGCCGGCGGCAGCGTCCGTGCCTCGTCCAGCGGACGTGTCTCGCGCGGATCATGCCGCCTCGTCCCATCCCGCCGCTCTTTTTGCCCATGCCCAGGCCCGCGCCCGCGCCGCGCCACGCCGAAGACACCGCTCATGCCGAACGCGAGCGCCGGCAGTGCTGGCAGCCACAGCAGCGCCGCCAGCGCCAGCACCCAGCCCCACTCGCGCCCCCGCACCACCGCGCGATACATGGCCGTCACGAACGCGACGACCCAGGCCAGCGCGGCCACGACGGCGAACGCCGCCACCAGCCCCGCCTCAGCCACCGCCCCGCGCGATCCCGGCCGCACGACCAGCGCCAGCAGCCCCAGATCACCCAGCCCGAACACGAACGCCAGCATCTTGCCCATAATCAGGCGCCTTCTCTCCATCGCCCGGTCGCGCCTCCCACGGGGGAAGCATCCCGATCCGGGCCTCGCCGCATCTCCGGCGGCTCGCCGCCGCAGTCTATCAGATAGACCCACCAGGCCGCAAATCGTTGCCGCGCCTCCCCTTGTCGCGGCCCTCCGCTTGTCTATTCTTCCCGGTGGCCTCCGTTGCGGCAGCCTCACTGATATTCCGCGGCACGCGCCTTGCCCATGCCACGCTGGCAGACATCACCCACCGCGAGGATCATCGCATGGACGACATCCGCGTCGCGAGTTGGGCTGAGCTCAACGACTGCCTCTATGAAGGTTCCTGGAACCCGCACCTCGCCCGCCACCGCTCGCCCTGCGCCTTTCGCGGCGTCGGCGACGCCTCCTTCGATCTCACCACCAGCCTCATGCGCCTCGGCGGCGATTACGCCTCCCTCGAAACGCACATCTTGCGCGCTTTCCGCACCTACGCTCAGGTCGGCGCCCTCCTGCACGGCATGACCTCGGAATGGCACTGGCTCGCCCTCGCCCAGCATCACAGCCTGCCCACCCGTCTGCTCGACTGGACCTACTCTCCTTTCGTCGCCCTCCACTTCGCCACCGAGCGCCTCGGCCTGTACCACTGCGACGCCGCCGTCTGGTGCGTAGACCTCCACCACATCCAGCGCTATCTGCCCGGCCCACTCAAGTCGCTTCTGGACGAGAACGACGCTGACGCCTTCTCTGTCGAGATGCTCGCCACCGCCGCCCCTACCCTCACAGATTTCGATGCTCTCGCACCTCATCCCTTCGTCGCCTTCCTCGAGCCACCCTCCATAGACGAGCGCATCGTCAACCAGTACGCCCTCTTCTCCCTGCTCTCCGATCCCCGTGCGCGCATGGATGCCTGGCTTGACGCTCACCCAGACGCCGTGCGCCGCATCCGCATCCCCGCCGCGCTCGAGTGGGAGATTCGCGACAAGCTCGACAACGCCAACATCACCGAGCGCGTCCTCTACCCCGGCCTCGACGGCCTCAGCCGCTGGCTCTCCCGCTACTACCTGCCGCGCGCCACGCACGCGGGAGCATGACCCGCCTCTCCCTACTTTATCCCTCCTCCCGCCCGTATCCCCTCGGTCGGCGGTAGCGGCCGGCGGTGATATAATCCGGTAGTTACGCCAGCTATCACTAGCTATAGCCACAGGGGGCGCCGGCAACGGAGCCAGCGCGCCCGCGCCCAAGGAGCCGTTATGGACTTCACGCTCAGCGCCGAGCAGCAGATGATCCGCGACATGTGCCGCGAGTTCGCCGAGGCCGAGATCAAGCCGCGCGCCGAGGAGATGGATCGCGGCGCCGCCTTCCCCTACGACCTCATCCACAAGATGGCCGACCTGGGCCTGCTCGGTCTGCCCTTCCCCGAAGAGTTCGGCGGGGCCGGCGCCGATTTTCTCTCGTATTGCATCGCCCTCGAAGAGATCGGCCGTGGTGACGCCTCCGTAGGCATCACGATGGAAGCCCATACCTCGCTCGGCGCCACCCCCTTCTTTCTCTATGGCACCGAGGAGCAGAAGCACGAGTATCTCGTGCCGCTGGCGCGTGGCGAGCAGCTCTGGGCCTTCGGCCTCACCGAGCCGGGCGCCGGCTCCGACTCCGGCGGCACGCAAACCCATGCCGAGCTGCGCGGCGGCGCGTGGCACATCAACGGCGCGAAGAACTTCATCACCAACGCCGGCACCGAGATGACCGGCGGCGTCACCATCACCGCCGTCACCGGCATGCAGGCCGACGGCCACAAAGAGATCACCAACCTGATCGTGCCGAAAGGCACGCCGGGCTACATCATCGGCAATGCCTACCATAAGATGGGCTGGCGGGCGTCCGACACGCGCCCGCTCTCGTTCGAGGACTGCCGCGTGCCGGAAGGCAACGTGCTGGGCCGGCGCGGCGACGGTTTCCGCCAGTTCATGCACATTCTCGACCTGGGCCGCGTCGCCATCGGCGCACTGAGCGTCGGCCTGGCACAGGCCGCCTTCGACGAGGCGCGCACGTACGCCGGCGAGCGCCAGCAGTTCGGCAAGCCCATCGCCACGTTCCAGGCCATCCAGTTCAAGCTGGCCGATATGGCTATGGAGATTGAACTCGCCCGTCTGATGTATTACAAAGCGGCATGGCTACACATGCAAGGCCAACCGTTCACCAAAGAAGCCTCGATGGCGAAGCTCTTCGCCTCCGAGACGGCGAAGCGCGCGGCGGACCAGGCGGTGCAGATCCACGGCGGCTATGGCTTTATGGACGAATATCCCGTCTCGCGCTTCTGGCGCAACGTCAAGGTGCATGAGATCGGCGAGGGCACCAGCGAGGTGCAGCGCGCGATCATCGCCAAGCATTTGTAGCGCTGTAGCGTGTGACGCGCGACACGCTAAGTGGCGCGGCACGGAGAACGGGATCGTCGCGGTGAAGGGAGCGGGCGGCATGCGGGCGATTCTTCGCGTCGGACTGGGCGTGGGCGCGGCCGGCTTCCTCGCGCTCTTCGCGTTGGCGCTGGCCGCCGCGCTGGTCGTGCTGCCCGGCCTGCTCATCGCCGGGGTGATCGCCGGGCTGGCGATGGCGAAGTGGCTGCCGTGGGCGTGGTACGGCCGCCAGCCGGCCGCGGGCCTGCGCGCCGGGACCATCGCCGCCGCGCTCGCCGCCTCTGGCGCGCTGATCGCGCTGCTCGGCTTCACCCCGCATGACACCGCCGCGCTCGCCGCGCGCTCGCACCTGCTCGGCCTCGATCTCAGCGCCGCGCTCGCGCCGTTCGCCGTCCTCGGCTGGCTGGGGCTGGATGCGCTGGGTGTGCTGCTCTGCGGCCTCGCCGCCGTCTGTCTCGCCGTCGCCGCCACGCAGCTTTTTGCCTGGAGCAAGAGCGCCCGCGCCGTGCGGATCGTGAACCAGGCGCGCGCGCTGGCGCAGGCGCTGCAACGTGGCGAGACCTGGGAGCCGGTGACCAGCAGCCTGCCGGCGCTGGTGGAGCGCGGCACGCTCTCCGGCATGCTGGGCGAGGTGGGCGCCGCGCTGCTGCCCCCGGCCTACCGCACCGGCGCACCCGTGCATACCGCGTACAGCGCCGGCGATCTGCCCGCCGCCTTCGCCTCGTTCGCTCCGTCCGCGCCCGCGCTCAGCACCGGCCCTCAGACCCCGCCGCGCGGCACCAGCGGCATCTGGCCGCCGCCGAACGTGACGCCCGCCTTCGGCGTCAGCCTCACACCGCGCGGTGGCATCCCCATCCCACCTGCCGCGTCGCCCGTCCCGAAGCCCGCGCCCGCCATGCATACGCGCATCCCTCGGCCCGACCCTGACCCCGACCATGTCGCGTTCCAGCCCACCGCGCCAATGCCGCCCGCCGCCGAGCCACAGCCGCAACCCGCGCCCGCCGTGCGCGTCGTACGCAAGCGATCATCGAAGCGCCCCGCCGACAAGGAGCTGACCGAGGCGATGCGTGGTGCGTTGGCCGCCTGGGCGAAGCAGAACGACGGCGCCGAGGACGAGGAAAGCGCGCACGCCGATCTGGATGAGCGGGACGGCATGGACGAGCGGACACCGGAGCCGGCCAAGGCCCCCGCGAAGCGTGCGCCGGTCTCCTCCGCCTACCTCAACAGCGACGCGCCGGCGCCGGCGCCCAAGCGCAACCGCAAGAAGCAGAACACGCGCGACTGGCTGTGCTAAAGAGAGTCCTCACCCCTGGCCCAAGGACATGTGAAGTGTCGTGAGTCGTGAGCGGGGCGACGGGCCGGCGAATGCATGCGCGCCTGAATGGCTCGCGGCCGCGACGTCCGCCGGCGCGGACTGAGGAGAGAGCCTGCGCGGATCACATGCCCTTTCCCTCGGTCGCGTCCGCTGGCGAGATGAGGGGGAGCGGCGCCGCTGTGCTGGCTGCCGTCGCTCCGTTTGCCCCCATGCCTGCCGTGCCGCCGACGGAGCGCTCATAGGCTAGCAGCACGTCGCTGCGGCGCAGCAGCCCCAGTGGTGGCGCAGGCAGCGGGCGCTCCACCACCGGCAATTGGCGCAGCCCCGCGTGGCCCATGCGTTGCGCCGCTGTGCGGAGTGACTCGTCCGGCCGCGCCGTCACCACGTTGCGCACCGCCACCTCGCCCACCGTCGGCTCGCGTCCGCTGCCTGACCCATGCGCTCCATTCTGCCGGCCCGATTGATCCGGCCGCTCGCGCAGGTCCGCGCGCGTCACAATACCCACCAGCCGGCCCGCACCATCCACCACCATCAGCGCCGCGCCGCGCTCATCCAGCAGCGCCCGCGCCCGTGAGACCGGATCGCCCTCACGCAGCAGTCGCGGCGTCGCCAGCATCGCGTCGCGTACACGCAGCCGCGCCAGCGGATCGGCATCCGCGCCGGCACCCGCATCCCCCCGCGCATGCGCGCCGTTCCCATTCGGCGCCACGCCTTCCACGTCATCCTCAGCCGCCTCGCCGTCCTCCCCGATGTGGCCTGAGAGGGCGCTGTATCCAGCAGCCGCCGATCCAGCAGTCGCGCCGCCCAGCGCCAGACCTGGCCGCAGCACCCGCGCGACGCCCTCCATCGTGATCATCCCCAACAGCTTACCCGTATCGCCGCGCTCCACGACCGCGAGCTGGCGCAGGCCACGCCGCGACATGCGCAGCCAGGCCGTGTAGAGCGATTCATCGGGATACGCGCGGATGACGGCGCGCGACATCACCTGCCGCGCCTGGGTGGCGGCAGCCTCCTCTGGCGGCACACGCGCCAGGTCTGACGCTGTCACCAACCCGATCAGCCGCCCATCCGCGATGATCGGCACACTGATGACGCGCCGCTCGCGGATGAGCGCCGAGATCGCGTCGAGCGTCACATCCGGCCTCGCCGTCACGACCGAGCCGTCGCGCGCCGGCACCATCGCGTCGCGCACCGGCACGTTCTGCAGCAGTGGCAGCGCATAATCGTGCTTGTGCGCCGGCGAGTCCAGCCGTGTCGGCACCTGGCTCTCGTAGATGCTCGTCTCGCCCGTCACCAGATACGCAACCATCGTCGCCAGCATCGCCGGCGCGATCAGCGAGAATTCGCCGGTCATCTCGGCGACCATCAGGATGATTGCCAGCGGCGCCTTGGCGATGCCGCCAAAGAACGCGCCCATCCCCACCACGACGAACGCGCCCGCGTTCGCCCCCGCCACCAGCCCTGGCGCGAGGGCGTGCAGCCCCGCCCAGAGCGCGCCGCCCAGGAAGCCGCCGATCACCATCCCTGGCCCGAAAACGCCGCCGCTGCCGCCGCTGCCAATCGTCAGTGAGGTGGCGAGAATCTTGATCAGCACGAGCGCCGCCATCAGCCAGGCCGCGATGTGGGTATAGTCGCTGTTGATGCCAAACTGCACGTAGCCGTAGCCCATGCCCAGCGCCTGCGGCACCCAGATGCCGATCAGGCCGACCAGCAGCCCGCCGATGGCCGGCTTGACGTAGCTCGGCAGTCTCACGCGGTGAAAGAGATCGCGCAGGCCGTAGAGCGTCTTTGGGTAGAGCAGCCCGACGCCGCCCGCGACCAGGCCCAGGATGAGGTAGCCGCCCAGGCTGAGCGGATTGGTGAACTGGAACCGCGCCCCCGCGCCGAAGATCGGCGTCCAGCCGGCCCAGGCGCCGTAGATCGTGAAACCGATCACCGACGCGATGAATGAGGGAAACAGCGCATCCGCCTCGAAGTCGCGCTTGTAGAGAATCTCGGCCGAGAGCAGCGCCCCGCCGAACGGCGCCTTGAAGATCGCGCCGATGCCGGCGCCGATGCCCGCCGCCTCGGCGATGCGCCGGTCGTGGTCGTCCAGCCGCAGCACACCGCCTAGCCACGAGCCGAAACCCGCCGAGATCTGCGCCGTTGGCCCCTCGCGTCCCGCACTGCCGCCCGATCCAATCGTGATCGCCGAGGCTACTAGCTTGACCAGCGGGATGCGTGTGCGGATGCGCCCGCCCTTCTCATGGAACGCCTGGATGGCCGAGTCCGTGCCGTGTCCCTCCGCCTCCGGCGCGAAGGTGAACACGATCAGCCCAGTGAGCAACCCGCCGAGCGTAGTGACCAGCGGGATGAGCCAGCGTCGCGCCGGCGCCGCCAGGTTGAGCGGATTGAGCGCCGTGGCCTCGCCCGCCGGCTGCGGTGGGAAGAAGCCGGCGATCCGCCCCAGCAGCAGGTTCGTGCAGAACGCGATGGCCGCCGCGAACAGGATCGCGCCGACTCCAGCGACGACGCCGATCAGCGCGCCGATCACCAGCCAGCGGCGGAAGTAGGCGCGATTGTAGCGTTGGAACGCCGCCAGCGGCCCGCCCTGCTCGTCCGCACGGCCGCCCGCTGACCCGCCGCCCCTGCCGCCGAACGGCCCCCCGGCGCTCCGTTCGCCGACCAGACGCCTCAGCGCGCGGCGCGCCGTATCCAGCGGACCGGCGCCAGCGGTCTCCACTTCTTCCTCACGCTCCCCAATCGCGGCGACACGCATGCAACCTCCCGGACGGAACCGTCACGACCGCGCCTCACAAGCGGCCGTACGCGCAAATGCCTATCTAGCTCAGTATATCGCATCGTGAGCGTCCAGGCGCGGATCGCGTGCCGGCCTCGCGGAGAGACGCGGATATACATGGTCTGGTCGCTTGAAGTCCGCGGTCGCGCACCTGTACGTGGGGACAGACGTCGCCTGGCTTCCCCATCTGCCACTTGACAGAGCCCACCCCACGCGGGCTATGGTGGTAGCAGGCTGGCGCGCAGTGCGACGCGGCTGGTGGCGCGGCTCCGGCAATCCCTGGCGATCCGCGGCGCATCCACTCTGGCCCGCGTTATGCTGCCCCGGCATTGGGCCGCCCGGACGGCGACCCCTCGTAGGCAAGCGCGAGCGTGGACATGGCTCCGGCGCTCGCGCGTCACGCATGGTATGGAGGAACAGATCCCATGGCATTCGAGCTTCCGCCGCTCCCGTACGACTACAAAGCGCTCGAACCGACTATTGACGAAGAGACGATGCACCTGCATCACGACAAGCACCACCAGGCGTACGTCACCAACCTCAACAACGCCGTCCAGGGCACCCAGTTCGCGAACATGGCCGTCGAGGATCTGATCCGCAACCTCAGCTCCGTGCCGGAGAACATCCGCACGGCGGTGCGCAACAACGGCGGCGGCCACGCCAACCACAGCATGTACTGGAAGATCATGGCACCCAACGGCGGCGGCCAGCCCAGCGGCCCCCTCGCCGACGCGATCAACCAGGCGTTCGGCTCCTTCGACCAGTTCAAGACGCAGTTCAACGACGCCGGCGCGAAACGCTTCGGCTCCGGCTGGGCCTGGCTCGTCGCCGGGCAGAACGGCCAGCTCCAGGTCATCTCCACCGCCAACCAGGATAGCCCGCTGATGGACGGCCTGTTCCCGATCATGGGCAACGACGTGTGGGAGCACGCCTACTACCTCAAGTACCAGAACCGCCGTCCCGACTACCTGAACGCCTGGTGGAACGTGGTCAACTGGGATGAGGTCGCCCGCCGCTTCCAGCAGGCGCGCGGCGGCTGAGACATCCTATAGACACCAGAGCATGCTGAGGACTGTGCGAGAGAGGGACGTATTGCCGACCTTCCCTCACTCCTCTGTGAACCTCCCTGTCCTCTGTGGTGAATCTCCTGTCGCCCTCCCGCCCCGCCGCATCGCGGGAACGGAGGGCGATGCTTGCTTGCGTGTGAAAGGCGGCCCGTGATGGAGACCCTGCGCACCCCCGACGAGCGCTTCGCCAACCTGCCCGACTACCCCTTCGCCCCCCACTACGTCGCGGTGGACGGCCTGCGCATCCATTACGTGGACGAAGGCCCGCCGGGAGCCGCGCCCGTCCTCATGCTGCACGGTGAGCCGTCGTGGTCGTATCTCTACCGCAAGCTGATCCCCATCCTCACCGCCGCGGGCCAGCGCGCCCTCGCGCCCGACCTCGCCGGCTTCGGCCGCTCCGACAAGCCCGCCGCCCGTGAAGATTACACCTACCAGCGCCATGTGGACTGGATGGCCGGCCTGCTCACCGACCTCGATCTGCGCGACGTCACGCTCGTCTGCCAGGACTGGGGCGGCCTGATCGGCCTGCGCCTCGTCGCCGAGCATCCCGACCGCTTCGCGCGTGTCGTCGCCGCTAACACCTTCCTGCCCACCGGCGACATCCCGCCCGGCCGCGCCTTCCTCGCCTGGAAGCGTTTCGCCACCCAGTCCGCCGCCTTCCATGCCGGCGGCATTGTCAAGGGCGGCTGCACGACCGAGCTATCCTCAGAGGTGATCGCCGCCTACGACGCGCCGTTCCCCGATGACCGCTATCTGGCCGGCGCGCGCCAGTTTCCCGTGATCGTTCCCGTCGCGCCCGACGACCCCGCCAGTGAGCCGAACCGCCGCGCCTGGGCCGTCCTCGGCCAGTGGACCAAGCCCTTCCTCACCGCCTTCAGCGACGGCGACCCGATCACACGCGGCGCGGATAAATACCTCCAGCAGGCTATCCCCGGCGCCGCCGGCCAGCCCCACACCACCATCACCGGCGCCGGCCACTTCCTCCAAGAAGACAAAGGCGAAGAGCTAGCCCGCGTCGTCGTGGACTTCATCGCCCGCACATCGTGATCTCTCCGTCTCTCCTCCGTCTCTCCTCCGTCTCTCCTCTGTGTCCACTGTGTCCTCTGTGGTGAATTCCCCGTCCTTCCCGCAACCATTCCGCCCACGCCAGCGTACTATTCGCGGAAGGGGACGCGCCCGGCGCGGCGCGACGACGGAGGAGGAGACCCATGAACAGCGCAATCCTTGGCTTCATCAGCGTCGGCAACACCACCCTCAACGCCGGCGGCTGCATCTCCTGGGCCGTCGCCGGGCTGCTGGCCGGCTGGCTTGCCGGACTGCTCGCGCGCGGGCGCGGCTTCGGCTGCCTCGGCGACATCCTGCTCGGCCTCGTCGGCGCCGTCGTCGGCCTCTTCCTGCTCAATCTCGTCGGCTTCAGCCTGCCACCGGAGCTGGGCTTCTGGGGCACCACACTCGTCGCCTTCGTCGGCGCCTTCATCCTCGCGCTGATCGGCCGGCTACTCGGCGGTTCCGGCCGGCATCGGAGCTATCCCGACTGGCGCTATCGCCGCCAGCCGTAGCGTCCGCCTCCGCTGGCGCGGGCGGCGTTGGCAGCGTCTTGAGCCGCGCCAGCGTGATCCCCACGCCCGCCAGCCAGAACGCCAGTGCCGCGAAGCTCAACGTCCCCGTCCCCACCTCCACCTGCGCCGGACCGGCCAGGAACAGCAGCGCCGTGATCGCCAGCAGCAGCGCCGCCAGCAGGCCGAAGGCGCCCAGCAGCGGCGAGATGCGCCTTGACTGGGAGCGGATGCTCGTGATCCCTGTCAGGGCCAGGAACGCGGCCACCAGCAGTCCGCCCGCCACGTGCGAGAGCAGGTTCTGCGCGCCGAAGGCGAACACGAAGCCGCTTACCGCGCTCGCCTGGCTCCCCGCCGCGTACGCGCTCGCCGCGCGCAGGTGTGTCGCCGTCCCAATCGCCGTCGCCAGCGCGTAACACGCGAACCCCGCCGCGCCCACGTAGACCGCGATCGGCCGCCGCCCGCCCCGCCCATCCGCGCCCACCGGCCGCAACACGCGCCAGAGCGTGAGCGGCAGCGCCAACGCCAGCAAGAACGGCACGATCTCCACGATGTGGAACGCGAGGTCCGGCCCCGGATACGTCGCGATCCACGCCAGCAGCGGCGCGAAATCGCCGTGTTGCGCCGCCGCGTCCGCCGCCGTCACGTAGCCCACCGGCGCCAGGAACGCGCTCTCGAACAGCGGAATCCCGATCACGATCAGCGCGCCCGCGATCACCGCGTAGATGCCCCGCAGCCGCACCCGCGCCAGCTCGATACTCACCGCGCATCTCCCATCCCATTCGTCGCGTCTGTCCTCCGTAGAGTGTATTATCGTCCGTGCCGCGCGACAACATATCTTCTCTCTCCAACCGGCGCAGGCCGGTTTCGTGGCCGCCAGGCCTTCAGGCGCGGTTTCAACCGCCGGCTGGCTGCCCGCACACGTGTCGTTTGCTTGACGCCGTGGAAATCATGTACTAAAGTTAACGGCGCCGAGGGGATGGGAAGATGCGGGACACGTAGGCGGAGGCGGAGGAGCGGCAATGGGAAGCATACTCGTGTGGCGGGCGCATGGCCGATGCATGGCGCCATCGCGTCATCGTGGCGCAAGTGGCAACGCGAGATCGCCACATATTGCCACTCAGGTTGCCGCCGACCTTGCCACTTCTTGCCGTTTTTGCCGCCCATAACACGAAATGTCACGTGGCCGCGCGCCACAAAGTCCCTTGAATTCGGCATTCGAGCCGAAGCCGCCTCCGATACATCATCAAAAAGCGGCAAAAACGGCAATGGTGACCATCCCAGTCAACATCATCCGCTGACAAACAGTCATCCGGCCGCGCCAGGGACTGGAAGGAGGCTCGTATGAGCGACGCGAACCCATCCGCTGTCTCACCTACCGCACCGCCACCCCCATCCATGCGCGAGGTCGCCGCGATCTTCACCCGCCTCGGCTTCACCGCCTTCGGCGGCCCCGCCGCGCACATCGCCATGATGCGCCACGAGCTGGTCGAGCGCCGCCAATGGCTCGACGACCACCGCTTCGCCGATCTGCTCGGCCTCGTCAACCTCATCCCCGGCCCCAGCTCCACCGAGCTTGCGATCTACCTGGGCTACCTACGCGGCGGCTGGCCCGGCCTGCTGCTCGCCGGCGCCTGCTTCATCCTGCCCGCCATGCTGATCGTGCTCGCCTTCGCCTGGGCCTACGTCACCTTCGGCTCCACACCCGCCGTCGGCTGGCTGCTCTACGGCATCAAGCCCGTCGTGCTCGCCATCATCGCCCAGGCCCTCACCGGCCTCAGCCGCACCATCCTACGCGGCTCGCTCGCCGTCGCCTGTGCGCTCGCCGTCCTCGCCCTCTACCTGCTCGGCGTCAACGTGCTCGCGCTGCTACTGGGCGCCGGCCTGCTCTTCGCCGCCGTTAGCCTCGCCCGGCTCACGCGCGTCAAGCCCGCCACGGCGCTCCCTGTCGCACTTCCCGGCCCGTTCAGCCCACTCGCCCGTCTCATTCCCGCCTGCCTCGCCGCTCTCGGCGCGACCACCAGCGCCGCGATCCCGTTCAGCCAGCTCACCCTCTTCCTTACCTTCCTCAAGATCGGCGCCGTCCTCTACGGCAGCGGCTACGTCCTGCTCGCCTTCCTGCGCACCGACCTCGTGCAAAACCTGCACTGGCTCACCGATCACCAACTGCTCGACGCCGTCTCCATCGGCCAGTTCACCCCCGGCCCCGTCTTCACCACCGCCACCTTCATCGGCTATCTGGTCGGCGGCCTCCCCGGCGCGCTGCTGGCGACGCTCGCCATCTTCCTGCCCGCCTTCGCCTTCGTCCCCGCCATCCACCGCCTCGCCGCCCTCATGCGCCGCTCCGCCTGGGCGCGCGCCATCCTCGCCGGCGTCAACGCCGCCGCCCTCGCGCTCATGGCCGGCGTCACCTTCCAGCTCGCCGGCGCCGCCCTGGTAGATCCCCTCACCTGGCTGCTCGCCCTCGCCGCCCTCGCCATCCTGCTGCGCTTCAAGCCCAACTCCGCCTGGCTCATCGCCGCCGGCGCGCTCGCCGGCTTCCTCGCGCATAGTATTGGAGCCGTCTGAATGTGGTACAACCGGGCATACCCTTCGCCGGTCATGTAGAGCCGCGATCAGCGCCGGAGGTTCCCACCATGCCCCGCGACCTGCCCCTCGCCAACGGCCATCTGCTCGTCAACTTCGACGACCGCTATACCCTGCGCGACATCTACTGGCCGCACATCGGCCAGCGCAACCAGACTGAGGGCCACGTCAACCACTCCGGCGTCTGGGTGGACGGCGCCTTCGCCTGGTTCGAGGCCGACGGCTGGGTGCGCGATCTGCGCTATGAAGACGACACGCTCGTCACCCAGGTGACCCTCACCAACGACGCCCTCCAGCTCACCATCGCCTGCACGGATGTCGTGGACTTCCACCGCCACGTGCTCATCCGCCATCTGCGCGTCACCAACCGCGCCGACCACGCCCGCGAGGTGCGCCTCTTCTTCCATCACGACTGGCACATCGGCGAGAGCGAAGGCGGCAACACCGTGCTGTATCGGCCCGAAGTGGAAGCCCTTGTCGCCTATAAAGATCGCTGCTGGATCCTCGCCGGCGGCCTCGTCGGCGGCGACACCGCCGGCGCACCGCCGCCCGCGCGCCAGCAGGCCAACACCGGCGTCCACCATTGGGCCATCGGCTACAAAGAGGTCAACGGCCAGCAAGGCACCTGGCTCGACGCCGAGGACGGCGAGCTGGGCGGCAACCCCATCGCCCAGGGATCGGTGGATAGCTGCGCCGGCTTCCATCTGGGCGACATCCAACCCGGCGCCACCCGCTCGTGCTACACCTGGCTCGCCATCGCCGAAAACTACCCCGGCATCCGCCAGATCCACCAGCTCGTGCTCGACCGCGGCCCCGACGCCCTCATCGAGCGCACGCGCGACTACTGGCGCCTCTGGATCACCAACAAGTCCCAGACCCTCGGCGATCTGCCCGCCCCCCTGGTGGACCTCTACAAGCGCAGCCTGCTCATCATCCGCACGCAGATTGACGACGACGGCGCGATCATCGCCGCCACCGACGGCGATGTCTGGGCCTTCGCCCGCGACTCCTACGCCTACATGTGGCCGCGCGACGGCGCGCTCGTCGCCAACGCCCTCGCCCACTCCGGCTACTCCGACATCACCGGCGCCTTCTTCCACTTCTGCAAAAACGTCATCACCGAGGAGGGCTACCTGCTCCACAAATACACGCCCCAGGGCGCGCTCGGCAGCAGTTGGCACCCCTGGATTGATCCCAACGGCAACCGCGAGCTGCCCATCCAGGAGGACGAGACCGCACTGGTCGTCTATGCCCTCTGGCAGCACTTCACCCTCTTCCGCGAGGTCGAGTTCGTCCGCCCGCTCTATCGCCCGCTCATCAAGGCCGCCGCCGACTTCATGGTCGCCTACCGCGAGCCACACACCGGGCTACCCGCCGCCTCGTGGGACTTATGGGAGGAGCGCCACGGCATCCACGCCTACACCGTCGCCGCCGTCTACGCCGGCCTCACCGCCGCCGCCGGCTTCGCCGCCGCCTTCGGTGAGACCGACCGCGCCGCCACCTACACCCAGGCCGCCGAACAGATCAAAGCCGCTACGCGCCAGTATTTATGGAGCGATGAGGCCGGCCGCTTTCTGCGCCGCATCGAGGTGCTGCCCGACGGCACGATCAAGCCCGACATGACGCTCGACACCGCCATCTCCGGCCTCTATCAGTTCGGCATGTTCGGAGCCGAGAGCGACGAGATCGCCCGCACCATGGCCGCCATCGAAGCACGGCTGACCGACAAGTCGCCGTCTGGCGGCATCGCCCGCTACGAGAACGACTACTACCATCAGGTCAGCCAGGACATCGCCAACATTCCCGGCAACCCCTGGTTCATCTGCTCCTGCTGGCTCGCCGAATACCACATCGCCCGCGCCACCACCCTCGACGAGTTGCACGCCGCCCTCCCGCTGCTGCAATGGGTGCGCGACCGCGCGCTGCCGAGCGGTGTGCTGGCCGAGCAGATGAACCCCTATACCGACGCGCCGCTCTCCGTCTCGCCGCTCACCTGGAGCCACGCCGAGTACGTCTCCGCCGTCCGCTGGTACGCCGGCCGCTATCGCCGCCTCACCGGCCAAGACGGCGGCAGCCACGAACCCGCTCATGCGCAAAGCGCCTAACCCAGATATTTGAGCGGCCGGCGCGGTGGCGTGGTATAGGGGAGAGCGGGAGAGATAGGAGCGGGTGAGGGCACTATTCTCGCAGGCCGTCGAGCTGGTAGATGCTGAGGGGTTGAGTCTTGCCCTTGACCTGCATGGGGCCGAGCTCGTGGGCGAGGATGTGGGGCGCTACTTCGAGATAGGCGGCGACGCTGAGGAGAATCTGGTTGGCGGTGGCGCTGGATTGCAGCCGCTGCGCGGTGTTGACGGCGTCGCCGATGGCAGTGTAGTTTTGCAGGCGCTCCGCCGCGCCGATGTTGCCGACGACGGCCAGCCCCGTATGCACGCCGATACCATACTCGACCGACGCGCCGCTCTGGGCCAGGGGGCCGGAGTGGCGCTCTAGCGCCTGGCGCATCGCCCACGCGGCGCGCACCGCCCGCCGCGCGTGGTCCGCCTGTGGGAGCGGCGCGTTGAAGATCGCCATCAGCGCGTCGCCGATGAACATCGTGACGGTGCCCTCCTCCTGCCAGATCGCCTCAGTCAGGATGTTCAGGTAGGTGTTGAGGATACGCACGAGCTCGTCGGGCGCGGTGCGCTCGGCCAGGCGTGTGTAGCCACGGATGTCGGCGAAGACGACACTGATCTCGCGCGTCTCGCCGCCCAGATGCACGGCGCTGGGATCGGCGAGGAGCTGGCGCACCACCGCCGGATGCACGTAGCGTCCGAACAGCCGCTGAATCTCCTCGGCTTGGCGCTGCGAGCGGCGTAGCTCGGTCAGATCGTCTACCACCATCGCCACGCCCTGGGTGCGGCTGGTGTCCTCGCCGCCATCCATGAGGGGCGAGACGTTGAGGCGCAGGCAGACCTCGCCGCGCCCCGGCAGCGCGCGCGCCATTTCGTGGCCGAGCGTGATCTCACCCTCCATCACCGCGCGGCGCAGTATCTCCGAGAGGTCGTGATCGCCGATGCCGGCCAGCACCTCCGCATACGACCGGCCAACCGCGCGCTCGCCGGGCAGCGCGAAGATGCGCTCGGCGGCGCGATTGAAGGCCGTCACCAGCCCGTGCGTGTCCGCCGTGACCACGCCGCTGGCAATGGAGGCGAAGATGTTGTCGGTGTAGGCCTTCATGGCGCTGATCTCGGCGATGCGGCGGCGCAGGTCGGCGAAGAGGCGGGCGTTGTCAATGGCGATGGCGGCCTGATTGCAGAAGGCGGCGAGCAGATCGAGGTGGGCGGCGTCGAAGAGGGCGCTCTGGTTGCGGCTATCCACGTAGACCACGCCGACGCCCTTGCCGCGCACGCGCAGCGGCGCGCACATCACCGAGCGGATGCCGTACGCGACCACGCTGGCGCGCGAGGCGAGCCGCTCGTCTTCGCGCGCGTCCAGCGTCAGCAGGGGTTCCTGGCGCTGCCAGACGCCCTCGACAATGCCCTGGCTGATGTTGAAGTCGCTCTCGGCGAGCGGCCGCCCGTCGGCGCCGCGCGCGGCGGTGAAGCGCAGTTGAGCCGCCTCCTCGTCCCAGAGCATCAGGAAGCCGCGCTCGGCGCGAACGACCTCGATCAGCTCGGCCATCACGCGGCCGAGCAGGTGCTCCAGGTCCAGCGCGGAGTTGAGCTCCTGGGCGATCTGGTAGAGGGTGGTCAGCCGCTCGCGCTCGCGCTGGAGGGCATCGAGGTTGTCCTGCGCGACCTGCACGGAGGAGTTCATGCGCTGCAAGATGCTGCCCAGCCGCGCCAGGTGCAGGTCGGCCTGGCGCGAGACGCTGAGGGTGTGCGAGAGCATGCGTGTGCGCGGGTCGGCGAGGTCGGTCGAGAAGGAGCCTTCGACAAACCGCTCGAGCCGCGCGGTCTGCTCGTGCATGACGGCGGCGATCTCGGCGAGGCTCCGGGCGACGGAGGCGATGTCGGCGCGGGCGCGATCCTGCGCGGCGCGCGCGACGGTCGCCACCTGCGCGGCGAGGGCGGGAGCGCCGAGGTAGGTCGCCAGGCCGCCGTCGGGATCGCTGGTCGGCTTCGCGATCGTCACCGTGGTCGGCGGCTCGAAGGATTGCGATGCACTCGCTCCCGGTACAAACGGATCGGCCGGCGCGGAGGCACTGGCCGGGCGCACCGCCGGATGCGCGCCCGCCTCTCCATCTCGCACGCCCTCACCGGGCAGATCCGGCCGCCGCTGCATCGCTCCACTCCCGTCCGGCTTTCGCGCTCGCCCGCCACTCCGTCCACGCTCTCCCCCGCACACGCACCGCGAGTATAGCATGGCTCTATCTGTGCGTATATAGGTAGAAACGCTGGTCGCGCGAGGTTCCTCACCCCCGGCCTCCTCTCCTCGCGAGGAGAGGGGGAGGCAGAAAGGGACGGCCGCCGCGCGGAGAGGTAGGCGAGTTGTGCCGGGCGGGCGGCGGTTTCATGAAGAATCCGGACTAAGCCGCCCAGATGGTGGGCAGGTGATACCCGCCCATGCCGACGGCAAGCTCGCCGCCGTGGTGGATATCATGCCTGAGCACATGCCAGATAATCTCTTGTCGCGTGCTTGGGCCGAAGCTCTGGCGCTCCGCTTCAGTCAAGGTGGCCGGCGGGTTGAATACGTACCCGAGGTCAGCGACGGTCCAGCGGGCGAGGGCATTTTCAATCATGCCCCAGGTGGCCTCGAGCCCGGCCACCAGCTCGGCGGCCGTATGCAAGGACTGCCCCTCTCGCTCCTCCTCCCAGTGCATGAAGGAAGCCGCCTCGGGACTTCCCTCGCCCATCCACACATTGAACCACCAGATGCGGTCGTTGAGGATATGCTGGACGACCATCCCAATCGGCCAGTGCGTGGGCGCCACGGACAAGGCCAGTTGCTCGGGCGACAGCGGCGCGACGGCCGTGAGCAAGTCGCGCTGATAGCGATCCCAGCCCTGGTAAACGACGGCAAGTGGAAGCGCATGCTCGGTCATAGTTGCGGAACCTCCATACACAGGTGATCCGCCAACGTGACGGGTCACCTGTGACTTCTCGTTCGGCCCGTGACCAGCGGAAAGATCATGCGGATGGCGCATGGAGCGCGCGATACAACTGCCTCAGCGGCGCGCGATGGCCTCACGGCGCGAGCGCGGCCCACCCATCGCACGGTTGTCGTGAGGACGCTGCCTTAGCGGATCGCCTGGCGGCGGCGCTTGGGCCGCGCCCAGAGCCAGACGGCGCCGAAGATCAGCCAGATCAGCGCGAGTGTCAACACGACTTGCGGCGTCCCCAGCGGCAGGTGCGGCAGCGCGTTCGACACGGGGTGGGCCGGCTGGGCGCGATCCACCACGGCCATTGGGGGGGTGCCGAACGGCGCGAGGCGCATGATCCCCTGGGGGCTGACGCCGAGGTCGTAGTGGACGGTCTCTTCTTTCGCGTCCAGGCTCAGGTAGGTCAGCCAACTGCCGCGCCAGACCCAACCCATGTTGCGGTCGGTCGAGAGGTCGTGGAAGAGCGTCTCATTCACCGGCTCCTGGAAGGCGACGCGGAAGCCCGGCGCTCCCGGCAGCTCGGTGCCGACCGCGGATTGGCCGACGACCGCGCCCACGTCGCTGGTGTTGAGGGCCATGTCGGTGAGCAGGTAGATGTCGGCATGCACGTCCTGCCCGTCCACGGCCAGCACGTCCAGCGGCACCCAGGGATGGGGCGTGCGCATGGTGATCAGCACAGGGGCGCCGTCGCCCTGGATTTGGCGCCGCGCCCGCGCGGCGGCCGTGTCGTACTTGGCGGCGAGGAAGATCGGGCTGCCCTTGGCGTACGTGAGCAGGTGGCCGCGCGTCTCGTCGTTGAGCGCGAAGCCGTTCTGGGTACACCAGTCGAGCACGGCCTGGCCGCTGCCGCGCAGCACGGTGATGTTGAGCGCCTCGACTTTCACCTGTTGCAAGACCTCGGCTGAATCCGCCGCGCCGGCCGCTGGCGCGGCGCTCTCGAAGATGGCGTTCTTGGGCAGCGGATGTGTCTCGCGGAAGAGGCGCTGCAAGGACCACGCGCCGCCTTCTTCGATCTTGTCCGGCACGGCGGGCAGCGGCACGATCCAGCCCAGGTTGGCGACATCGCCCTGGTAGGTGAAGCTGGTCAGGTAGTGCTCGACGCCGTCGTGCCAGGCGACGAGCGTGGTCGCGCGCGAGAGACGGACCGCGCCGTTGGGCGCGACCAGCCCACCACAGGCGAGCGCCGTCTGTGCCTGCGCGATGAAGAGCGCGAACGCCACGGCCAGCGGCCCCAGCCATTTGAGATGCTTCAGATGTCGCGGATGTCCGCTCAACAACAGTCTGCCCATTGTGGATGCTCCTCTCTCCGCGCTCGCGGAGTCTCCCCGCACAGGATCGGCGCCTCATCGTTGCTTTCCACGACGCCGGCCATTGCGGGAAAGTTCCGCTGGAGAGACGAGAACCAACACAGAGGAACGGAGGAAGCGGTGGGTCACGGAGGGGAGAGGGAGAGCTGTGACGGGCGACCGTCGCGCGGAGAGAGGGAGGGGATAGAGAGACGGGGGAGTGGTATGGTGGCGAGCGAGACACATCAGGCGATGGAGCATAGAAGTCGGAACGCTGCTGCATAGGCACGGGAATGGGTGGGACGGTATGGAGAACGCGGGTATCATCTCGCTGCGCGAGGTGACGCGGGAGAACTGGCGGGCGACGCTGCGGCTGGCGGTTCACCCTGATCAGCGGCGTTTCGTGGCCGGTGACGACGCGCCTATCACGGCGATTGCGCTCATCAAGGCGTACGTGCGCACGGGCGGGGTGAGCTGGGCGCCTTACGTGATCGTGGCGGGCGCGGGGGAGACGGAGAAGATGGTCGGCTTTGTGGCGCTGGCCTACGAGCCGGAGAGCGCGGATGAGTATTGGGTGTTCCACTTCTTCATTGACCGGCGCTACCAGAGGCGCGGGTATGGCGCGGCGGCGCTGGTGCGGTTGATCGAGCTGGTCAGGCGCGAGCAGCCACGGGCGCGGATGCTGCGATTGGTGGTGCATCCAGAGAATCAGCCGGCGCATCGGCTCTACACGCGCGCCGGTTTTCGCGCGACTGGCACCGAGCGGTGGGGCGAGCCGGTCTATCAGTTGACGCTACACGCGGACGAGACGAGTGCAAAAGAGTGAAACTACTTTGTGGCGAGGTGGTTCGTTCGTTGGCCTCCCAGCATGAATGCCGGGGGTAATCCTGGTCTCATAGCGGTCACGGTAATGACAACAACCAGAGCAAATCCGCGTGAAACCTCGCCTGGGAGCGATCACGACGATGCGGCGTCATCGGCGGGGCGCAGGCGGTGGGCGGCAGCCGCGGCACGCCGCGCCCACCAGTGGACGCGCTGCTGTGCGCGCCGCCGTGCCGCTCCCGGCGGGGCGTCATGCGCCGCACGGCCGAGCGCCTCGCCGCAGGTCAGGGCGGTGCGCAGGTAGGCGGCGTCTACGAACACGCGCCAGGTCTGGGGGGCAAGTTGGATGCGCCGGGCGGATAGGTGTCGTGCCAGTCGCGCGCGGTAGGCCGCGAGCACGCGCGGCGGAGAGAGGGCGTGCCACGTGCCGCAGAGCCAGAGGGGGTCATAGGGGGCGGGCCCGGGCGCCGCGAGCGCCCAATCCAGGAGCAGCACACGTCTTCCTCGCTGGGGGGCGATGCGCGTTGGCGGGAGAAAGCCCAGGTTCGGCCCCCAGACGTCGCCGTGCAGCAGCGTGCGCGGCAGGCGCGTGATGGCCGCCAGCCACGGCTCCGGCGCGCGCAGCACTGCCCGCAATGTCTCGGCGTCATTCGATGAGGCCAGGCGAAAGAAGGCGTCCCATCCCGCCATTGCCAGTGGCAGATAGGGATTCGTGTCGCCGCTCGTTTCGATGCGGGCGCGGATGGTGTCGGGCGCCGCGAGCAGCAGGGCTGCCACGGGCGGCGTCAGGCCCAGCGCCGGATCGTCCAGCCGGGCATCTTCCCAGAAGCGCGCGTGCGTGCGAGCCATTCCATCCACTATGCCCAGCACGGACGGGGGCAGTTGGCCTGGCGGGGTTCGCGTTGGGTCGCGGAGGAGCCAGCTAGACACGTCGCGCATGAGCAGCACGGCCGCCCGCGCCGGTGTGTCATGGTCACGCTCCGCCGCCGCCAGCACGGCCGTCGCCACCGTGTGGGGCAGGTCCGCCAGCACGCCGCTCGCCCACAGCCGCGCCTCGCGCATCGCCGTGTCACGCGAGGCCGCGCCCAGCCAGCCACGCTCCGGCGCCAGCCACTTCACCACGCGCTGGCGGTAGGCGGCCGCCGCGCCCGGCGCCTCAGATCGCAACGTCAGGCGCTGGATGTGCGCGCCGGACAGCCCGCCATCCAGCTCCGCGACGCTGGCGATCTCGTGCGGCTCTACGCCCAACGCGCGCAGCAGCTCGTCACGGCCGGGCGGCGCCGGTGGCGATAGGGGAGCCGCTACCAACTTCGTCTCCTCTTCTCGCGCGCCGGCTTTGCGCGTCCTCTCGCCCATCCGCGCGCCCTATCTATCGGCGTCGCTGTCGCAGTGGGAGCTGGGCGAGCCGGTCAGATGGTCGTCAGCATCGCCATCACCATCGCATGAGCCATTGCCCAACTGGAAATTGTGGAAGACGATGGGATCGATCTGGGTTCCGGCGAAGGTGCCGCCGGCGGGATAGGTGGCGGTCTTGCCGTCGGGGTAGACGTTGGTCGTGGTGCCGATTACAGTGCCGTCCGCACCGAGGGTGAAAGTGGCGCTCTCGGCGCGGCAGGCGCTGCCTCCATTACAGGGGACGAAGCCGGTGAAGGCGGTCGCGCCGGATGGGTTCTCCTGGAAACCGTCGGCCGCGTTGAAGGTCGGGGTCTCCTGGATGGTATAGGTGACGGTCCCAGACGTGGGCGCTGTCACGATCCAGCTCAGACAGCCAACGGGAACGGTCTGGCAGTTGCCTCGCTGCGTGGGGCAGGT
The DNA here is from genome assembly GCA_025935195.1 of Ktedonobacterales bacterium. Taxonomy (GTDB): domain Bacteria; phylum Chloroflexota; class Ktedonobacteria; order Ktedonobacterales; family JADMIN01; genus JAICVS01. The sequence continues at coordinate 102,554 of JAICVS010000001.1, forward strand.
GCCGCCATGCACCACGGTGACTCGTTTGGTGCCGGAGCCGGGGCCGGCGGCGATCCGCGAGCCGTCGGGCGCGACTAAGGTAAAGCTCGCACCTGGAAGCCCTTGCCGGCACGAGTCCATAACCTGCACCCAGATCGTCGTCTGCGTGCCGTCGGCACGCGCGGTGGCCGGGCCTATCGAAAGTGAGAGGGCAGCGAGCGCGGCCAGCGCCAGCGGCCAGTGTCGAGCATGCGCGGACCTGAGCAGGTTTCTGGCGCGCATGCTGGGAATCCGGGGGATTCGGGAACGGATGCGGAATGAGACGCTACGAGGCGCGACGAATGACTCTAGAGCACGCATGGAGATCCACCCCTATCTCTCTTGATCGCTCTCTCCCTACCTCTGACGACTATACGAGCTGTGACCGCTGTCGCGGCGCCTCCTGGAATAGGCTCACCAGGAGACATCGTTGCGGCGCTGACATCGGGTGGTTGCCTGAGTGGTTGTCTGTGCGAAGGGTAGCCGAATTTTATGATCACTGGCAACAGGAGAAATGAGTATTTTGGAGCGCCATCAGAAATGAGTAGGCAATATGGCGGGGCGGGGCGCGGCGTATGGGTGGGAAGCTGAGAATTTGCGGAGAGTTTACCGCATCTCATGCTATTTCAATGGTCCATCAGGTATGCTCTGGGCGAGATGACGACCAGCCAGGGGAGGGTGACGGGCATGCCGCGAACGCTCTGGGACAAGTTCGACCGCGACTGGGGCTGGAACCTGTCGCGCCTGCTCGCCTACACCTGCATACAGATGCTCTTCGCCGCCGTCGGCTTCGACCTGATCCTGTGCGCGCTCGTCCTGCATGTACTCGCCCCCGCCTCGGAGCAGGGCGTGGTCGCGCAGATGCTGCGGGTGCTGCCGGATCACGTGACCACTTCCGCCGTCTCGGCGTTCGAGCGCGGCCTGCGCCACGCGCCGCTCTGGCTGCTGATCGCGGGCCTGCCCGTCACGCTCTGGTATGGCACGCGCTTCTTCGTCGTGCTCGAAAGCGTGCTGGCCGTCGTCTTTCGCCGGCGCCAGCGCGGCTTCCTGCGGCAGAACCGCGTCGCGTTCGCGATGTTCCCGCTGGTCGGGCTGCTGCTGCCGGTGATCGTGCTGGCCGCGGCTGTGCAGCCGCACCTCGACACGGTCGCGGATGCCCTCACCGCGCCCGCCCGCGCCGTTGCCGCCTCCACCGCGGGGCCGCAGTGGAATGTGCTCGCGCGGCTGAGCGGCGATCCGACCATCGTCTTTTTCAGCATCGCCGCCAGTCTGGCCGCCAACTTTTTGCTGTTGCTGCTCAGCTATACGCTGGTGACGCCGGGGCGTGTCTCGGCGCGCGCCGCCTGGCCCGGCGCGCTGGCCGGCGCCATCCTCGCGCAGATCTATCTGCTGATCTTCCCGCTCTACGCCCGCACGGTGCTCCACCCCGACCAGTTCGGCACCATCGCTGGCTTCGCGCTGGTCATCCTGGTCTTCTTCTTCGCGTACTCGCTGTTCATCGTGCTCGGCGCGGAGATCGCCTCGCGCCGCGCCGGCTACGCGCCCGCCGCCCATGATGTCGCGCGCACCCTCGCCGACGCGCACGAAGCGGGTGATAGCGCCACATCCGGCGCTGTCACCCGCCCGCTCTCTCCCATCCCTTTCCGCCCCATCCCCTGGCCGCGCTCGCGCTTGCGCCCACAGTCGCGGCCACGCACGCGCATCTCGCATCTGCCCGCGCCGGAGCTTGACACCGCCTGGCCGCGTCCCAATGGCGAGGCGACGCGCGCATAGGGGCGCATAGGGTTCCTCCCCCCCGCGGCCCTCGCCGCGCGCGGCGAGGGGGTGCCTGAGAAGCATCAGTCGCGAGCGCGCGCCTCCTGGACCGCCCAGGCGTTGCCGTCGGGATCGCTAAAGAAGATGAACGAGTTCCAGGCTTCGCCGCGTCCGTCAACCGCGACACCGTCTTCGAAGTGCTGGACCGGGCTGACCTCGACGCCGCGCTCGACCAGCTCGGCGTGGGCGGCCTCGATGTCGTGTACGACGAGCTGCAAGCCCTTCAGCGATCCCGGCGGCATCGAAGGAAGTCCGGTGCCGATGGTGATCGAGCAGGCCGAGCCGGGGGGCGTCATCTGCACGACACGGAACTTTTCGTTCGGCCGGTGGTCAACGTCCACGACGAAGCCGACCCGCTCGCTGTAGAAACGCTTCGCCCGGTCTACGTCGGAGACGGGAACCACCACTACTTCGAGCTTCCAATCCATCAGGTATCGTCCTTTCGTACGGTGTGATCCAATCTTCGCGGATACGCTAGAGGCGCCAGCGAGTCGCACCATACGGCTCGGCGGTGCCCAAAGCAAACACGGTCTCTGGCGTGAATGCATAGACCTCCCACGGAGGCGGCCCGGCGCTCGGAGCGCTGTAGTCGGCGGTGAGCGAGGCTCCGCTCTCGCCAACCGAGGCCGGCCAGCCATCCGCCCGGAACGCCTCGGCGACACGCGCGACCCTGGCCGGATCGCTCACTTTGACGGCATCGCCTTCCAGGACGAGGTCGAAGTCGTGGGTGGCGACGGTGAAGACACAGTGCGGGCTGTGCGCGAGGTTCCGCGCTTTGCGGGTGGCCGCGCCGGCGGTGAAGTAGAAGGTGTCATCCATCAAGAGGACGCCCACCGGCATGACGTGCGGCCTGCCGTCCGGTCGCACCGTCGCCAGCCAGCAGGTGTGCCGATCGGGTCCGCCCGCTCCCGGCTCCTGCGGAATGCTCCGGCTCAGCACGTCGCGCACCTTCTCCCAGGGGATCGTGGGCGCACCATAACGGTCAAGATTCCGCTCAGATGTTGGCTCCCTATGGGTCGTTGCCATCATGTCCCTCCTGTTGGTTCATGTTGGTTCATGTTGGTTCACCTGCCGTCAACTCGCCGCGGCCAGCCGGGCAAGCAGCTCGTCCAGTCGCTCCATCCCCTCGTTGACGCCGCTCTCCATGCCGGATTGGATCATCGCGTCACGGTCCTCGACCGACTGAAAGACGGCGTTGGTGCGCACGAGGGTTTTGCCGTCGCGCTCCTCGAAGGTGGCCGTCTCCAGCGAGACGTGGCCCGGCGCGCCCTCGTACTCGAAGGTGCGGACCATGTTGTCCGGAGACGGCGTACCGTGAAAGACACCGTGGAACCCGGCTTCGGTGCCGTCGCTGTCGCGGTGGATGTAGCGCCAGGTGCCGCCGTCACGGACGTCGAGGCGCTCGACGGTCAGCGTGAGCCGGCGCGGCCCGAGCCATTGCACGAGCAGCTCCGGATCGGTGTAGGCGCGGTAGACCAGGTCGCGCGGCGCGGCGAATGCGCGGGTGATGACGATCCGCTGCACTCCGGGGTCCGCGATGATCTGTGTCTTCGCCGTCGTTGCCATGCTGTGTTCCTTTCCTGAGGAATCGCCGATGGCCGGCCGTGACGCGCTCAACCGGTCCGCTCGTCTTCCTCATCCGGCTCGTCCGGCTCGTCCCGTTTGTCTTGCAGTTCCGCGAGCAGGGCGTCGAGCCGGTCATAACTCTCATCCCAGTACGCGCGGTAGCGGGCCAGCCACGCGGTCGCCTCGCGGAGCGGCTGCGCTTCGAGATGGCTGAGGCGGGCGGTGGCGCGGCGGCGGCGCGAGATCAGGCCGGCGCGCTCAAGCACCTTGAGGTGGCGGGAGATGGCTGGCTGCGACATCTCGAAGGGAGTGGCAAGCTCCGCGACGTTCGCGTCACCTTCGGCCAATCGCGCAAGGATCGCGCGGCGTGTGGGATCGGCGAGCGCGCCGAACACGGCGCTAAGCTGGTCAGCAGCCATTCATAACCACCTCATTTCATAACTGATATATTATATACTACCCGATGTGCGCGGCGCTGTCAAGTCAAGCAGATCGGTGATTGCAATCGCGCCTGGATGGCCCGCGCCCGCGACGTCCACCGTCGCGGACTGAGATGCGCGTGTTCCCAGGCCAATGCGTTACAAGCTCGGCCGCCGCCGCGCCGCGCCTTGCCGCTTCCCGCATGCACTGCGATAATGAGCGAACGGGCCGCGCGATCCCTCTGGTCTCCTCGTCGCGGCGTTGCACGGAGGAAGAGCGCGCATGCGGGCGGATGTGCTGGTGACGCGCGGCAGACAGGAGCTGGCCTCGCCCTCCGCGCTCTACACCTACGCCGTTCCGGACGCCCTGGCCGGCGCGATCGCGGCCGGCCAGCTCGTCGCCGTTCCCTTCGGCGACCGCACCGTTCCCGGCATCGTCTGGGCGCTCGATGCCAGCGACGATCTGGGTGACGCCGCCGCCTCCTCAGTCGCGGCCATCCGCCCCATCGGGCGCATCCTGCTGGCGGAGCCGCTGATCCTGTCGCACCATCGCGCACTGGCCGAGTGGCTTGCCGACCATTACGCCGCGCCGCTCGCCACCGCCGCCCGCCTGATGCTGCCGCCTGGCCTGCTGGCCGGCCTGCGCACGGTGGTACGCCCCGCTGGCGGCCCTTCACCCGACAATGCGGCCGGCGATGCCCGCGAGATGGAGTCCGCTCCGCTGCCCGGCGATGGTGAAATCGTGCTGGCGATGGCGCGCGAGCGTAGCACGCTCACGCTCAACGAGATCGAGCGCACGCTTGGGACGACACGCGCCCGCACCGCCACGCGCGATCTCATCGCGCGCGGCCAGATCGTCACCGCCGTGGAGCTGCCGCCATCGCAGGCCGGCGCACGGCGCGACCGCATCGTGCGCCTGATCGCCGTGCCAGACGCGCTGGATGCCTGGCGGACCGCCACACGCGCGCGGCTGGACACGCTCCCGCCCGCGCGGCTCAAGCGTCCTTCCTGGCAACGCGCCGGCAAGGACGAGCGGCAGGCCGAACGGCTCCTGCGCCAGCTCGCCGCGCTGGACGCGCTGGCCCAGCCCCCACGCGGCCAGCCGGGCGGCGCCGATCTGCCCGCCTGGCGCTTCGAGGAGCTGGGCCGCCTCACCCGCGTCACTCCCGCCGCGCTGGACGAGCTTGCTGCCGCCGGATTGATCGTCATCGAGGAGGTCAAGGTGCGCCGCGATCCGCTCGCCGGCCAGCCCGCCATCGCGCGGAGCGAGCCGCTGCCGCTCACGCCCGCGCAGGCCGCCGCCCGCGATGCTATTCTCGATGCGGCGGATACCCCGTCCGCGCGCCCGCTACTGCTGCACGGCATCACGGGCAGCGGCAAGACCGAGGTGTATCTCCAGGCGCTGGCCGCGATCATCGCCTGCGGCCGGCGCGGCCTTGTGCTCGTCCCTGAGATCGCGCTCACGCCGCAGGCGGTCGCGCGCTTCGCCGGGCGCTTTCCCGGTCGCGTCGCGCTGCTGCACAGCGGCCTCACGCCCGCCGAGCGCCTCGACGAGTGGCGGCGCATCCGCGCCGGGGCGGTGGATGTGGTGGTCGGCTCGCGCTCCGCGCTCTTCGCGCCGCTGGATCGCCTGGGCCTGATCGTGGTGGATGAGGAGCATGAGACGGCCTACAAAGAGGAGCAGCGCGCCCCCACCTACCATGCGCGCGATACCGCCGTCGCGCTCGGCCGCCTCGCCGGCGCCGCCGTCGTCCTCGGCAGCGCCACGCCCTCCGTCGAGTCGTATCACTATGCCACCCACGGCGCCTACACGCTGATCGAGCTGAGCGAGCGCGCTCCAGCCCACGCCCTCGCCGCTGTCCCTGCCGCTGTCCCTGCCACCGATCATGCTCCAGACGTATCCGCGAGGGCGGTTCCCACTGACCATACGCCGGGACTTACGGGCAGCGAATCGCCCATGCCGCCCGCGCTGCCCGCCGTGACGCTGATCGACCTGCGGGCCGAGCTGCGCGCCGGCAATACCAGCATCCTCAGCGAGCCACTACGCATCGCCCTGCAACAGACGCTCGACCGCGGCGAGCAGGCCATCCTCTTTCTCAACCGGCGCGGCACGGCAAGCTGTGTGGTGTGCCGCGAGTGCGGCTACGTCGCCCGCTGTCGCCGCTGCGATGTCTCCATGACCTTTCACGCGCCTGAGCGCGCCCTGCTCTGCCACTACTGTGGCAAGCGCGAGCCGGCCCCCGCGACCTGCCCAGTCTGCCGCAGCGCCAGCATCCGCTACTTTGGCATCGGCACGGAACGGGTCGAGGCGGCCGTCAAGCGGCAGTTTCCCCAGGCGCGCGTGCTGCGCTGGGACCGCGACACGGCGCGCACGCGGCACGTTCACGAGCAATTGCTGCGCGCGTTCTCCGAGCGGCGAGCGGATATTCTGGTCGGCACGCAGATAATCGCCAAGGGGCTGGACCTGCCCGCTGTGACGCTGGTCGGCGTCGTCTCCGCCGATGTGGCGCTCTTCCTGCCGGACTTCCGCGCCTCGGAGCGCGCCTTTCAATTGCTCACGCAGGTGGCGGGGCGCGCGGGACGCGGCGCGCTGGCGGGGCGTGTGCTGGTGCAAACCTTCAACCCGGAGCATTTCTGCGTCCAGGCGGCGGCCGCGCACGATTACCACACCTTCTACGAGGCCGAGGCATCGGCGCGGGGGCGCTTCGGCTACCCACCGTTCCGCCGCTTCGTCAAATACACCTTCGCCCACGCCGACCGCTACACCGCGCAGATCGAGGCAACTGTGCTGGCCGAGCGGCTGGAGCGGCTGATCCGCGTCCACGATCTGCCGGAGACCGATCTGGTCGGCCCGGCGCCGGCCTTCATGGAACGGCTGCGCGGCGTGTACCGCTGGCAGCTCATCCTGCGCTCGCCCGACCCGCGCCCCATCCTGGGCACGCTGGCGTCCGCCGATCTGTCGCGCGGCTGGTCGGTGGACGTGGACCCGGCCAGCACGCTGTAGGCATGTCGCCCGCCGTATCGCGGCGTATACTGTAGGCAACCCCATGCAACCGGCCAACCAGCTAACCAGCCATCAACGATGATGGAGGATCACAGCCATGCCCGCGCATACCAGCAACCTGCCCGCCGCGCGCCCGCGGCCGGTCTATGAGACGTATCTACGCACCGACGAGCTGCTGTCGCTCCAGAAGACCGCTGACGAGCGGCTGCACCCCGACGAGCTGACCTTCCAGGTTGTCCACCAGACCTTCGAGCTGTGGTGGAAGGTGACGGTCGAGCTGCTCGCAGCCGCCGCCGATCACCTCGCGGCCGATCGCCCCGGCGAGGCGGCCCGCGCGCTGCGCCGCGCCGTCGCCGCTCAGGCCGTCGTCACAGGCGCGATGCGCCAGCTCGAATTCGTCGCGCCCGCCGACTTCCTGCTGATCCGCACCGGCCTGGGTGACGGCAGCGGCGGCGACTCCCCCGGCTTCCGCGCCATCCTGCGCACGGCCCCGGCCCTATGGGACACCTTCGCCGCCGCGCTCGAACAGGCGAACCTGGCCCTGCCGGACCTCTACGCCGCGCCGCGCGCGCATGCCGCGCTCTACGACTGCGCCGAGGCCCTCACGGACTTCGACGAGACCTTCCATCTCTTCCGCGCCGCCCATCTCAAGCTGGCCCAGCGCAACCTGGGCCTGCGCGCCATCGGCACCGGCGGCACCCCCATGCCCCAGCTCGAACGCACGCTGCACGACCTGCTCTTCCCGCCACTCTGGGAGGCGCGCGATGCCCTGCTGGAGCGCGCCCACCAGCAATCCGGCCACCCCGATCACCCCATCGCGCCCGGCAGCGTCTCCGGCCACGGCCACCCATAGTCAGCGGGTGCGACACTTCCATCAGAAAGCGAGTCGCTATGGTTACGCTGCGCCCGATGAGCGACGCCGAATTCGACGAGTACATGCGCGTGCTGCGCGTGAACTACGCCCAGGAACGGGCGGAAAGCGCCAACACGTCGCTCGAAGAGGAGCAGGCCGAATCGGACCGCCAGCTCAATCAGCTCCTCCCCGACGGCCTGCGCTCGCCCGGCCATTTCTTCTGGAATGTGGTGGATGAAGCGGGTGGCAGCGCCGTCGGTACGCTCTGGGTCTTCGAGGACGCCGCCAAGCATCGCGCCTTCATCTATGGCATCGAGATGAGCGCGGATCAGCGCGGCAAGGGCTATGGCACGGCCGCGCTCGCCGCGCTGGAGGAGACGCTACGCTCGCGCGGCATCACGCGGATCGCGCTCAACGTCTTTGGCAAGAACACGGGCGCGCAACGCCTCTATGCGCGTGTCGGCTACTATCCCATCGCCATCGCCATGCAGAAAGACCTCTGAGGCGCAGCCTTCACCGCCCTCACCGGCTCGCCGCGAATACCGCGCGCCACTGCCCGCCCGGCCAGCTCGCCTCTAGCGCGAAGCAGCCGGAGCCGGGCAGATACAGGCTCCCGTTCCACCAATGCGCGCCGGTGCGGTCACTGCTCACATTCAGGCCCCGCGCGTCGCCTGGATCCAGCGTGAAGAGCGGCGCGGGCATCATCTCTTCGGCGCCATTGAACGTGAACCAGAGCGGGTGTTCATCCGCCAGGCTCTCGCCGCGCAGCGTCACCGGCTGGCCGAAGCCAGACGTGAAGGCGAGTGCGAAGGGTATCGGCCAGCCGTAGAGCGAATAGGAGGCGCTCGTGTCACGGGTAATCGCGATGGTGGCGCGCGCGCCGTCGAAGGCATCCACCCAGACCGAATCCGCGCCAATGGCGGTGGCGCCGAAGCCGCCCACGCTCGGCTGTGTCGCGCTGGGCGCGCAGGTCGTAGGGGCAGGGCCAAGCGGCGGCGCGAACGGCGTCGGCGTGGGGAAGGGAGTTGGGCTGGGGATGGCGGTGGCGACGGTGATCTGGATGGACCCAACGGACCCACTTGAGACAATGGTGAAACGGGATTCCGTAGGCGTAGCGGTTGGGCCAGCGAGCGATGTGCCGATGCCCGCGCGCAATCCAGGGCTGTTCGCCAGCAAAACGCCCAGCGTCACCACGAGCGCCAGCGCCACCAGCGCCACCCCACGGGCGAAGCGCGCGTCGAGCGTCACGATGATCTGCCGCGACGCCCGCCCGGCACCGCTCCCATGCGCTAGTCGCCCGGCCTTCGGCCGCAGATCGCTCACCTCCAGCGCGGCATCGTCGCGCTGATCGTCCTCGCGCTCGCCGTCCATCCACTCGCTCCGCTCTCGCTCTCGCTCGCCCAAGGCGAACTCCATCCCACCACACCGCAACGCATCAGATCGGCGCCATCTGTCTACACCAGTATAGCAGGTGAGAGGCGGCGCTTACGCCGACACGTTGATCTGGATCGGAGATGCGCGCTGCCTGCCGTCGCATGATGCTTGCATGTCGCGGCGGAATCCGCTACGCTGACGCGGGGCACTCGCGTCTGGTACGAACGCGGGCCGCTCCAGCGGCGTGAGGGGATTGGGGAGATGTGGGCATGGACAAAGACATGGGCATACGTCTACACGGCAGACACGCTTATCCAGCGCTGATGCTAGCTCTGCTCGCCGGCATCCTCGCGCTGACCGGCTGTGGCTCCTCCGCCGCCGCGCGCCCCGCCGGCCGCACCCCTTCCACTGCTTCCACCTCCTCCACCGCCACATCCACGCATGCCACTACGCCCGCATCCACACATACCGCCACGTCCACAGGCACCGCCGCGCCGTCCTCGTCATCATCCAGTGCCTCTGGCGCCTCTGGAGGGCAACCAGCCGCCACCGCCGCGCCCGGACCCGGCGCACCGACGGGCTTCGCGGGCGTGCCTTGCACCCGTGAGGCGTTTACCGCCCAGGGGGAAACGGTCGCGCGGGTGGGCGACATTCTGCTGGGGCAGCTCGATTTCAACTCGGGTTATCCCGGCTACGTGCTGCCGGATGACTTGCGCCTGGCGCCCTATCAGCTCGGCGGCGACGCCATCGGGCCGCTCCCCGACCTCTCCAACCCCGCTCCTGGTGTCGCCTTCAAGCTGTGCAACGCATCGGCCACGCAATCACATGTGGTTTCCGCCATCGCGATCAGGATCGACTCATTCGCCAGCTACAGCGGCCACCTCAACGAGATCCGCCTCTGCGCTCCTGTCTACTCGCGGCAGGGCATGCGTGGCGGCGGTTGTGGCGGTGGCTTCCCATTCGACGTGAATCTGGCTGCCGCGTTCGCTGCTGGCGCGAGCACGGGAGATGTAGCGAACGCCGACTTCAAGCCCATCACGCTCAGCCCCGGCAAGGAGATCGTCGTCAGCGTCACCCTCACCCTGCCCACAGCCCTCGGCACATACGCCTTCCGCGGCGGCATCGCGCTCGACAGCGGCGCCGTCACGTACCCTGCCGATCCCGCGCCGCCCGCGCTCTATGCCCCCGTCGCCCATGAGTGGTCCGGCCAGAATTGCACCCGCCCGGATATGCTCGCGCAGATCCCACTCGCCACCACCCCACCCACCTACTACATCTGCCCCTCCGCGTAGGCGCCGCTTCCAGAGCGACACGACCGGCCCCATCGCCAGCCGCGCCGGCCGCGGCCAGCGCCCGCTCCCGTGCGAACCGATACGCATCCTCCCGACCCGCCTTGGCGGAGAAGCGCAGGGCGTCCAGCCCGATGTAGAGCTTGTAGCCGCGCAGCCGCTCCGCGAAGCGCGGCATCTCTGGGCTGTCCGCCGCCCGCCGACGCAGGTAGCAGCGCGGATACACGAGCGGCGCCATGGGGATGCACGTCGGCGCCGCAAGCTGACACAGAGACACCACTTTCTCGAAGTTCGCCCCCATGTGGCGGTTGAAGCGCAGGACGTACTCCTCTCCGCCGGTCGTGACCGCGAACGCGCGCGCGATCTCCCCGCCTTCCAGCTCGCGCTCCGCGAGCGCCCGCGCCCAGTCCACGGCGATCTCCGGCTTGACGCCTGGCATGCTCCCGCTCCGTTCGTCCTCGCCGGCCTACGATCAGTGGCCGCTCCCGTCTGCCTCTCATCAGAGCGTACACCGCACAGCGGCGAGATGTGGCGGAGATATCTGATCGCTCTGCTGAGTGGACCCCCCATCCATGTGTGGCCGTTCTCGTCTCTCTGGCCTCTGTGTCCGCTGTGTCCGCTGTGTCCGCTGCGGTTCAACCCTCTGCCAGCGCGGCGCGGGCCTCCTGGCGCACCGTCGCGTCCGTGTCGTGCGCCGCCGCGTCCGTCAATGCCGCGCGCGCGCGCGCACCGCCGATTTGCCCCATTGCCCAGGCGGCGTGGCCGCGCACCAGCGCCTCCGGCTCCTCGCGCAGCGTCCGCTCCAGCGCCGGCACGGCGATCGGATCGCGGAGATTGCCCAGCGCCACGCAGACGTTGCGCAGCAGCCCGCGCCGCTTCGCCCGCTTGACCGGGCTATGGCGGAAGCGCTCACGGAACTCATCTTCCGTCAACGCCAGCAGCGGGATCAGCGCCGGGCTGGACCCTACTGTCTCACGCGGGCGGAACTCCAGGCGCGGACGGGCGGCCATCTCCCCATTATCCTCATGCGCGCGCAGCCGCGCCTCGGCGACGCGGTTCACAGGACAGACTTCCTGGCAGACGTCGCAGCCGAAGATGCGGTTGCCGATCAGCGGGCGCAGCTCCAGCGGGATGCTGCCGCGCAGCTCGATGGTCAGGTACGAGATGCAGCGGCGGTTGTCCAGCACGTATGGCGCGACGAAGGCGTTCGTCGGGCAGGCATGCAAACAGATCTCGCAGCGCCCGCAGCTCGCGCCCAGCGGCGCGTCCGGCTCCAGATCGAGGCTGGTCACCAGCTCGGAGAGGAAGACCCACGATCCCCAGCGCTTGGTGAGGATATTGGTGTTCTTGCCGTACCAACCCAGCCCGGAGCGCGCCGCTATCGCGCGATCCACCATGCGCCCGGTGTCCACGAAGACGATGCTCTTCTCATCGCCGGGCGGCGCCAGCGCGCGGATGAAGCCGGCCAGCGCGTCCAGCCGCTTGCGAATCACCTCGTGATAGTCCTCACCCCAGGCGTAGCAGGAGAGCTGGCCGTGTGGATCGCCCGGCGCCGTCTCGTCGCGCGGGGCGTCGGTCAGGTAGAAGGTCGCCAGCGCGATCACCGAGCGCGCGCCCGGCAGCAGCGCGCGTGGGTCGCAGGAGACCTCGGCGCGGGCCTCGGTGAACCAGTCCAGCCCGTCCATCAGGCCGGCGCGGATGCGATCTTTGAGCGCGCGCTCCGCTGTGGGCAGCGGCGCGGCTGTCGTGACACGCGCCAGGTCGAACCCCAGCGCCAGCGCCCGCTCTTTGATGCGCTCGGTCAGCGTGATCCGCTCGCTCACGCTCGCCGCCATACGCCGCTCCTCGCTCGCCCGTTTCGTCTGCGCTGTGTTCACTGGCCGCCGTGTGTTACCGGGCCGCGTCTTGATCCATCGTGATCCATGCAGTATATCCCGGCGGACCGGCGGCTACCCAGGCTCAACAACACATAACTATGCCGTTGGTACCAGGCGGATTGCGCCCGGACGGGCCGGATCACTATACTAGCAGCACCGACCGGCGCCCAGCGGGCGCGGCAGGGCGGCGAGGGAGAGGCGGTCATGAAGAACGTGAGAGATCCCAAGGCCCGCGCAGAGCTGAGCGCCATGATCGAGCGGCGGCGCCGCGAGCTGAGCGAGCGCCCGGACGTCAGCCAGACCATGCGCAAGCTTTCGCAGTCCAGCAGCCGCAACCCCATCGGCCCACAGAAGAAGAAACGCTCCGCCGGCCTGACATTCGCCATCTCCGCCGCGGCCGTGCTGCTGCTGCTCACCTGCGCCGCCGGTGCTGTCGTCGTCACGGCTGGCAGCCTCAAACTGCGCAACCAGCTCTCCAGCCCCAGCACGACGGTGGAGCAGTTCTACAGCGCCCTCCATCTCAAGAACTACGATCAGGCGTATGGGTACTTCTCGGCCAGCGCGCAGTCGCGCCTCTCGCGCGGCGCCTTCGCCGACCAGTACGCCAGCCTCGATCAGATCAACGGCATCGTCCAGTCGTACCCGATTCGCAGCGCCGAGACGCACGGTAACACCGCCACGGTCGTCGCCGCCCTCACCCGCCGGGCCAACAGCGACACGGCCCAGCTTCAAACGCTGCATCTCGTACTGGAGAACGGCAACTGGCGCATTGACTCTATCGTCACCGGCGACACCGTTCCCATTCCCACCGCCACCAGCTAATCCCGCACGCTTCATTCGCACGCGGCGGGGAGTTCTCACCCCCGGCCCCCGCTCCGCGCGCGGAGCGGGGAGAGCCAGAGGAATGGGCTGCGGTGACTCGTCTCCTAGCCGCGAGCGGGCGGGCGGCGGTCGGCCCAGGGCTGGGCGGCTTCGAGCTGCGCGGCCAGCGCGAGCAGCGTTCCCTCCGCCAGCGGCCGCCCGACGAACTGCACGCCCACCGGCAAGCCGTCCGCACCGTGTGCGAGTGGCAGGGTAATCGCCGGCTGGCCGGTCACGTTCCACATCGGCGTGAAGGGCGTGAAGACGATGGCCTTCTGGAACTCTGCTTCGTCGCCGTTGACGGTGTCGAGGGTGCCGATCGGCAGCGGGCGCAGGCCCAATCCAGGGGTCATCAGCACGTCGTACTGGCTGAAGAAGGTGGCGATGATCTGGCGTGAGTAGCTCTGAAGCTGGAGCTGGGCCTCCAGTAGCTCGGCCGCGCTCTTGGAGATACCCATCTGATAGAAGCGCCAGGTGAGTTGCTCGACCAGTTCCGGCGTGGGCGCACGCTTCGTTATCTGCGCGCCGAAGCGTACGCCGCTGGCGATGGCGGAGGCGTAGAGCAGGTTGAAGGATTGCTCCAGGAAGTTTACCTGCCAGCCGTCGGGCGTGCGCTCCTCGACGGTGTGGCCGAGCGATGCGAGCAGCGTCGCGGCGTCGCGTGTGGCCTGGACGTGGATCGGGTCCACCGGCGTGTTCAAGGGAGACTCGGTGGTAAAGGCGATGCGCAGCTTGCCCGGCGCGCGAGCGGCCGTCGTCGCGAAGGGCTCGGACGGCGGCGGCGCCCAGGTGGCATCGCCCGGCTCGTAGCCGGCGAGGATATCGAGCAACCGCGCGGTGTCGCCGACGGTGCGGGTGAGCACGCCCTGTGTCGAGAGGGGGTTGTCGCCGGCGTCGGGCGCGGAGGAGATGCGCCCGCGACTGGCCTTGAGGCCGACGAGGCCGCAGCAGGCGGCGGGGATGCGGATGGAGCCGCCGCCGTCGCTGCCGTGGGCGGCCGGCAGGATGCCCGCCGCGACGGCCGCCGCCGCGCCGCCCGACGAGCCGCCCGGCGTGTGGTTGGGGTTCCAGGGGTTGCGCGTCGGCCCGAAGCGCCGCGGCTCCGTCACTGGGACGATGCCGAACTCGGGCGCGTTGGTGCGGCCGATCAGCACGAAGCCGGCCGCTTTGAGCCGCCGTACCGCCGCCGCGTCGTAGTTGGGGCGATAGTCGCCGAAGAGGTCGGAGCCTTCGGTCAAGGGCTGTCCGGCGACGGCGTGCAGCTCCTTGATCGCCATGGGAACGCCCGCGAATGGGCGCGGATCGCCGGGCTGGATGGCGTCCGCGGCGGCCAGCGCGGCGTCGGCGTCCACGAAGGTGAAAGCGTTGAGGTCTTTGTTCGCTTCGATCCGCGCCAGGGATGCTTCCACTAGCTCGCGCGAGCGGATCTGCCCCGTCCGCACCAGCTCGGCCAGCTCGGTCGCCGGCCGCGTCAGCAGCGTCGCCGTTTCTACCGTCACGCGCTCACCCTCCCAGTCTTCCAAATCGCGCTTGCGCCGCGCGGCCCTCTCGCCGCACTGCTCACACTCAGCCGATCATCCGGCCTGCCCAGAGTCTACCGTATGCCGGCTACCGTTGAGCCAGATCCGCATCCACATCGGCCAGCAGGGCAGTGGCGTGTTCGGCGATGCGGCGCGAGATGGTGTCGAGGAGCTGTTGCCCGCGCTCAACACTGGCTGACAACTCAGGGTCGTTGGATTCGTCAGGTGTCGGGGCGGATCCAGAACATGCTGCCGGGGACGTGGTAGCGCTCACCTTTCTCAATGCCGCCGGTGAGGTAGTCGCCGCCGGGCAGGTCTTCGCGGTAGTCGGTGCCCCAGTAGAGCGCGGGGACGACCACGCCGCCGGAGAGCGCGGCGGCGCACTCACAGATCGCCTGCGCCTTAATGGCGTCCAGCCCGACGGCGTTATGCTCGCCGTGCCATTCGAGCACGCCCAGCGGCAGGTAGCAGAGCGGTGCGCGGGCGAGCGCCTCGGCCAGCTCCCAGGGGAACATCTCCTCGAAGCGCACCTTGGGCGATACATTGGGCGATACATCGGGCATGAGAGACACCCTCCGCATTGGGTGCGGGCGAACTGGCGTGGAGTGGCGCGCGGCCACTGTCGCGCACGTTATCACATGCAAAGGACCGGGGCGGCAATGTTGACCGGCGCGGTGAACATTGCCGTTTTTGCCGCTTTTTGGCTGCGTGTCAGGGGTATCCTCCTCGCGAATGCCGCATTCAAGCCGGTTTGGCCGATTCGGCACCGTGACGTTTCGTGTTCTGGGTGGCAAAAACGGCAAGAAACGGCAAGGCGGATGGCAAAAACGGCAAGGATCGTGGCAAGGGCGGCAAACCTCACCCCCAATCCCCTTCCCCGCGAAAGAAGGGAGGCATCAGGGCGAGGTGGGTGCTGGTGAACGCGCTCGCGGCCATACACGGCCGGCGGACGCCGCGGTGAGCATGAATGCCTGGACGGGATGTGGGATGCCAGTTGTTCAGGCACGCACCGATGATCGGCAACCAGAACTTGTGTTCTGATACAGAGTGTACCACCGGTGCGGAGCGGGCGCAAGGGCTGGCGCTCGTGGCGGAGGTCGCACGTCGTGGTGCAAGCGACCGGGCTTGACACGAGGCGTATGCTCTGTGCGGAACGGTACCGTCTGCTTCAGGGACGGGTCAAGGGAGATGTCTCGGCGCCGCGACCACATAGCTGGCATGGTCGCGGCCGACGTCGGGGAAGTGAAGGGAAAGGAAGAGAAGGGATCGCCATGTCGTGGTTTCGACGTTCCCGCAGGTCATCTGGCGCCGTCGAGGTCGCCACTCCTTTTCGCATTCTCGGCGGCCGGCGCTTCTTGCAGGGCACGCCGTATCTGCTGCCCAAGGATGACGCGGAGATCAACCGGCTGGACTTCCAGCACTACATGCTGCGCGCGGCGCTGCACGGCAACTACGCCGCCCCGATCCGCGCGCCGGCCGACATTCTCGACGTGGGTTCGGGCACGGGGCGCTGGCCGATTGAGATGGCGCTGGAATTCCGCGCGACCAACGTGGTTGGCATGGATCTGGTCGCGCCGCCGCCCGACGCGGGCACACGCCCGGACATCCGCCCGGAGAACTATGTCTTCGTTCCGGGCAATGTGCTGGAGGGTCTGCCTTTCCCGCCGGCCCGCTTCGATTTCGTTCATCAGCGGTTGCTGGTGGGGGCGCTGCCCGCGATGCGCTGGCCCGACGTGGTCGGGGAGCTGGTGCGCGTCACGCGGCCCGGCGGCTGGGTGGAGCTGGTGGAGGCGGCGCCGGTGCCGGATGGGGGGCCGGCGCTGAACGCGCTCTCTGGCTGGCTTGTCGAGGTATGCGTGCGACGGGAGCTCGATCCGCAGGTCGGCCCGAAGATCGGCGACTTCGTGCGTGGCGCGGGGCTGCGGGCGACGCACTTCCGCGAGATGCGGATACCGGTGGGACGCTGGGGCGGCCGGCTGGGGGTGATGGCGGAGACGAATCTGATCTCGTTCCTGACGAGCATCCGCGCGCTGGCGCTGGCGTACGGCATCACGAACGCGCAGACGTTCGACGATGCGCTGTCGGCGGCGCGCTTCGAGATTCAGCGCGGCCGCTTTATCTGGCCGTACTATGTCGCGTATGGGCAGCGATTACAGTAGGGAGAGCGGGCAGCGACCGTGGCAGGGCGGCGGTTGAAGAGTCTTTGCCTATTGAGGACGAACACGCCGCACGCGCCGGCTGGCGGTTGAAACCGCGCCTGGAGGGCCTCCGGCCGCGAAGTCCACCGGCGTGGACTCGGATGCGACACGTTCCCTTCCTGGGGCGGCGCACGCCGGCATGCATGTTTGCTGGCTACATCGCGCGGCCGCGAGGCGCGTGATAGACTCGCGCTCAGATGATCTGAAGAGACGCTCCCTCTTGAACACCACGAGAGACGGCACGATGACGATTGACGCAAGCAGCCGGGTCTTCGCCACGACGAGCGAGCGGGGACTGCGCCAGGAGCTGCCGCCGATGCGGCTCTGGCACAAGGCCAAGAAACTGGGCATCTGGAATCCGCGAGACATTGATTTTTCGCGGGATATCCTGGACTGGCAGGCGATGAGCGAGCGCCAGCGGACGGGGATCGCGCGGCAATCCGCCTTGTTCCTGGCGGGTGAGGAGTCGGTGACGCTCGATCTGCTGCCGCTGATCATGGTGATCGCGCGTGAGGGGCGCATCGAGGAGGAGATGTACCTCACGTCGTTTCTGTGGGAGGAGGCCAAGCACGTCGAGGGGTTCCGCCGCTTCTTCGATGAGGTGGCCCAGGATCATTCGGACCTCAGCCACTACCACGGGCCGAACTACCGCCGCATCTTTTGCGAGGAGCTGCCCAACGCGATGAACCGGCTGCTCACCGACGCCTCGCCGGTGGCGCAGGTGCGCGCCTCGGTGACGTATAACCTGATCGTCGAAGGGGTGCTGGCGGAGACAGGCTATTACGGCTACACGCGCGAGCTGACCGAGCAGGGCAAGATGCCGGGGATGCAGCAGCTCGTGGGGCTGGTCAAGCGCGACGAGTCGCGTCACATCGCGTTCGCGATCTATTACCTCTCGCGGCTGATGGCCGAGCACGGCGACGTGGTGTGGGAGGCGCTGCGGGAGCGCATGAACGAGCTGCTGCCGCTGACGCTGGGCGTGGTCAACGACTCGTACGACGCCTGGGGAGACGATCCGCCACCGTTCGATTTGCCACGCGAGGAGGTGCTGGCGTACGCGACGACGCAGTTCCAGAAGCGGCTGCAGCGCATCGAGCGCGCGCGCGGCCAGACGCTCGACGAGATCAACCGCGTGGCGAACGAGCTGGATGAGGCCGAGGCATAGGCAGGCGGGCGCTGAGATGGCCGACCGCGTAGATGATCCGCCTGCCAGCGGCGGGGAGGCGGAGTCGCCGGACTTTGTGTTGGAGCTGCTGGCGGAGCTGCGCGCGGCCGGCTACCATCCCGGCGCGTGGGGGCGCTTCTTGGCGCGCTCCTGGCGCCAATCGCGTGAGACGGCGCGGGCGCATCCGGCGCTGGTGCGCTCGTGGGGGGTGACGGCCGCCGCCCTGGCCGCTACCGAGGCGGGCGCGCTGGCGCTGGAGGCGGGCGGAGAGGGCGAGTGGTCCACGGCACTGCGGGCGCTCCCCGGCGCGGCGCTGGCTTTCGCCTTCACGCACTTCGATGTCTATTGTCACCTGGGGATGAACGCGCGGCGGCGCGGCGATGAACCGTACCCTGACCTTGGCATGGCGACGCGGCTGACGCTGGCGCGTGGTGCGTGCGCCGGACTGCTCTGGGGCCACCTGCTCGGCGGCCGGCCGGCGGGGAGGTGGCTGCTGCTCACCACGCTGGCCGGCGCCTGCGTGACGGACATCGCGGACGGCGCGGTGGCACGCGCGACGGGTGGGGTGACGCGGCTGGGGCAGTACGCGGACAGCCAGGCGGACGTCGGCTTCGGCGTGGCGTACGCGCTGACGTTGGCGGTGCGGCGGTTGCTGCCGCGCTGGCTGGTGGCGCTGCTGCTGGCGCGCTGGCTGGCGCCGTTCGCGTTCGCGCTAGCGAGCTACTTCGGCTGGGCGCGGCGCGTGCCGATCCAGTCTACGAATGCTGGAAAGGTGGCGGGTGTGGCCCAGGCGGCGACGCTGGCCGCCGCGCTGCTGCCGGATGGAGTGGCGGGACGTGTCGCGCCTCTTCGTCGCGCGCTGCACGTCGCCACGGCCGCGCTGCTGGTGGCGGCGCCGCTGGCGCGGGGGTGGGGGCTGTTGCGAGCTGGTTGATACCCTTCGCATGTGCGAATGTTGTTCACTGGCCACGTGCCTCGTCAAAGGCTTGAGCTTCACCGCGAAGGGCAAGAGGCCGGATGAAGCAGGCTTCCTGGCATGAATGCCAGGGATAATCCGTGCTTGGCAAGGTACAGGCGGAGATTCAATCCGGCTGGGAGCGATTTGCCGCCATCCCCTTGTGGGGCGGATTTCTAACCGGCGAGATATGATGGACGTCGAAAGGGAGAGGTCAGCTCATATGCGCGAGACGTTGCGGCCGCTGGTCGAGCGCGCTGGCGGCCGTCGAGGCGAAGGATTTGGATGCTGTGCTGGCCTGCCTGAGCGATGACGCGGTGGTGATCGATCCGCATTACCCCAAGCCGACGATGAGGCACTTGGGCTTTCCGATTGTGAGCTATTTTGAGGCGGCGAACGGGACGAAGGCGGCGGTCGAGGTCGCTACGTCGCATGTGCTGGCGGCGGGCGGAATGAAGCTGGCGTTTCCGCAGGTGTTCGTGATCGAGGCGCGTGACGGCCGCATCACGCGCTTGCGGGCGTACACGCCGTACGGCCCGCTGGGCGTCGGCGGGGTGTTCCTCGCGCTGACGCGCCTGCGGCGGCGGATGGGCTGGTAGGAGCCCTCACCCCCCCATGCCCGTGATGGCAAATCCATGATGCGCGCAACCCGGCATCGGAAATGCTCTGGTTTTCGCCGGAGGCCGCCATGTGAATGCGGCCGGGCGAGGCAGGCCAAGCGATGCGGGCGACACGCGGGCAGAAGCACGAGAAGCGGCACGAGGGCGCGCGCGCGCCACGGACGGCGCTGAGCGAGCGCGGCTATACACCGCCGCCGCCCACACCCCGGCGCATGCGTTCCGCCGCGACCAAGCCACGTATGGAGCTGCCACCCCTGCCCGGCGCGAGGCATCTGGAGGTGGGTGCCCCGCTCATTCCCGTGACGCCGAAGCGCAGGGCGTGGTGGCGGCGCCCGCGTGTGCTGGCGCTGCTCGTGGCGCCGCTGGCGCTGGTGATGCTGGCGCTGTGGGCGGTGACGACGCCGCGCTTCCAGGTGCGGACGGTGCGCATCGAGGGCGCAAGCGATCCACAGCTCGTCGCGGCGATTCGCGCGCTGCCGCTGGCCGGCTGCGATGTGTTCCGCTGCGACACGGCGGCGCGGCGGCGGGCGGTGGTGGCGCTGCCGGCGGTGGCGGAGGCCGAGGTGAGCGCGGTGCTGCCGGATACGCTGGTGGTGCGGGTGACACCGCGCCAGCCGGCGCTGCTCTGGCGCGCGGGCGGGCAGGGCATCGTGCTGGCGGCGGACGGCGTGGTGCTGGGTACAACACAGTCCAATCCGACGTATACGAAGCTGAGCCTGCCGGCGATGGACGATCCACAATCCGCGCTCTTTGCCGGCAAGATTCCGGCGGCAGGTCGGCGAGTCGATCCGGCGGTTGTCGAAATGGCAAGGCAGTTGCGTAGGGGCATGGACGAGGTGTTGCGCGACGGCTGGACGCTGCGCTACAGCAGCGACCTCGGCTTCGTGGCGGAGCGCGCGGACGGCGCGCGGGCGCTCTTCGGCGGTCCGGCGGATGCGGCAACGGCGGTTCAGCCGGGCGCGGGACCGGCGGGGCTGGGCGCCATCACACCCGACGCGGCAACGGCCGGACGCGGCGCGACGCGGCAGATCGCCACGCTGCGGGCGCTGCTGGACACACTGGCGAAGAATGGGCAGCGCGCGACGCTGATCGATCTGCGCTGGGGCGCGCACCCGTACTACCGGACGGGTTGAGAGCGCCGGCATGAGAAGTACCACCATCTGGAGGACGCGGATGAGTCACGCGCCGGAACACTCCATCGCCGGCCTCGATGTCGGCTCGTCTACAATTGCGCTGCTGCTCGCCGAGCGCGACGAGGAGGAGGGCGGTGGGCTGCGCTATGTCGCGGGGGCGCGGGTGGCATCGGTGGGCGTGCAAAACGGCGTGATCGTCAATGTCGGCGAGGCGACAGCGGCCATCGAGCGCGCCGCGGCCGAGGTGGAGGATCGTATCGGCGGACGTCTGCCGCCCGCGTGTGTGGCGGTGGGCGGCCGGCACCTGGGCGGCCAGAACCTGCGCGGCCATCTGGAGATCACGCCGCTCGGCCGCGAGATCGTGCCGGACGACGTGGCGCGGGCGATCGTGGCGGCGCGCGAGGGGCTGCATGTCGGCGAGAACCGCGAGGTGCTGCACGAGATTCCACGCGCCTACATGGTGGATGGGCAGGCTGGCGTCCACGATCCGCACGGTCTGGCCGGCTATGCGCTGGACGTGGAGGTGCATTACGCGACGGCCGCCGCGACCGCGCTGCACAATCTGCTGAAGTGCGTGCGCCAGGCGGGAATCGATCCGGATCTGGCGGTGGCGGCGCCGCTGGCGGTGGGCGAGGCGGTGCGCGTGGGGCAGCGCGCGGCACGCAACCTGGCTGTGGTAGACATCGGCGCGGACACGGCCAATCTCGCCATCTACGTCAACGGGACGGTCTGGATGACGGACGTGCTGCTCACGGCGGGGGCGGCGATCACGCACGCGATCTCAGCGCAGCTCAAGATACCGACGGCCGTTGCCGAGGAGCTGAAGCTGCGGCATGGACAGTGCGACCCGCGAGCGATAGGCGAGTTCGATCTGGTCGAGATGCCGGAGTCGGCCGGCGTAGAGGCACTCATCCCGCACGCGGAGCTGGCGCGCATCATCCAGGAACGCGCCTATGGGCTGGCCGACGAGCTGGCCGAGCGGCTGGAGGATGCGCGGCATGCGGGCGTCGAGCCGGAGGAGCTGCTGCTCACGGGCGGGGGCGCCACGCTGCCAGGGCTGGACGAGCTGCTGCGCACGGCGCTGGAGCTGCCGGTCTATCATGCCGCGACGGCCGGTATCGCCGATCTGCCGGATGCGCCGGGTGAGCGGGACGGAGCGGGTTGGGCGACGGCCGCCGGCCTCGCGATCTGGTACGCGCGCTACGCTGGGACGGGGCGACGCGGCGGTGGGCGCAAGCGGCAGCGGGCGCTGGCGGGCAGTTGGAAGCGCTTACTGGGAGTTGTCATGCCCTGACGCGGGGCGGTACGGTGCGAGCAGAGGAGGTCGAGCATGGAACCGGCAGGGCAGACGGAGCAGACGACGGGGCAGGAACGGCAGGAACGGCAGGAGCGCACGGACGGCCGGGCGCCAGAGGCGCGGGCGGGTGTGGCGCGGCTGCTGACGGTGGGCGTAGGCGGGGCCGGCAGCAACGCCGTCAACCGCATGATCGAGGCGCAGGTGCGCGGTGTCGAGTTCGCGGCGATGAACACGGACGCGCAGGCGCTGGGCCTCTCGCGAGCGACGACACGGCTGCGGCTGGGCGAGACGCTGACGCGCGGGCTGGGGGCGGGCGGCAATCCCGACATCGGCCGGCGCGCGGCGGAGGAGAGCGCCGAGCAGATCGCGGCGGCGCTCGCGGGCGCGGATATGGTCTTCATCACAGCGGGCATGGGCGGCGGCACGGGCACCGGCGCGGGGCCGCTGGTGGCACAGACGGCGCGCGAGCAGGGCGCGCTCGCCGTGGCGGTGGTGACGACGCCGTTCGCGTTCGAGCGGCGGCGCAAGCTGATCGCGGAGCAGGGCATCGCGGCGTTGCGTGAGGTGGTGGACGCGCTGATCGTGGTACCGAACGAGCGGCTGATGCAGCTCGCCGCGAAGGAGACGAGCGTATTCGAGGCGTATCGCATGGCCGACGATGTGCTGCGGCAAGGCATCCAGGGCATCAGCGACCTGATCACCATCCCGGGGCTGATCAATCTGGATTTCGCGGACATCAAGGTGGTAATGCGCGACGCCGGCTCCGCGCTGATGGCGATGGGCCAGGCCAGCGGCGAGGATCGCGCCGAGGCGGCGGTGCGCGCCGCGATCGGCAATCCGCTGCTCGACGTGGACATCAGCGGGGCACGCGGCGTGATCTTCAACATCACCGGCGGCGACGACCTCACCATGCAAGAGGTCAACCGCATCGCGGACATCATCAGCGGCGCCGCGCACCCGGACGCGAACATCATCTTCGGCACGGTCTACGACCCGTCCAGTGCCGGCGCGATCAAGATCACGGTGGTCGCGACGGGCTTCGAGCCGCGTGTCGCGCGCGATCAACAGCGCCATCCGTGGCTGGTGGCGGCGAAGGCGCCAGCGGGGCGGCCGGTCATGCCCGCCGCGCCACGCCGTGCCGAGGATGGCCAGGCGCCGGCGCGCGAGCGTGGTGTGGGCCAGGTGGAGGATGCGGGCGGCTTCGTGCGTGTGAAGCCGGCACGCGGCACGGACGGCGCGGCGCTCACGCCGCTGGAGCGGCGCATGGATGAAGCCGCCGTACGTACGCCGCGAGACACGGCCGAACCGCCAGTGTCCGTGCGCCCGCGGCCGACGGATGAGGCGGTGGTCGCGCGGCGGCCGGAGCCGGTCCGCGTCGGCCGCCCGCGTGGCGACCGGGCGATGCCGGGCTTCCACGGTGAGGAGTATGCCCAGAACGACGAGCCGGAGGAGGTGGAGGTGCCGCGGGTGGGGCGCAGTCGTTGGGAGCGATTCCTGCTGGGAAAGGGACATTAGTCCTCACCCCCCGCCCCCTCTCCCTGTGGGGAGAGGGGGAGCCAGGGCGCGGGACGGCGAGGGAAAAGACGAGTTGTTTCCAGGAATCGGCCCCACGGACGGAATCTTCTCTCAGATGGGACGAGAGGAGGGATGTCGCGATGGGACTGGATGAGCAATTGGCCGAGCTGTTGGCACGCCTGGGCGTCGTGCTGGAGGATGCGCCCGAGCACGAGAGCCGGACTGAGCGCGACGAGCGCGATGGGCGCGATGGACGCGATGATCGAGGCGCCGCTGGGGCCGCCGGCACTCACGCGCGCTTCAGCTACGGCCGGCGCGCGCGCGAGGCGCAGGCGGAAGATGACGGCGCGGCGGAGCGGCAGGCAAGCATCGAGGCGTCGGCGGAGCTGTCGCTCTTCCAGACGTCGCGCGAGCATTACGGGGTGTTCTACCGGCTGGACCTGGTCGGCGGCTCGCCGCAACTGCGCGTCTTCGTGCCGGACGAGGGCGGCGCGCTGAAGATGGGCTGCTTCCTGGTGCGGCCGGCGGCCGGCAGCCCACTGGACGCATGGTTCCTCGCCACACGCGAGCATCGCGGCTCGGCGTCCTACGATGATGTGCGCGACACGGCGCAGCAGCATCTGCTCTTCGCGGCCGGCGAGCTGATGAAGCGGCTGTTCTGGAGCGGCGACGCTGGCGAGATGCGTTTCCCCGCCGAGGTCGAGGTGTGTCGCCTGGCCTGATCATGGCTGATGATCTCCGATCGCCGGGCAGCGGCGGCCACGGCGCACAACGCGGCAACAGCTCGCGACAACATCCCCCAGAAGAAACTCGGCCTTGACGCTCCGGTACCGGCTTCGTAGAATGGCACTATGCGCGCCTGCTGCGCCTGCCAGGTGATTCGCACGTGAGACGATGACGATGAGGGAATGGCGGGGTGGACTTCTCTCTGATGCGCCGGCAGGAAGCCGCGCCGCGATATGCAAGCTCCCCCGCTCTGGAGACAGAACCTATGCCAATTGAAATCTCGCGGGATCGCCAGCCGGCGGCCGGCCGTGACGCGGACCAAGATGAGCTTACGAAAGCTGAATACGAGCAATTAGCGGAGTTCCGCCATTCGATCCGTGAGCTCGCGCGCCAGACCGAGTTGGAGGTGCGCGCTCTCGGCATGACCCCGCAGCAATATCAGGTGTTGCTCGCGATCAAGGGCATGCCGGGACGTGAGTGGGCAAGCATCAGTGAGATCGCGGAGCGTTTGCAAATCCGCCACAACGCGGTAATTGGGCTGGTGAACCGCGCGGTAGCGCGCGGATTGCTGCGGCGCGGGCAGGACGGCGATCAGCGCGATCGGCGCGTCGTGCAGGTTCACCTCACCCACAGCGGCGAGCACCTGCTCACTCTGCTAGCGGCGGCGTTGCGCCAGGAGCGGCTGCATGTGCGCACGGCGCTCGAATCGTGGAATGCGGTGGAACACGCCCACGGCAGACGTTAGAGGGTTCCCCACCCTCTGGTTCCCGCTCCGTGCGCGGCGAGGGGAAGTGAAGCCGTGAGGCGTCTTGTCCTCGGCACGAGATGCCGCGCTACTCGGCGCGCCGCCCGTGCGACAGCGCCTCCCCTTCCGCGTCATTCTCTTTCACTGTTGGCCCGGCGCGATCCGCCACTGTACCGCGCGCGAGGTCGTGCTGATGCTGGGGATGCGACGCACAGCCGTTCGCCAGGGGTTCAGCCGGCTCGCCCGCATCAACGCCCGCGCCCGGAGGAAGCGCGTCCGGAGTTGGCGACGCCGACGTATCGAGCATGCCTCTGGTGGTGGCGCGATGCGCACGCTGGCGGCGGGCACGCACCGCGCGCAGCAGTAGATCGATCAGGATGATCAGCGCGACGACGCCGAAACGCAGCGCTGTCTGCTGTTGATCCTCCAGACCCACGCGGCCCATCACGCCGGTGTCACCTAGCACGAGGCTCGCCGATGTCCAGGCGAGCACGATCGCCGCGACATCAATCAGCCACGCGAAGTATTCGATCAGCCGGGCGACGATCGTGCTGGCGATAAAGAGCAGCGCCATGCTGAAGGTGAGGCCCAGCACCAGCAGCGTGATATTGCCCGCGGCCAGCGCGCCCACGGCCAGCACATTATCCAGGCTCATGGTGGCGTCGGCGGCGAGGATGGTCAGGATAGCGGGCAGGAGCCGATCGCGCGCCTGGCGCGTGCGCGGATCCTCACCCTCAGGCAGCAGCAGGCGGATCGAGATCAGGAAGAGTGTCAGGCCGCCGATGAAGCGCAGGTAGGGCACCTGCAGCAGCTCGGTGGCGGCGATGGCGAACAGGAGCCGCAACACGAGCGCCGCCACGCCGCCCCAGATGATGGCGAACATCCGCTGGCCGCGTGGCAGGCGGCCCGCCGCCGCGCCGATCACCAGGGCGTTGTCGCCGCTGAGCACGATATCTACCAGGGCGATGCCGGCCGCGGCGGCGAATACCTGGTAGTCCATGCGTCATAGCCTTTCGTGCGCACCGGCGGCGCTACCGGCTGCCCGCTCATATGGTTTGGGTCCGATTGTAGCACGTCCTGTGCATCTGTCCATCATCCATCTTACCGAATCGCGCGCCTTCGGCGTCGCCGCTTGTAGCTTTTGGCGGCGATCATCAAGCGTCATCAACCGCGAGCGCATCGGCCAGTAACCACGCGGCGTATGCTCATTCGTCAAAGCAGTGTAAGATTTCGCGGCCGAAGGTGACGGGAACTGGTCCGCCGCTCGTCTCTTTCAGTAGGTTCTCAGGATGGCGCGCTACGCTCACGCGAGACGAGCCGGCATGCCAATTGCTGTCCTTCACGGGAATTGTGGCCGAACGCTGGCCCAATGCGCGCACGCGCGTGCATACAATGGCGGTGAACGCACGCCTGGGAGACAGTGATGCGTGATCGTGCTATGGCACTCTGGGTGACATGTGAGCGAGGAGGAGGGGTGAGATGCGGTTGGCCCCGCAACTGGCGAAGATTCGGCACATCACACTGGCCCGCGGGCCCGGCGCCCAGCGAGCGGCTGTGGCGGGCGCGCTGACGGTTCTGTGGATTCTGCCATTGCTGCTGGCCAACACCGTGGTTGACACGCGTGCGCGCCAGTTGACGCTGCCAAAGGCCCAGGCCGACGTACGGCCGACGCCGGCCGCCCAGGGCGCGTGGGCCGGGATCACCCAGACAACGGATGTATCCTATGCGCTGCCCTCTCTCGCCGGGCGTCCGCTGGAGGTGGACCCGCGGTTCAAGGACTACTACAGGCAGCATAACGGGGCAGCGGCCCTCGGCGCACCGCTCACGCCAGCCTATCCCATCCAAGAAGGGCTGGTGCAGTTCTTCTCGTCTGGCGCGCTGCTGGCGCCCAGTGGCGAGCAGTCCAACCGCGGGCACCAGGATGGCCCGATGCTCGGCGATACGAGCCAGCTCATGTACAGCGATGGGCTGGCCGACCCCGGCAGCGGCATCGTCGAGCTACCACTGCTGCACGCGCTGCTGACCCTCGGCAGCAAGGCGCCAATCAGCGGCGACGCAAGCTCGATGACGTACGCCGATCTCCGCCAGGCCGTGGTGACGGTGAGTGTGGTGCCGGACGCCGCGCCGACCGATTCCCCCCTGAACATGAAGCGCGCCGCACAGGCACGGGTCGCGCAGCCACTCCTCGCCGTACGGGAGGCTGGGACGAGCTTCGTCACGCGCCATTTCATCGCGGATACGTTCTGGCAGTACATCACCCGGCCAGATGTCTCGCCCGCGGGATGGCAGCAGGAGTTCGGCCTGCCACTGACGCCAGCGCTGACCCTTTCCATCCGGCGCGGCGCCATCACTCATGAGTACCTGCTCCAGGCGTTCTGGCGCGGTGTCTTGCTGCTGGATCAGAACAGCGCATCCGCCACCAGCGCGCGGCCCGCTGTGGAGCGCGCGCCTACCGGCGCCGCATACATCCAGACGCTGGGCGAGCCGGGGGCGAATGTGCAAGCCGGCGCATCGGTCTGGGTGCGGGAGTCGGCCACCCTGCTCAGCGTGCCGCAAACAGGGAGCGCCCGCGTCCATCTCGGCCAGAATTTCCAGCTCTATCTGACGGGGGCCAGCCGGTGGATAAACGGCACGCTTTGGTATGAAGTCTCATGGCAGAGCGTCGGCGCGAGCGGCACTGGCTGGATCGCATCCGCCAGCGTGACGTCCACGGCGCCCAGCCGCGGCACGCCGACCTTCGCCTCATTCGATGCGCTCTCGCCGAGCCTAGCCAGCTATCTCGCGGGCTTTGGCGCCAGGGTTGGCGTCGTGCTCTATGACGAGACGCGCCAACAGTATTACACCTATAACCCAGACGGCCAGTTCACCGTCGCCAGCTCGGTGAAAGTGCCGATCATGCTCACGCTGCTGACGATGATCGAGGGCCAGGGGCGCGAGCTCAATGACGGCGAGATGTATCTGCTGACGACGATGATCGAGAACTCCAACAACGATTCGGCCCAGGCTCTCTGGGAAGAGGTCGGCGGCGCCGATAGCGTCGGCGGTTTCTTGCGCGGGGTCGGCATTGAGGGCTTCGCCGGCAATCCAGATGCCTGGGGCTACAGCACGATCTCACCACGCGCCATGGCGCGGTTGCTCACGCTGCTGCACGATGGGAAGATCCTGACGGCGCAGCACCGCGCGCTGGCCCTGTCGCTCATGGAGAGCATCGAGCCAGATCAGCGGACCGGCGTCGGCGACACGGCTCCAGACGGCGCGACGGTGGCGATGAAAGATGGCTGGGTGCCTGGCCCCGATGGCCTGTGGGCAATGAATACCTCCGGCATCGTCACCGTGAGCGGCGAGACGTATATCGTCTCGGTCTACACGCAGGATGACGACAGCCTCGATGATGGCTGGGCCATCACACGCACCGTCTGTGGCACCGTGGCGAAGATCCTCGGCTAGCGGCGATCACCATCCTGATCGTCGCCGTTCCCGTCGTCGTTCTCCCGCGCGGCGCGCTCAAGGCCGCCGCCGCGGCGGGCTTGCTCCATGTCGCCGCGGTACATGTCGGCCAGCGCCTCGCGCAGCCGGTCCACGCTGGTCCCACGCAACACATACACTGGAAGTCCGGCGGCATGCGCGGCGTCCACGCGGTCCGGTTGCCGGCGATAGAGGCTCTTCAGCACCAGCACCGCATCCGCGTCCCGCTCGTCGTGGCTGATCACCGCTGGCAGCCCCAGCTCGCGAATCGCCTGTTCCAGGTGGGCGCGGTTGATGCCCATCGCATAGACGCGGCGCTTGCGAAAGACCGCCTGAGGCGTCGTGGGCGTCGTAGACGCGGCGCTCCCGCTCTCCTCGCGTGGCGCCTGATCGCGCTCGATGAAGCCGGCGCTCCGAGCGAGCTCGGGGTCCAGCCAGCGTCCACCCGGACCCTCCACCGCCGCTCGCCCATTGGCCGGCTCGCGATCACGCGGCTCCTCCCACCACGGCGCCGGCCGGCGCTGACCCGCGAAGGCCGTCCCTCGCCCGGAGCGCTGCCCCAGCTCCTCACGCTGGATCGGCGCTTCGCGCGTTGGCAGGCCGACGCCGTCCGCACGTGCGGCCCGTGGCGCCGCATGCTCCACCCAGCGCCGCACCGAGCCGTCTTGCTGGCGCTCGCGCATCTCGCGCCGCGGCGCTTCACCGCGCAGCAGCCCATCAATTGATGCCGCGACATCCAGATGGACGCCCACCAGATTGCGCTCCTCCTGTTCGACGAGCACATCGAAGGTGGGCGGCGCTTTCCGCTCCAACACCGTCTTCTGCGTGCCGCGCCGCCGCGCCTCCTCATCGCCCAGCGTCACCGCCTGCACCCCCCCCACCAGATCGGCCAGCGTCGGGTTCACCAGCAGGTTGTCCAGCGTGCGCCCATGCGCCGTCCCCACC
>JAICVS010000045.1 GCA_025935195.1 Ktedonobacterales bacterium
AAATAAGGAGAAGCGGCCGAGCATGGTTCGACTCGTCGCCGGCGGAATCGCCCGCCATCCGGCGACTGCGCACGCGGCATCTCTCGTCCCGAAACGTCGGGAATCGCGGAAGAGGTCACGCTTATTTGAACGGTATTGCGCCGTCGCGGACTTGGCGGCGGCACGCGCGTCCACGGCGCGATTGCCATCGCCGGCCGGCCTGGCTGGCTCGAACCGCCTGCCCAGTTGGGCGGGAAATCCCCACGGCGAGGACACACGAGCGCGGACTATAATCCGCGCGTGCGCCGGTTTTAAGAACGACACAACTCCCCCTCTCCCCGTGGGGAGAGGGGGCTGGGGGTGAGGACTTTCAGCGAGAGGTAATAGACATGGCACTGGAGATACGCCCGATCACGGGCGAGGAGTTCGTGGCCTACAACAACATAGATAGCGCGGCCTTCGGCACCCCAGTGGACACACCGGAGATCGAGGCGCGGCGGCCGATCTTCGAGTTTGAGCGCAGCCTCGCCGCGTTCGCGGACGGCGAGATGGTCGGCTCGGCCGGAGCCTACACCTTCGAGCTGACGCTGCCGGGCGGGACGACGCTGTCGGTGCCAGGCGTCACCTGGGTCGCGGTGCTGCCGACCTACCGGCGTCGCGGCATCCTCACCGCCATGATGCGCCGTCAGTTGGATGACTTCCGTGAGCGCGGCGAGGCCGTGGCCGTGCTGACCGCATCCGAGAGCCTGATCTACAGCCGCTTCGGCTACGGCATGGCGACCAGCCAGGTATGGTACGAGATCGACCGCCGCCACGCCGCCTTCCGCGCACCGTTCACCCCGGCGGAACAAGAGGGGCGCGTGCGGCTGATCACACACGAGCGCGCGATCGACGTCTACACGACCTTCTATGACCGCTGGCGGCGCACCCAGCCTGGAGCCGTGGGCCGCGGCCGCGCCTATTGGGAGTTCTTCCTGCGCAATCCGCTGGCGCCGGTGGACGGCTCCGGCGGCCGGCTCTACCTGATGTATGAATCAGCCGCCGGCGCGGCCGAAGGCATCGCGCACTACCGCAAGAAGAACACCTGGGAGGACGGCGCGCCGTCAGGTGTGGTGACGGTGCGCGATCTCCTCACGACCACGCGCGATGCCTACACCGGGCTGTGGCGCTACCTGCTCACGCTCGACCTCGTGCGGACGGTGCAAGCGCCCGCCCGCCCGCCGGACGAGCCGCTGCGCTGGATGCTGGCGGATTCGCGCCGCCTGCGCACCACGCGCGTGGTGGACGACCTGTGGGCGCGCATCCTGGACGTGCCGGCGGCGCTCACAGCGCGCCGCTACCTGACCACCGGGCGCCTGGTGTTCGAGATCAGCGATGGCTTCCGCGCGGAGACGGCGGGGCGCTACGCGCTCGACGCGAGCGCCGCCGGCGCCGAATGCGCGCGCACCGATGCCGGCGCGGACCTGGCGCTGGACATAGCCGACCTGGGCGCCGCCTATCTGGGCGGCGTGCGCTTCACCACCCTGGCGCGCGCGGGGCGCGTGCGCGAACTGCGGCCGGGCGCGCTGCGCCGCGCGGACGCGCTCTTCGCCAGCGATCCAGAGCCCTGGTGCGGCACGTCCTTTTAGTAGGCTGGCGTGGCGGTCCAGACCTGAACCGGATGGCATAGCCATTGCGGCGAGGGGAGGTGGTCTGTTGGGACGACGCGCCATACGGGATGGGCGCGTCACAATCAGGGAGAGAAGAGACGATGATCAACACGGCGTTGCTGGTGCTGCGGCTCGTGACCGGTGGGCTGCTGGCGGGCCACGGCTCGCAGAAGCTCTTCGGATGGTTCGGCGGCTACGGCAAAGAGGGGACGAAAGGCTGGCTGGAGTCCATGGGCTTCAAGCCCGGCGATTTCTGGACGTACATGGTCGGCGCCTCGGAGTTCGGCGGCGGCCTGCTGACGGCGCTCGGCTTCCTCGGCCCGCTCGGCCCCTCAGCGACGGTGGGCGCGATGGGCACCGCCACGCTGACGGCGCACCGCGGCAAGCCGATCTGGGCGACGAGCGGCGGCGCCGAGCTGCCGGTCACAAACATGGCGGTCGCGACGGCGCTCTCGCTGGCCGGTCCCGGCAAGTTCTCGCTGGACGAGCTGCTCGACACTCATCTGCCGCGCTGGATGGCGATCCCCGCGCTGGCGGGCGCGGCCGGCGCCGTGTTCTACGCCGTCTACATCAGCAACCAGACGAAACAACAAGAGACCGAGCAAGCCGCCACGACGCAAGCGCAGCAGGCGGCGACGGCCAGCGCGTAGAGAGACTACACTGTACCGCCCTTTCCTCATCCTGATGGGAGGGGCGGTATCATAAGCGTTCATACAACCACGAGCCACTCGTCGCCATCCGTAGCCAGGTGTGCTATCCTGGGGATGACCAGCGAAGGGAGCCAGCGATGCGACTGGTGGAGCGGCACGTCATCACGCGGGCTGACCCGCGCTTCGCCGCCCTTGATCACGCCGCCTTCGCCTCCAAGCACCTCTACAATCAGGCGCTCTACGTGACGCGACAAGCCTTCATCCACCAACAGCGCGTCATCCGCTATCCGGAGTTGGCGCGGGAGATGCAAACGACCGAGCCCTATCGGGCCTTGCCGCGCAAAGTCTCGCAATGGGTACTCAAGCAGGTGGCGCTCGCCTGGCAGAGCTACTTCGCCGCCTGTGCCGCCTGGAAAGCCGACCCCGCGCGCTTCCTGGGTCATCCCCGCCTGCCCCGCTATCTGGACAAGCAGCGGGGACGCAACCTGCTGGTCTACACCACGCAGGCGCTCAGCCAGCCAGGCCTGCGGGCCGGGCGCATCGAGCCGTCGGGCTTGGGCATCCAGGTGCCGACCCAGCAGACGCCGCACACCATCGCGCAGGTGCGCATCGTGCCGCGCCGGGGCTTCTACGTCGTGGAGGTGGTCTATGCGCGTGAGCCGGTTCCCGCCGCTGGCCTCAATCCCGCGCTGCATGCGGGCGTAGATATTGGGTTGAACAACTTGGCGACGCTAACATCAGACAAGCCGGGCTTTGTCCCGCGCGTGGTCAACGGGCGACCCGTCAAGTCGATCAACCAGTTCTACAACCAGCAGCGCGCGGAATGGCAGAGCGCCTTGGGCGCAGCGGGCGCAGGGGGTGCGGCGACCTACACCAGCCGGCGCCTGGAGCGCCTCACCACCAAACGCACGCGGCGGATCGAGCACTATCTGCATACGGCGTCCCGGCGCCTCATTGAGCTGCTGGTGGCCGAGGGTATCGGCACCCTCTGCATCGGCCAGAACCCGCTCTGGAAGCAGGCAGTACACATGGGGAGACGAAACAACCAGAATTTCGTCGCGGTCCCCCATGCCCGCTTCATCCAAATGCTGACCTACAAAGCGGCATTGGTGGGTATCCAGGTGGTGATCACCGAGGAGAGTTACACCAGCAAGGCGAGCTTCCTGGACGGCGACCCGCTCCCCGTCTACGACGCGCAGCGCCCAGAGGCGCCCGCCTTCAGCGGCCGGCGGGTAAAGCGCGGCTTGTACCGGGCAGCGGACGGCACGCCCATCAATGCCGATGTCAACGGCGCCTACAACATCATCCGCAAAGTAGCTCCTGAGGCGTTCGCGCAAGGGAGTAGAGGGTGCGTAGTTCACCCGGTGCGGCTTGCCGCATGAACTGTCCATAGCTGGCTATGGAATCAGCAACTATCTTCTTTCAGAAGCGCGCCCTCACCCCTCACGCGATACCCATCTGGATGCGGATCGGGCGAACCCGCGTCTACATCCCGGCGTGACGGGTCACGGCAACTGCCGTAGCCCCCGGATGAAAATGGTGATCAGGCGGTGGAAGCTCTCGTCCAGGTTGACGGGGAGGCCGAAGCCGCCGGTCATCTCAATGGTGACGAAACCATGGACGGCGCTGCGCAGAGCGCGGACGGCGTGGATGGCGTCGTCGCCGGCGAGGCCGTAGCCGGTGAGCGCCGCGAGGGCGACCTCGACCGGCGCGCGGGAGGCGGCCTGGATGTCGGGATCCGTGGTGGGCGGCACGCGCTGGATGATCTCGTAGAGACCGGGATGGACCTTCACGAACGCGCGATAAGCGTCGGCGACGGCATAGACCGCCTCGTCGCTGGCTCTGCCGATGGCGGCCGTGCGCAGCGCATCCGCGAGCAGGCGCAGGGCATGCAGGGCGAGGGCATGGCGCAGACCGTCCAACCCCGCAATGTGGTTGTAGAGCGACGGGATGCGCACGCCAGCGCGCGCGGCGACGGCGGCGAGGGTGAGCGCGCCAGCGCCCTCCGTGTCCGCGATCGCCGCGGCGGCGCGGACGACGCCTTCGCGGTCCAATCCAGCCCTACGCGACATGAGACTCCGGTTCCTTCCATTTGCGAGCGGCCTCGGCGATGGCGGCGTCCATCGCGGGGATGGGGTCGGCCAGGACCGGACCGTGGCCGACGGCCAGGCGGTATGGGGCGAGCGCACGCAGCGCGCGGGCGGTCCGCAGCGCGGTGGGCCTGTGCCATGTGGCGACCATGAGGAAGGGGAAGAGCGGGCGGAAGACACCCGCGACGGCAATGCCGGTATGGGTGCTGAGGGCGTCGCCCACAATCAGCGTGTTGTCACGGGTGTCGAGGAAGGCGATGTGGCCGGGGGTGTGGCCCGGCGCGGCGACGACGAGCAGCGCGCCAACCCGGTCGCCCGGCTGGACGGTGCGCGTCGGGCGGGTGGCGAGCGCCGGATAGCCGCCGCGGATAGGCGTCTGCGGCTCAGCGGCATCGAGCGTGCGGTCGCCAGCGGCGATGCGCGCCTCGCGGGCGGACAGCATGATCTCGGCATCGGGCAGGGCGGCGCGCAGGGCGTCGAGTGAGCCGGCGTGGTCGCCGTGAGCATGGGTGAGGGCGATGCGGCGGATGGGCGAGCCGAGCGCGCGGGCGGTGGCGAGGATGTCGCGCTCGCAGCCAGGGAGGGCGGTGTCGATCAGCGTGAGGCCGTCATCCTCGCGGACGAGGTAGCAATTGACAGGGAAAAGGGCGGTGCGGCGCGTGAGCTGGACGAGGGAATCACCATGAGCTTCAGTCTTCATCGGGGGAGCAATCCTTTCAGGGGTGAGCGGCCACCGGCGTGAGCCGGCGCGAACCGCTAATCACATTAGTTATTATACTAATGTGATTAGCAAAGTCAAGGGGCATGTCCGCGACGATGCCTGTCGATCTCGCGGCTCGGCCATTCGTCATATGTGCGAGTGTGCGTGCGGTGGATGGTCCACCCGGCGCGACGGGCTGAGCGGGAGGCGAGCGAGATGAAGTTCATGGTGATGTTCTACGCGAACGAGGCGGAGTGGATGGCGCTGTCGCCGGAGGATCAGCTGGCGGCCATTGGGCGGATCGGCGCGTGGGTCGGGCAGCAGGCGCAGGCGGGGCGGATCGTCGAGGGCCACCGCCTCGGCGGCGCCAACACCGCCACCACCGTCCGCCTGGGATCGGCGGCGCATCCGGGCGAGCCGATGGTGACGGATGGGCCGTTTCTCGAAGCCAAGGAGGCCATCGGGAGCTATGCTATCGTCGAGGTCGCGGATCGCGATGCCGTGATCGCGCTGGCGAAGGGCTGGCCCGGTGGCGGCGCCGTCGAGATAAGACCGCTCGCGGAGGGCTGAGCGCGTGCCACGGCATGCCACGGTATGAGGGCGTGAGATGCTGACACCCGGTTACGATGCGGCGCTCGCGCAGGTGTTCCGGCAGCACACGGCGCGGCTGATGGCCGCCATGACCGCGTTCACCGGCGACTTCGACCTCGCCGAAGAGTGCGTGCAGGATGCGCTGCTCACGGCCATTGAGCATTGGCCGAACGAGGGGCTGCCGGAGCGACCCGCGGCGTGGCTGCTGACGACCGCGCGGCGCAAGGCGCTGGATCGCCTGCGGCGGCAGACGGTGTATCAGGAGAAGATCGCGCTGCTGGATACGCCGCCCCTCACAAGCGAGGAATCCACGTGGGCAGAGGACTTGCTGGCGCTGGTGTTCACCTGCTGCCACCCGGCGCTGGCGCGCGAGGCGCAGGTGGCGCTGACACTGCGCGCGGTGATGGGCTTCACGACGGCGGAGATCGCGGCGGCTTTCCTGACGAGCCCGGCCACCATTGCCCAGCGCATCGTGCGCGCCAAGCGCGCGATCGTGGCGACGCGCATCCCCTACCGTGTGCCGCCGGAGCGCGAGCGGGCGGAGCGGCTGGAGCAGCCGCTGGCCGTGCTGTATCTCGTGTTCAACGAGGGCTACCTGAGCGCGGGCGGCGAGGTGGCGCGGCGGAACCTGGCGGACGAGGCGGTGTGGCTGGCGGCGCTGCTGGCGCGGCAGTTGCCGGCGGAGCCGGAGGTGATCGGCCTGCTCGCGCTGATGCGGCTGCATCTTGCCCGTGCGGCGGCGCGCTTCGGCGTGGACGGCGCGCTTGTGCTGCTGCGCGATCAGGATCGCCGGCTGTGGGACCGCGGGGAGATAGCGGCGGCGGTGGGGCTGATCGAGCGGGCGGCGGCGCTGCGCCGGCCAGGGCCATATCAGCTCCAGGCCGCGATCGCCGCCTGCCATGCCGAGGCGGAGTCGTGGGAGGTGACGGATTGGGCGCAGATCGTGGCGCTGTATGACCGGCTGCTCGCACTTGCGCCGTCGCCGGTTGTGCGGCTGAACCGGGCGATCGCGCGCTGGCAGATCGCCGGGCCGGCGCAGGCGCTGGCCGAGGTCGAGTGTCTGGCGACCCCGCTCGCGCGCTATCACCTGTTCCATGCGACACGCGGCGAGCTGCTGCGGGCGCTGGGCCGCACCGAGGAGGCGCGAGCGGCGGACAGAGAGGCGCTGCGGCGCACACGCAATCCCGCCGAGCGGGCGTTGCTGGCGCGGCGCATCGGCTGACGCATGGGGGAAGCACGGGGATGGAACGCTGCGCGAGGCAGTCGGTCAGCCCGGCCGAAAGGTGACCGGCAGGTTGCGCACGCCGAAGACGATGAAGCTGCGCAGCGGGCGCAGCGGCACATCAGGCACGCGGCGGATGTCGCGCAGCCGCCCCAGCAGTGCGTCCAGAGCGACGCGCGCTTCCAGGCGGGCGAGCGGTGCGCCCAGGCAGAAGTGGATGCCGTGACCGAAGGCCACGTGCCGGTTGGGCGTACGCGCGATGTCGAAGTGATCCGCGCCGGGGAACTGCGCCTCATCGCGGTTGGCGGAGCCGATGTACGCCAGCACGGTGGCGCCGGCGGGGATAGCCCGCTCGCCGAGCACGGTGTCCACAGCGGCGGTACGGAACATAGACTGGACGGGCGAGCGATAGCGCAACGCCTCCTCGATGGCCGAGGGCAGCAGTTCCGGCTCCGCGCGCAGGCGCTCGTACACCTCAGGATGCTCGTCGAAACACAGGATGGCGTTGCTGATCAGGTTGGTGGTCGTCTCATTGCCGGCCACGAGCAGCAGCATGCAAAAGCCGAGCAGCTCGATCTCCGAGAGCTTCTGGCCGTCCACCTCGGCGGCGAGCAGACCCGTGATCAGGTCGTCGCGCGGCTCGCGGCGGCGCTGCTCCAGCTCGCGCATGAAGTACATCGCCATCTGCATATGCGCCTCGCCGGGGGTGAAGCCCGCGCCGTCTTGCGCCGCCGCCGCGCCGGAGACGACCGCATCCGACCATTGCTTGAACTGTGCCCGGTCTTCTGGTGGGATGCCCAGCATCTCCGCGATCACGATCACCGGCAGCGGGTAGGCCAGATCATCCACCATGTCCATCGCCCCGGTCGGAGAGACACGATCCAGCAGCTCCGCGACAATCTGGGTGATGCGCGGCTCCAGCCGAGCGACGGCGCGCGGCGTGAATGCCTGCGTGACAAGATTGCGCAGTTGGCGATGGCGCGGCGGATCGCTGGCGATCAGACTGGCGCCGAAGGGGTGGTCCGCGCCGTCGCCAGCGCCACCATACGCGGATGAGAAGGTGGCGTGCTCGGAGAGCGCGCGCTGCACATCGGCATAGCGGAAGGCGGAGTAGACATCCCGCCGGGGATCGTAGGCGACCGGATCGGTCGCGCGCATACGCTCGTACCAGGGAAACGGGTTCAGTGCCGGATCCTGAGTCGCGACAGGGGCGGCGGGATGTGGTGAATTGGCGGGATTGGTGGGATTCAACGGTAACTCCTCCCTGAGTAGCACGAGGCGCACGCGCCGGACGCACTGCGTAGCGTAGCGAAGCTAATGCGCACCGCGCAAGTAGCGGGGGAATCAGGTTGCATGGTTAAGCGTGGAGATGAAACGGCTGTAACGCCGGATTGCCGTGAGTGGAGCAGCGGCACGCGAACGGTGCAAGCCGCGGGACTTACGGCATGTCAGCGTGTGTACCCGCCAATTCGCGTATCCCTGTCTGTGCCGGCGAACGTTGCGGCTAGCGGCCCTCCAAGCGCGGGTTGCGGAGTTTGCGGACAGAGTGCGGACCCATCCGGCGGTGGTAGGGGCGCAGCGCCTGCGCCCATCCACGCGCATACGTACGAACGCCTCGTGTCCGTATCTCGTTTGTCCAAATCCCTCAATCGCCCGCCCGCGATGACGGCTCGTCATTACCCTTGACATCCCCCTCGCTTTATGGTATTTTAGTTCTATTACCACGCCGCCACCCCGCGCCACCAGCGCCTTGAACAACCGCAATCGGCCGCGAGCATGCCGGTCTCGCCTGATCGCAACCACCAGCGGAGAGGCATGGAGATGCTCAAACCTCATCACATCCTTGCCGTTTTTGCCACCCGTGTTGCCACTTCGTTGCCGGATCTTGCCGTTTTTGCCACCCAGAACGCGCAACGTCACGGTGCCGATCCGAGTAATCCCGCTTGAATGCGGCATTCGAGAGGAGATGGTGCCTAACACGACAGTGAAAAGCGGCAAAAACGGCAATGGTGACTGCCGCGGTCAACATCAGTCACCAATACCGGGCCGCGATGATCAGATGCTCCCCAGCACGCCGCCCGCCGCGAACGGGATACGCGCACGTGGCGATCCAGCGGACATCGCCCCTGTCGCGGCGGTACAATAGCGGGAGACGAAGCCGGCGCGGGCCGCCGTTGCGACACCATTGCGCGCCGGACGCGGGCAAAGTGCGGCACGATCAGCACCAGCAGCAGGTGCGGGAGGCTTTCCCAATGGCGCGCGTGACCCCCGACCAGATTCGCCAGATGAAGGCGCGCGGTGAGCGCATTCCCATGCTCACCGCCTATGACTACGCCATGGCCCAGATTCTCGACGCCGCCGGCGTGACGATGCTGCTCGTCGGCGACAGCATGGGCATGGTGATGCTCGGCTACGACTCCACGCTGCCCGTCACCGTGGACGACATCATCCGCCACACCCAGGCGGTCGTGCGCGGTTCGAAGCGCGCGCTGGTCGTCGCCGATCTGCCGTTCGGCTCGTTCCAGGTCAGCCCGCAGGAGACGATGGCGGCGGCGGTGCGCATCATGAAAGAGGCGGGGCCACAGGCCGTGAAGCTCGAAGGCGGCGTGCGCAGCGCCCCGGCGGTGCGCCTGCTCGTCGAGGCCGGCATCCCGGTGATGGGCCATCTCGGCATGACCCCGCAGTCCGTCAACGCCTTCGGCGGCTTCAAGGTCCAGGGCAAGACCGAGGCGGCGGCGCGCGCGCTGCTGGCGGATGTGGCGGCGCTGGAGGAGGCGGGCGCCTTCGCCGTCGTGCTGGAGTTGGTGTCGGCGGAGCTGGCCCAGATCGTGACCGAGCGCGCGACCATCCCCACCATCGGCATCGGCGCGGGGCCGTACTGCGACGGCGAGGTGCAGGTGGTTCACGACATCCTCGGCCTCTTCCCAGACTTCACCCCACGCCACGCGCGCCGCTTCGCCGAGGTGGGAACCGTCGTGCGCGACGCCGTGACAGCCTACATCGGCGAGGTGCGCGAGCGCACGTTTCCCACCGCGCAACAGAGCGCGGCGATGGATGCCGCCGTGATCGAGGCGCTACGCCGCGAGCCTTGACGTGGAGCGGCCCGGTTGGCCAAGAGTCCGGCCGCGGGTGACAGCCATCCGGCTCCTCCGTTAGAATGGCAGACGGGATATGCGGGCGGCGGAGCGCGCCCGAGCCGGCGGCTGGCTTTCTCATGATGAGGGATGGTGGGGCGTGGAAACGCTGATCGGGCAACAGCTTGGCGATTACATCCTGGAGGCCGAGCTCGGCCGCGGCTCGATGGGTATTGTGTATCGCGCCCGGCACGCGCGCGACGGCAAGACCTACGCCCTCAAGTGCCTGCTCGATGCGCTCGCCTCCGACATGTCGTTCATCACCCGCTTCACACGCGAGGCGCGCATCATCGCCGGGCTGCACCACCCCAACATCATCCAGGTCTACGACGCCGGCCGCCACCGGCAATACCTGTATTTCGTGATGGAGTATTTTCCTGGCCAGACCGCCGGGCAGATGCTCAAAGAGCGCCAGCGGCTGCCGGTCGGCCTGGTGACGGAGATCGTCGCGCAGGCCGCCGATGCGCTGAACTACGCCCATTCGCAGTTGCGCGTCGTCCACCGTGACATCAAGCCGGAGAACCTGCTGGTAGATCGCTGGTGTCGCGTGAAGGTGCTCGACTTCGGCCTGGCGCGCGTGGAGGGGTTGGAGAGCATCACGCGCGCCGGCACGGTGGTCGGCAGCCTCTACTACGTCTCGCCGGAGCAGCTCCTCGGCCAGCAGCTCGACGGCCGCAGCGACATCTACGCGCTGGGCGTCAGCATGTACGAGATGCTTACCGGCGTGCGGCCCTATCGTGGGCAGACGCTGACGGACATGAGCCGGGCCATTCTCGCCGGCGCTGCCACACCGCCCAGCACGCTGGAGCCGAGCGTCACGCCAGAGCTGGAGCGCATCATCCGCCGCGCGTTGGCGCGCGATCTGGCGCAGCGTTACAGCACCGGCGCGGAGCTCTACGCGGACCTGCGCGCCATCCAGACGGCCCAAGCCGCGTCGCCGGTGGAGCTAGCGCCCGCGCCACCGTCGCCCCCATCACCTACCGTCAGTGGTGGGCCACAGGCACAGCCACAGGCACAGCCGCGGCCACAGCCACTCTCACCGGCTGACCGGCCGCGGCCGGCGCGCTCGTCGCGGATGACGCTGCGGCCAACGTCGCTGGAGCCAGCGTCGCCCGACCAGATGGTGCCGCGGCGGACGTTCCCACCCTCAGAGCGTTAGAGCTAGGAGGCAGCCTATGACGTCCAGCGCTGGACACGGCCCATGGCGAGTGCTGGTCGTGGACGATGAAGAGAATCTGAATTGGAGCCTGGTGAATTCGCTGCGCAAAGACGGCTACGTGGCTGACGGCGCGCTGACAGGCGAAGACGCGCAGGCCCAGCTCGCCCAGACGCGCTACGACTGCGTGGTCAGCGACGTGAAGATGCCGGGAATGGATGGCTTCGAGCTACTGCAATGGCTGCGACAGCACCAGCCGCGGACGCGCGTCATCATGATGACCGCTTTCGGCTCGCCAAGTGCCCGGCAAGATGCCCTGCGTGACGGCGTCATCGCGTATTTAGAGAAGCCCTTCGACCTACGCCTGCTCAAAGACGAGTTGCGGCGCATGGCCGCGCGTGAGGGCGGCGTCCCGGCGGAGCCAGATGCCTACGATCTGATCGAGGTGGCGCGCGTGATCAGCCTCTCGCGCCGCGACATGGCGCTGCTGGTGCGGGCCGGCGCGATCTCAGGACGTCTGCGCTTCGCGCGCGGCGAGCTGATCTGGGCGGAAGCCGGGCAGGAGCGGGGCGACGAGGCGTTCCTGCTGCTCTGTGGGCCGCGCGGCAGCAGGATTCAGCAGGAGCCGTGGGACGGGTGGACCGAGCGCAACGTCACCCAGCCCATCGCGCAGCTCATCTTCAGCGCGCTGCTGCGGCGTGACGCGCGGCCAACCGGCGGCCCCACAGTGCTGCCGAGCCAGGCGGGTATGGCGGGACGCGCAGGCGCTCCCCTCACGGCCCCGCTGCCCGTGGCCTATCTCACCGGCGGCCTTCCACCCGTTCAGCCCTCCGCTGTCGCGATGCCCATTCCCCCCCCGCCACCAGCCGTGCCGGTTTCTGGCACTTCGGAGCCAGCCGTTGCGGCCGGAGGCACAACGGAGTCGCTCTCCGCGCGCACGATGCCTCCCGCCATCGAGTCTGTCCCACCTGAGGCCGCGCCGGATAGCCCCGTGGGCGCGGCGCTCGGCGCATTGCTAGAGGCACTGCCGCACCCGTGCGGCATCGTCTTGTTGCGCGCGGATGCCGGTGCCGTGCTGGCACATCGCTGGTCCGGCCGTGCCGCCATCGCCACCGCGACCTACACCCACCTAGGCGCCGCGATGCAGGCGGCGGCGCGGGCGCTGCTGCTGGCCGACCTGGGCATGCTGGAGGATGCCGGCCTGACAACGGCGGACCACCTGCTGCTGCTCGTGCGCCACGGCCGCGCCGATCGCGCCGGGCTGCTGCTGGCGATCCTGCCGCATGACGCTGATCGCGCCCAGGTCACACAGACGTTGCGCGACGCCGCGGCGGGTCTGCTCGCCGCGCTGCGCTAACGCCTGGCTCGCCCCTCAGGCCTGGTTCATCAGGCCTGGGCTATCGGTCCGGGCATCGGCTCGGTCGGATCCGGCGGCGCGAGCGGGTAGCGTCCAAGCGTATCCGGCGCGTCCAGCCGCTCCGGCGGGTTCGCCATGTTCAGATGGCGCGGATTGTTCCAGGTCATGCATGTGAGCGTCATCGCGCCGGGGATGGCCGATTCGGCGTATGACCGCACCGGCGAGGTGGGCGGCTGCACCCGATAGGTGCGCTCGCCGGGCCGGTCGCCGTCCGCATCCATGACCTGCGGGCCGAGCTGGTTCATCAGCAGCATGTTGCGCCGCGCCAGCGCCGCGCTGGGCGCGTAGCCGTATAGGTCGGAGCGCAGCTCGTGCTGCTGGCGATCAATCTCATCCGGCGTGTGGCCGTAGCGCGCGCAGGCGGTACGCACCTTGGCGAGCAACCGCTCATGGTCGAGCGCGAAGATGGCTTCCAGCGCGTGCGAGAGGTTGATGTTGCGATTGAGCAGCACCATACGCCCGGAGGTGAGCCGCCGGGCAAGCGCCGCATCGCCGGCGCGCGCCGCCGCCTCAATCTCCTGTGTCAGCTCCGCGAAGGGCATCCTGTCGAGCTTGCGGTGGATGAAGGCGACGACATCGGCCGTTTCGCCCCGCTGCCAGACGCGCAGCAGCTCCAGGCAATACGCGCCCTCATAGCGCTGGATGTTCTTCGGGATGCTGAGTAGCCGATCCTTGCACTCGCAGACGTAGAGCGCGTGCAGGTAGCGCACGGAATCGGCGACCGGGAACGTCTTGAAGCGGCGCTGGCCGTGAACCTCCTGCACGAAGCGAAAGCTGGCGGCGAAGTCCTCCTCGATGCGCGCGAAGGCGTCGAGCTTGCGCCGCGCCAGCGGACCGATCTCGCCGGTCGGCTCATTCCAACTGTTAATAGCCACGCCGTTCGCTCCCCTCTATGAGGCGCGCGCCTGTGCGCGCACCTTGCCTGTCGCTCCTGATCATCACCCCGCCGAACCCGCACGATGCGTACCGGATATGGCCCGTGTACGGCGTACTTTACGCCGGGTGTATGCTAACGCACGGAGACTGGGATGAGTTCAGGCAGGTGCGCGGGATGGCAGACAAAGTAGGCCTCTGGGCCAGGTTCACGGCCTATGATCTGGTCGAGCGCGGAAAGTCGGCCATCAATAGCGGGAAATACCAGCGTGCGCTAGAGTTGTGTGAGCAGGCGATCGCGACCAATCCCCAGAGCGCTGACGCATGGTTTACGCTCGGCTGGGCGCTGTTGAAGCTAGAGACACGCAATGAAGATGCCGCTGCGGCGTTTGAGCGGGCTATCGCGCTCAAACCGCATAATCCCTGGGCCTGGAACAACATAGGCGTCTTGCGACACCGCGCGAAACAGCTTGATGCGGCGCTCGCG
The DNA here is from genome assembly GCA_025935195.1 of Ktedonobacterales bacterium. GTDB lineage: Bacteria > Chloroflexota > Ktedonobacteria > Ktedonobacterales > JADMIN01 > JAICVS01. The sequence goes on from JAICVS010000045.1 coordinate 13,949, forward strand.
CTCGATCCGGAGCTGGTGCCAGCATGGCAGACCAAAGCGGATGTGTTGCGGACGCTGGGGCGTGAGGCCGAGGCAGTGGAGGCGGAGCGCCGCGCCAGCGAGCTGGATGCCATCCAGCAGGCGTAGAGTATGGATTCCATACTCCTCCCTCGTCGCAAAGGCGAGGCGAGGAGTATGGACGTGTCCACACGCGATCTGGATCTGAATTAGAACAGCATGCGCGCGCGCCGGCGCTCGCGGAACGCCGCCTGGATAAGCTGCGGGTTGAAGCCGGGCGTCACCTGGCCGGTCGCCGCGTAGCGATAGACGGCGGCGCGGTAGATGCCGCTGAGCGCCGCGCTGATCAGGCTAAGAAACAACACGACGATCACCAGCACGGCGGCCACCCCCACGATGGCGGCCAGCGCGTGCGCCTGCGCGGCGAGCACGAACGCCGGCACGAAGATCAGCATCACCGCCAGCGTCAGCAGGCCGAATGCCGCCCCGATGCCCAGGTTGCCAATGATCTGCTCGCCCCAGGTGCGCTTGAGCAGGCCGGTGCTGCGCTTCACGGCGTCCACCGGTCCGACGTTCTCCACCACCAACACTGGCACCACCAAGAAGGTCGCGATGTTCCACGACGCGCCCAGCAGCCCCGCGATGATCTGGCCGACGAAGCCGAAGCGCTCCGCGATCCAGCGCAGCGCCATGCCGACGGTCGCCGCGATCAGCGCATAGCCCAGGATCGATCCCGCGCGCGAGGCGGCGATGCGGAAGCCGTCGCCCACCGTCGGCTTGCCACCATCCAGCCGGATGAGCGCCGCACCGACCAGCGCGGTGTTCATGTAGAAGATGATGAAATACTGGATCAGGTAGTAGACGAACGCGACGACCGCACCGGCGATCTGGACATTGCTCTGCCCCGTGGTGATGCGGTCAATGAAGCCGGCGAGGATCATCGGCACGATGAAGGTGATCGTCACGGCGAGCGTCGCCAGCGCGGACACGAATGGGAAGATCAGCAGCTCTTTGTCGGAGAGCAGCACGCGCGCGCTCGCCTTCAACAGCTCCCAGCTCCCCGACAGCCTGCCATAGCCCCCATACTTGCTATACATGCGCGACCTCCTCCCGCACCCTGCTCATCCGTCATGGCGAAAGGGCCAATGTGCAGGTGCGTGGCGGCATTGTAGCATGGGCACGTATGTGTGGGAAGCGAGCGTGTGCCGCGGGCAGAGAGAAGGATAAAGGATAGAGATAGAGATAGAGAAGGGCCGGCGGCGCGAAGCCACCGGCCATCACTGTGTATCGAGGGCCAACGTGCGGGCGCGCATCACGCAGGCGGGTGCGACGTACGCGCCAACTCGGCTAATGCCGCTGCTGCATGAACTGCTTGACGGCCATCGCGGCGATGCCGGCCAGCGCCGCCTTTGCCACTGGATTGCTCAGAATCTGGCCCGCGCCGCCACCACCACCGCCAATGCCGCCGAGCAGTTGGCCGAGCAGCCCCGGCTGTTGCTGATGCACCTGTGTCGCCATCTGCGCGAGCTGGCGTGGATCCTCGTAGCTGCCACCACCGCCGAGCGACGGCACGTTCACGCCCTGCTGCTGGGCCTGTCCGATGAGCATCTGCCCGAGCTGCGCGCGCTCCTGTGGTGACATACGCGAAAACGCGCCCTCGGCCGCCTGCATGAACTGCTGCGGCTGCAGATTCGGCACCACCTGCTGGTAGCGCTGCATCACCTCATTGTCGGAATAGCCCTCCGACGGCGCCCCCTGATCGTAGCGGTGTACGAAGTTCTGGTAGTCCTGTTGCTGCTGGCCGCCGCCAAGGATGTTGTCCAGAAAGCTCATCGGTCCCTCCTGCTCCTGCTGCTGGCGCGACCGAACCGGCCCTATGCACGACACATCGCGCCCGGAGCATCCTCCGACCGCACGCGATGTGCCACGCCACGTGGGCTGGCGGCGCGACGACCTCCTTCCTCATAACGGCACGCGCGCCCGCATGATGCGGGCGCGCGAATACGCGAATAGACACATGCATAGTGGGGAGCGAAAAGCTCCCCAACGCCAGCTATCGCCACGTATCGGCTCAGGCAAATTAGTATGGGTAGGGAACCGAGGTCGCCGCGGGGCTGGAATCCGGGGCCGCCCCTGGTCCGGCTCCCGGCACCACCTGGCCGCCACATGCCGCCACGAACAGGACACACAGGGATAGTAGCGCGAGACAAAGCAGGACAAGCGCCTGCCGCCGTAGGCTCCGCATGAACACTTCCTTTCCGGTGGTCTGGTGGCCGCTTCGATAGGCCGCTTACGATTATATAGTACGTCGCGGCGTAACAGGCTGCCAGTCGAACTCGCACGGTGAGAGCGGAGGAAGCGGACATGGGTCACACAAGGTTGAGCGCGGGCAGCGGACAGAGTATACTACACTAGATGGGGTACGCCGGAGCCATCCGCCGCGGCCGTGCCAAATCCCCACTTCGTTCCCGTTGCGTTCCGCTCATAATTGCTCACCTGGAGGCCGTTTCGTGAAGCTCACGTGCAAGCAGCAAGACCTGGCAAAGGGACTTTCGATCGTCGGGCATGCCGTCTCCACGCGCACGACGCTGCCGATCCTCTCACACATCCTGCTCGCGACCGACGGCGACCACGTCCGGCTCTCCGCCACCAACCTGGAGATCGGCATCACCTGCCGCGTTCCCGCCACCATCCAGGAGGAAGGCGCCACCACCGTGCCGGCGCGGCTCTTCAGCGACTTCGTGGGCAGCCTGGCCCCGGCCGGCGTCGAGCTGGCCTTGCAGCCAGGCGGGCAGTCGCTCAAGGTGAGCGGCCAGCGCAGCCAGGCCACCATCCGCGGCATGGACCCGGCCGAGTTCCCGACGATTCCGGCGGCCGAGGGCGGCGAGACGCCGGTGACGCTGGACGCCGCCGAGCTGCGCGACATGATCGCGCAGACCACTTTCGCCGCCGCCAGCGATGATGCCCGCCCCGTCTTCACCGGCGTGCTCGTGCGTGTGGCGGGCAACACGCTCACCTTCGCCGCCGCCGATAGCTTCCGCCTCGCCGTGCGCCGTGCCACACTGGGCGCGGAAGCGGCATCTGGCGACGTGCTGATCCCGGCCAAGACGCTCAACGAGCTGGCGCGCGTCATCCCTGACGCGGGGGCGGTCAACATGGTCGTCACGCCAGGGCGCAATCAGGTGCTCTTCGAGGTGGGCGACGTGCGACTCGTCTCCAACCTGATCGCCGGCCAGTTCCCCAATTTCGACGCGATCCTGCCGAAGGGGCACGCGACGCGCGCCAGCCTCCAGACCGACACCTTCCGTCAGGCGGCCAAGACCGCCTCGCTCTTCGGGCGCGACAGCGCGAACATCGTGCGGCTCAAGATCGAGTCGGGCGAGGCGGGCGGCATCACTCCCGGCAACGTCACACTCCAGGCCAACGCCGAGGACGTGGGCGACTCGACCTCCACGCTGGACGCCGCCGTGGACGGCAACGGGCTGGAGATCATCTTCAACGTCAAGTATCTGACGGATGTGCTGGCCGTGGTGGATACGGAGACCGTGTCGCTGGAGCTGAACACCGCGCAGCAGCCCGGCGTGGTCCGCCCCAGCGGCCCGCTCGGCGAGCAGTACACCTACGTCATCATGCCGATGCACAATACGCGCTAGCGCCCGGCCCATCCCGGCCCATCTACGAGCGGCGGGCAAACACACACGACACGGCCGGATGGGATACGTCCCACCGGCCGTGTGTCGTCGCGGCGGCGCGCGCGTGTTATTCGCCCGCGCCCGCCTGCGCCTGGGTTTCCATCGCGGCGATCCCCAGATCATCCTTGTCGCGGCGATACCCCGCGTCGCGCGCCTCCTCCTCGCTGGCGAAGTAGACGCGGTTCTCTTCTGCCGGCAGATTGTCGTCATCCGCGGCATGGAAAACCATCGTCTTGATGTTGCCGATGAACGGGGCTTCATCGGCGCGCAGCACGCCAGCCAGGGCGCCATCGGGCAAGACAGACGTGGCGCCGCCCGGCAGCTCACCCAATGGGTCCACGACTTTCTCAGGCAGTGTGCCCGCAGGCGTGGACGGTGCGCGTACCTCATCGAATGCGGATTCCGCGCCGGTGGCAGTGGTCGCGGCGTTGGCGTTCACCGTCTCGTGCGCCGACGGCGGCGGGTTGGCGGTGGCGTCGCGCAGGCGCTGGACACCTGGCGCCGGAGTCGCGCTCCGCCCGTTGCCGTTCACGGACGGCGTAGGCAGGTCCAGCATCGGCTCCTCGGCCTCGCGCGCCAGGCGCCGGCGCACCAGCAGGTATGTGCCCGCCCCGGCCGCCGCAAGCCCGACGCCGACGCCGACGAGCCAGATGGTGGTGCTGACCCGGCGCGTGCCGAGCGTCTTGTCGCCGGTCTTGCCGGCGATGGCAGCGATCCGCTGCCGCACGTCGCGGCGTGTCCATGGGGCGACCGCGCCAAAGCCTTTGAGCCGGGCCTCAGCCTCCTCGCGCATGGCGCGCGCGCGTTCGGCGGCGCGCAGATCGTTCCAGCGGCCGACGAGCGGTGCGAGCGCACCGGCGGCGAGCACGCCGAGCCGCACCCACTGGCCGCGCGCGTCGAGGCGCGTGCGCAGGTCATCAACGGTTTGCATCATATACGTCCTTCTACACGCATGCATCGTAGGGCGCGCGACGCCTACGGGCATAGCTTTGCAGCCCTCATGCCAGAACGGCCGCGACCGAACTGTTGGCCGCTGGACGGGAACTCAGCCGCACGCGCGCCACACACACTACACGTCATCCAGCGAAGGTCATGCCGTATTTTCGTGCGCGCGGGGATGAATATGCTAGAACCATACGGTATATCCGGCTCACTTCGCGGCGAGGCGCCGCGAACAGGCGATCGGCCGGCGGGCCGCCGCGCGCGGATGGCCCTGAAGTCGGTGCTGAGGCGAGGGCGCGTCGTGGATTCGTAGCGGCGCGGTTCGACATCCGCCCCATACTCCGCGTGATGGCGCGCTCTGAAGTCGGTCGTCGCCGCGCATGTCTGGAATAGCTCGCGCCATGATAGAATAGCAGCATGACGGGAGATGCATGCCGTGGGCACACCCATGTGTGGCCCAGATGTGGCTCATGTGGCCGCGTGTAGCGGGTGGAGCGACGGTCGCGATCTCGGCGGTCTCGCACCACCACCCGATGCGGCCGGCGAGATCGCGGGCGGTATGGAACGCTGGAGGACGCGCCATGGCGAGTGATATGCGTTCGATAGGCCTCAAGCGGGTCTACGAGGCGCCGGAGGCAAGCGACGGGATGCGTGTGCTGGTCGAGCGGCTCTGGCCACGCGGTCTCTCGAAAGAACGGGCGCGCGTCGATCTCTGGCTGAAGGACATCGCGCCGAGCGCCGAACTGCGGACGTGGTACGATCATGATCCCAGCCGGTTCGCGGAGTTTCGCCGCCGCTATGAAACCGAGCTGGCATCCGATCCGGCGCGCGCCGCGATGGCGCGTCTGCGCGAGCTGGTGGACCACGGCCGCGTGACACTGGTGTTCGCCGCACGCGATCCCGCGCTCTCAAATGCCGCTACCCTGCGCGATCTCCTCTCCGGAGCCGAGGCCAGATGACGTGCGACGCGCTCTGCCCTGTTGCTGTCCACTGGTCTGCTCTCTGGACGGTCATCTCCGAGTGGAGACGTTGCGGCGGGCAGAGACGGTCTTGTCGAAGAACAGCGGGCGCCCCGCTCGCGCGGCCCGGTGCGTCCGCTGGCTCTGGCGCTTGGGGATGGTGTGCGGGATGCGTCGCTGGCGCAGCAACTGCCGACAACGCGGGTCTGCCACGGGCCGTAGCGTTCGGGCAGGTCGCGTCAGGGCGCACCGGTCCGCGCCTTCCACCAGATGCCGTTGATGATCGTGCGATGGTCACGCCACAGCCCACCGCGCTGCCCGGACGGCGGCAAGAGCGGCGCACTGACGCTCCACGCTTCCGCGGTCAATTCCCCGCGTCCAACCATGTTTGTGGACCCTCATTTCAAGCGATTCTCCAGCGAGCGTACCACATCCACCTCGATTCGTCAGACAGGCCCTAACACCCTCTAGAAAACGCCCTCGGACAGTGATAGCTGACCGCGCTCGACCGGATCGGTTGCCGCTGATCCTATTCTTGGGCGTCTGCCGGGTCAGCCATCTGGCAGCCGCGTGTATGCATGAAGGCCAGCGCGACCCGCCGGCGGGACAAGGGCATTTTGGGGATCGGACGCCTGTGACCGCACGATCCGCTGTAGCACGAACCATCGAGCCTTCCAGGCTGCTGCTGGTGTGTTTGCGCGATGGCTCGCTCACCTGGAATCGGGTCCGAGGGCGCCCTGGTAGAAGGCTACCATGCGCTGGATATAGGCTACTGGCATGAGCGAGAAGACTTGGACATGCTGGGCGCCCGGCACTTCCCACGTCTGGACGTGCGCGTTGGCTGGCTGGGATGCGGCAGCCACCAATTGGTCCAGATTGGCGATGGGTACCGAGCTGTCAGCGCTGCCATGAATGAACAAGATGGGACGAGGCGCGATCTGGGCGACCACCGCTACGGGCCGTGCCTGATCATAGGTGACGCCATAGAGCAACTGTCCCGCCAGCAGCGCGCCTGGCAACAACCAGGAAGGCACTCCTTGCTGCTCCCGCCGCGCACGCACCAAGGCGGCGGCATCCGCAAAGGCGCTATCAGCGACAATCGCCCGAATCGCTGGTTCCGCTGCCGCAGCCAGGAGCAGCGTGGAGGCTCCCAGTGACATGCCCCACCCACCGATCACGCGAGGCCGGCCCAGCAGGGGAAAGGGCAGGGCGCCGGTCTGCAAGAAATCCACCGCGCCGACAATATCGCGCTGCTCAAACTCGCCCAACGAGCGTGGGGCGGGCGCCGACTCGCCATTCCCGCGCAGGTCCAGCGCCAGCACCGCAAAGCCATGCCGCACCAGCGCGGCACTCACGGGCAGCACCAGCGAGGAGCTGCGATTGCCCGGAATCCCATGCGCCACGATGATGGTCCGCTGCACCGTCTGCTTTCCATCGGGCAGCAGCCCAGGCATCAGCCAGCCGCGGATGCGGAGGTGATCGCCACGGCTGGGGAAGCTCACTGTCTGGTAGAGCAAGCCCCAGGCCGCGGGGGTCTGGGTAAGCGGGCCAGGACTGGGATTGGGCGCCATCAAGGCCCTCGCCGCCATCACGGAGGCGCCGGCATAGCCCAGCAGCACGACTTCCAGCGCCAGGATGGCTCCGAGCAGCACGCGCCGCCTGAGGTGCTGGCGTGGGGATGGGGTGGAGGCGCGCGGCGGACGGCTGGTGGCTGTGGTGAGTGCGGGCATCACGACCTCCTAAAGTCGTCACGACACCCCGCGGAATGCGAGTCCAACACGATATCGATTCGCCAACCGCGGCGGCGGCGGGAATCAATGCGGCCGACCGTTTGCAGGGCAACGAGTTGGCATCACCGTTGGCATCAATCGCCCAACATACGCGGAAGCGGCTCCAAGCGTATCTGCTCAAAGCCGCTTATATTCCGGATTTCTACTGGCAGGTGGGACAGGAATCGAACCTGCAACCTGCGGTTTTGGAGACCGCTGCTCTGCCAATTGAGCTACCCACCTATGCGAAAGCATCCGCAGCATACACCAAGCCCGCGCGCGGCGTCAAGCGAAAGGGCGGCGTAGCCCATCCGGCATGCTGTTGATGTTCAGTGACAATGTCCGGTTAACTGTTCACTGGCGTTGTCCGGGAGCCTACTCCTCCAGATGAGAACGGCCGACGCCAGGGGCGTCAGCGTGGGTCGCGCCAGGTAGGTGGTACCCGCCCGCGTCGCGCCCGCGGCAGGGGCGCTGGCATGGTATGCGGGCAGACGCCGCCGTAGACGACGCTGAGATAGCCGTCGAGGTGCTCGTGGACCTCCACCGCCGCGTGGGCAGAGCTGCGCCGCTGGTGCTGGTGATCGGGCAGCAGTTGGAGGCGCTGGCCGCCGAAGATGACGGTGTTGTCGGCAGCCACAACGCGCGCGTACTTGAAGCAGCACAACTGCTCCAGCGGTAGGCTCGCCGGGTCGAGCGGCCGATAGGCGGTTCCGGGCTGGGCGGGCGGGACCGCGAACCGCACGTTCTGCTCGGCCAGCGTGGCCGCCGCCGCCAGGCCCTGCGCGTCGTGGCGCACCGTCTGGCCAGTGAGCACGCGGAGAATCCCACGTCGGTCGTGGTAGAGCGCCAGCGGCCGGTGACGCTTAATACCCCTGCCCGCGCACAACGAGGATTTCAGGCTCCTCGCTTTCCCGTTCGCTCATACATCTGTTCTGGCCGTCCGCCTGCTCATTCCATTTTTCATGCCGGATAGCTCGCCGGATCACTCCCTCACCATCTCTCCCTGTCACATCAGGTGGGTTTCGCTCGTCACTCCTCTGACGTAACACAACGAAGGAATGTGACCAATGGATGAGCACAAAGACGAACGCAACTGGCTGGCGGAGCGATTCGAGGTCGCGCGTCCCCATCTGCGGGCAGTGGCCTACCGGATGCTCGGCTCGCTCAGTGAAGCGGACGACGCTGTGCAGGAGTCCTGGCTGCGCCTCAGCCGCTCCGATACGAGCGGTGTCGAGAATCTCGGCGGCTGGCTGACAACGGTCGTCGCGCGAGTGTGCCTTGACCTCCTGCGCGCGCGTGCCTCACGGCGCGAGGAACCCCTGGAGCCGCTGGACGAGCGGGGCGCGCGGGAAGCCTACGTACCTGAGCCGACCATGCGGCGTGAGGGCGAGAGCGACCCCGAGCACGAAGCGCTCCTGGCCGACGCGGTCGGTCTCGCGCTGCTCGTGGTTCTCGACACCTTGAAACCCGCCGAGCGCCTCGCGTTCGTGCTGCACGACCTCTTCGACGTGCCTTTCGACGCGATCGCACCCATCGTGGGCCGCTCCCCAACCGCGGCACGGCAGCTCGCCAGCCGCGCACGCCGCCGGGTACAGGGACAAAGGCAGGAGCAGAGCGCGATGATGGGCAAGGCGGTTTCGGACGTCGATCGCACTCGCCAGCGAGCCGTAGTCGCTGCCTTCCTCGCGGCCTCACGTGCCGGTGACTTCGACGCATTGTTCGCGGTGCTCGACCCAGACATCGTATGCCGCGCCGACCACGCGGCCGTGGCCGTGGGCGCGGCACAGGAAGTGCGCGGTGCGCCGGCCGTGGCCCAGCAGTTCGCGGGGCGTGCTCAGGTCGCGCGATTGGCGCTCGTGAACGGCGCCGTGGGAGCTGTGTGGGCGCCGGGCGGACGGCCGCGTGTCGTCTTCAGCTTCACGATCACCGGCAGCAAGATCGTCGCCATCAACCTGGTCGCTGACCCAGCGCGCCTCCGCCAGCTTGACCCGGTGGTCCTGAGCGACGAAGACTGACGAGCCAACCTCCATTGCGGCTCGATGCGGCGGCCGGCGAGTTGGAGACTGATCAGGTACTGCCACCGAGACTCCCCCGCATGCATACGGGAGGTTCGGATCCGTTCTCCCTCACATGCTTTCGCCTAACAGGCTATCCACACGGTGAGGCGGCAGGCGGCAGTTTGCGATAGATGATCAGGCAGGCCGCCAGCTGGACGAAGGCCAGGTACTTGGTCGCCTGCCGCTCCCAGCGGATCAGCGGGCGTCCGCTTGGGTCCGTTCTATGGTCGTCATACCTCCGCCGTATCATCTCTCCCTCCTTTCTGGATAGGCTGTACGTATCGCCTCATTTCGCTCGGCGCCGGTTGCGCAGCGTGAGGAACAGCACATAATTCCCGAAGCCAGCGCCAAGCGCCAGCACCAGCAGGAAGAGGACGCCCGAGAGGAAGCCCAGCCCCTCCGGGTGGTAGGCCGCGACGAACAGGCCCACGCTGATCGTCCAGGCCGCCGCGAGGATACCGAGGATGAGGCGATTCACCAGTTGCTCCAGCTGGTCCAGATACGGCTCGAAGCTCTGCGGCTGGACGTTGATCTCGAAGCCGCCGCGCTCGATATCGCCCAGAATGTGCCCAAGCCGCTGCGGCAATTGCAGCCACAGATCCATCGCATCAATCCCGGCGAGCGCGAGCTGGCCGGCCCAGCGCTGGAACGAGAATTGGCGGCGTATCACCTGCTCCGCGTAGGGGATGTAGACGGTCATGAAGTCGAACATTGGGTCGAGTCGAACACCCAATCCCTCGCACATAGCCAGCGTCTTTATGAGCAGCGAGAGATCGGACGGCAACCGCAGATGGAAGCGGCGGATGATGTCGAGCAACTCGCCGAGGAAGGCGCTGAACTTCACGTCGCCGATTGGGCGGCCATAGTAGCGCGCGAGCACGCGCTGCAGGTCGCGGCGCAGGGCGTTGCGATCCACATGCGCGCGGGCCATGCCCAGCTCGAGCACCACATCCGCCAGCTGGCCGGCATCCTGGCGCGAGATGGAGAGCATCAACTGGATGAGCAGCTCGCGCGTGCGGCCCTCCACCTGGCCGGTCATGCCAAAATCAATGAGTGCGATGCGCCCGTCGGCCTCGACAAAGATGTTGCCAGGGTGCGGGTCGGCGTGGAAGAAGCCCTGTTCCAGAATCATCGTGAGCAAGATGCGCGAGGCATGCGCGGCGACCTCGCAGCGGTCGAGCCCCGCCGCCTCGAGCGCCTCCACATTGCTGATCTTGATGCCACGGATGCGCTCCAAGGTCAGCATGCGCGCGGTGGTCGTCTCCCAATACACGCGGGGGATGCGCACGCTGGGATCGCCGACGAAATTGGCGGCGAACCGCTCCACATTCTGCCCCTCACGCAGATAATCGAGCTCGTGGCGCAAGGTCTGCGCGAATTCCTGTGTGATGCCGACCAGATCGTAGAATTCACTGGCATGCCCGTGGTGAGAAGCCTTGGCGGCGAGCGAGAGCAGGATGTGCAGATCTTCTTCCACGCGCTCGACGACGTTGGGCCGGCGCAGCTTGACCACTACCTCGGTGCCGTCGAGCAGGGTGGCGGCATGGGCCTGGCCGATCGAGGCCGCGGCCAGCGGCGTCATGTCGAACGTGGCGAACGCATCCTCGATAGGACGGCCCAACTCCGCGAGCAGCGTCTCGCGCACCAGATCGGGAGGGATGGGCGGTGCGCCATCTTGCAGCATGGCAAGCTCGTCCAGGTACGGCCTCGGCAGGAGATCGCCGCGAGTAGAAAGGATTTGGCCGAGCTTGATGAAGGTGGGGCCAAGCTCTTCGATCGCCCGCCGCAGCCGCTCAGGCGAGGTGCGGCGCTCGTCACGTCGCGTGTGGGTCGCGGAGCGGCCGCGCATGGGCACCCAGTCCGGCGGCTCGATGGCGCCGATCAGATATCCCAGCCCGTGACGAACCAGGATTTCTACGATCTGCCGATACCGGCTCGGTTGTCGCCGTGCCTGTGGCCGCGCGGCGTGTGCGAGGGCCATGTCCCCCTCCTATCAACTACGCTCCACCGTTGGCTGAACGCTGGTTGTGAGAGCCCGAAGGCGGGCACGCGCGTGACCGCGTGCCCGCCCTCGGAGACTGAGCGGTGGGCATCGTCCGCACGCCCACCGCCCACTGGTGGCAGGGTGTGCGGCTCAATGCGTCGTCGTCACTTCCTTCATCTGGATGGGGATCGTGCGCACCTTCGCCTCATCAGTCTTGGCAATGTGGATCGTCAGCACACCGTGCTCATAGCTGGCGGCGATCTGCTCCGGATCGAAGCGCACGGGCAGCACAAGGGTGCGGCTCACCTGCGGCAGCAACCGCTCAATGCGCTCGCGCTTGAGATAGGTGACGTCGCGCTCGCGGCGCTCGTGCGCCTTCTGGCCGGCGCGGATGGTGATGGTGTTCTCCGCGGTTGTGATCTGGACATCCTCCGGCTTCACCCCGAGCAGCGACGCCTCGATGATGAACTCCTCGGCGGTCTCGATCACGTCCACTGGGAACGTGCGCCCGAGCGCGAACAGCGCGCGCTCCGGGCTAACAAAGCCGTCCTCCATAAAGCGACTCACCGCCTCACGCAGCGGCGTGAACGCGTCGAATGGCTCTCGTGTCATGGTACTCATACTTTGCTAACCTCCTCGTCAGGCGTCAGGTGTGCGTGCGCATCCCCCACGGAACACGTGCGCGCCACCCCGCCGACGAATACAGTGTGCGTCCCGCGGCGTCGCGGGGGCATCACCGAACAGCGACTCACCCTCTCAGCCACCTCACACTTGATCGAGAGGCGCGTGATCGAGAGGCGCGGATGACCGTCACCACGTCACCGCCGTACGTGGCCTACGGGCGCACCACCAGCACGGGCGCCTCCAGCTCTTCGATGATGCGCGCCGTGAGGCTGCCGAAGAAGGAGCCGTGGGCTCCCAACCGCCCATGGCTGGCTATGACGATCGCGCCGCCAGATTGCTCGCGCCAAACCCTCTCGATGACGTCGAAGGGATCGCCTACGCCGGTCACCGCCGTGACATGCGTGCCGCGCCCTTCAACCACGGCACTGACGTCCGCCAGGTATCGGCGAGCCTCGTCTTGCCGCTCAGGCCGGTCCACCGCGCGGACAAGCACCAGATAGAGCCTGAAGGCGCTGGCCAGCGCCTCGGCGGTGGGCAGTGCGGCCTCAGCCAACGGCGAGCCATCGAGCGGCACGACCAGTGGCGACTCGGCACGCGCCAGCACGGACAGGCGCTCGTCGCCATCCGGTCCGCCTTCCGGCTCCGCGATGTCATTCACACGCCAGGCGAGCAGCGGGACGCGCGAGCGCACCATCACGTCGAGCGTGGCGCTGGCGCCGGTGGTCGCCGGCACCTTCCAGCGCAGATGCGACGCCATAATGATCAGGTCGGCGTGATCGAGCGCGGCGGCCTCCACGATTCCGGCGCCGGGCGCGGCGATGGCGAGCGCCATGTCAGCGTCGTAGCCAGCGCGACGCAGCTGATCAGTCATGGTGTGCAGGTATGCGTCCGCGTCGTTGGCACGCTCGACGTCCGCCTGGTGACCATCGCCGCCGATCGTGTCAGTGTAGAAACCCGGCAGGATGTTGGGCAGGCCGTGCGGCGGGACCGCGCGTACCAGCTGGATACGCGCGCCACCAGCGCGCGCCAGCTCACGCGCTGGCGCCAGCGCCGCCTCGGCGAAACGACTCCCGTCCAACGGGACGACAATCCGCTTGAACATAACCAAGTGCCTCCTCCGCTCGCGCGTTGCCTCGCTCAGTCTCTCGGCCTGATGACAAAGACGCTGACCGCGACGATGGTTGCCACGATGACCACCCCCATCACAGCCAGGCTCACTAGCCAGCCGGCGAAGCCCGCGCCGAGGGCCACCGAAGCCCACAGCGCCAGCCCGCCGAGCAGCAGGAACATGCCGAGCGCAATCCCCACCCACGACATCATCAGCCCCTGCCGCTCCGCGAACGTGAGCGCGGGGTATTTCCCCAGACGCTCGCTCGCCCTGTCGGTGATGGGTGCGGATGGAGCCGTCCGGTTGCTCGTATCGAGCTTCATGTCGGGTATCATGACCTCCGCTCCTTCCTTTCGTTGGCGCCTCGCGCCGCCTCGCGCCGCGCCGATGGGCGCTACTGCCCCCATCGTCCACACTACGGCGCCGAGGTCACGGCCTGCTCCCAACCTGCTCGGCGCACCACACGGCCCGCTCACATCCGAACCGGGTATCGGGCGAGATGGCTGTCCCATCGCGGGGCATACACGAGGCCCGTCGCGGTTGCGTCACACGTGGTCCACGCCGCGTTCACGCCGCATTCGCATCGCATTCGCACCGCATTCGCACCGCATTCGCACCGCATTCGCGGCTCGTTCACATCCGCCACAGGGCAGAGATAGCGATGCAATCGCCAGCCTGCCGCCACGCGGGCAAACCTTCACACATCCAGGCAATCCGCCCGCCACGCTTGCCCGGCCAGGCAGGCAGGTGATACCATAACATTGGATGCGACTTGCTTCTTCGCGACTGTCGCGACCGGCATGCCTTCTCCCCGCCCGTGCCACGCGCATGTTCGCCCTAATCCGCCGCGCCCGGCGCCCGCGCCGCCTTCTCGCCGGCGATACGACGGCATGCAGTGGCACAAAAGTAGCGAACGAGACCCCGTGCGCCGCCGCGACGCGAGGGATGGTAGCCTGAGCACACCCACATGCCGTCCCGCGTCCGCTCCGCATCTGTTCCGCATCCATTCCGGCCAGGATTCTTCACCATCACCCCATTCCGCCCGTTTCGCACGATATGGCTCCCCCTCTCCTCGCACGGAGAGGGGGTCGGGGGGTGAGGACTCCCCGCGCCGTCACACGAGCCGAAGATGCCGAAGATAAGGGGGAGGTTCGCTCGATGAAGGCAGTCGTGATGGCCGGAGGCGAGGGCTCCCGCCTGCGCCCCCTGACAGTGACCCGCCCCAAGCCGATGGTGCCCATCGTCGGACGCCCGGTGATGGAGCACATCCTCAACCTGCTCAAAGCGCACGGCATCAGCGATGTCGTCGTCACCGTCCAATACATGGCAAGCGCCATCGAAGACTACTTTGGCGACGGCGGCCAGCTCGGCATGCGCATCACCTACTCGCGCGAGGAGGTGCCGCTTGGCACCGCCGGCAGCGTCAAGAACGCCGAGGAGCACCTGAACGAGCCGTTCATCCTCATCAGCGGCGACGCTCTCACCGACTTCAACCTCAGCGACATCATCCGCTATCATCGCGAGAAGCATTCGCTCGCCACCCTCACCCTCGCCCACGTCGCCAATCCGCTCGAATTCGGCGTCATCATCACCGACGACGCCGGCCACATCCGCCAGTTCCTCGAAAAGCCCAGTTGGGGCGAGGTCTTCAGCGACACCATCAACACCGGCATCTACGTGCTGGAC
>JAICVS010000097.1 GCA_025935195.1 Ktedonobacterales bacterium
CGCTCCCAAGATTAGCGTTCCCATGTGGGGCTCGCAAGGGCCCCGCTCGAAGGCCCCCAGCAGATGACTGGGTGGGTAGGGCGGAGGTGTACGCGCGGTAACGCGCTCAGCCCACCGCTCCTAATGGCTTAGCGGCTTGGCAGCCTTCCTGTTCGCCGCGCGCGAGCAGCTTCAGTAGCGTCGTGTGATCGGGCTCGCCCGCCCGGCAAAATCGAGGTAAATCTTCCCCTCTCTCCTACATCTCAGCAGTTGTTCATGGCATGCATGCCGCACGCCAGCCACGACGTGTGGCGGACTCGGTAGGCCCGGTCGAGCGAGGAGCTCAGTGCCGGGCCTATCTGCTTGGGTTGAAGGCGTACCGCCCGCGGCGGTACGTTCTGTACGTGAGTTGTGTAACCGCGCGCCGTGAGTTTTCGTATAGTTAAGTAAGAAGCGGTCGGGTTGGTCATGACCGCGTGACATGCCGCGTTGCGGTGTGTCGGCTATCCGTGGCATTGTTTTCGCAAGGGATGTGGAGGATACGGGCAAGTGCGCGGGCAGTGACGGCCGGCGCGCTGGATGCCGTTTACATGCCGCGAGAGAGCACTGGAATAGATATTGCCGGTCTGGTTCGCCGGACCGGCAGGGCGATGGCGGGTGAGAGCGATGGCGACAACAGAGTCAACCCAGGCGAATGCGCTCGACCAACTGATGGTCGAAGGGCGCAAGCGGGGGTATATACGGCGGGCGGATCTCGAGGCGGCACTACGTGCCACCGGCGGGCAGAGCGCGTCGCATCGGAGTACGCCCCGCGAGATGGACGCGCGCACGAAGAATGAAGAAGGGCAGATGCCAGAGATAGAGGAACTCAGCGACCTTGACGCCGCCGTCGAGCAGCTCCTGGCCGCGGACGTTGACATCGTCGACGACGAGGAAGAGGAGGCGCGCGTGCGGGAAGACGAGGCGATTGAGAGCGGTCTCCACGCGATGGAGACCGATAGCGCGCCGCTCGTAGATATGCCCGACGAGGCGGACGCGAGCCCCGCGCGCCTGCGCCGCGTGCAGGAGGTCGCGCGCGCGGCCGAGCGTGGCGAGACGGCGGAGGTGGACGCCATCACGGCGTACCTGCGCGAGATCGGCCGCGTGCCGATGCTCAGCCATGCCCAGGAGATCGAGCTGGCCAAGCGCATCGAGGCCGGCGATAAAGAGGCGGTGCAGCAGTTTGTGCTGGCGAATCTGCGGTTGGTGGTCAGCATCGCCAAGCGCTATGTCGGGCGCGGGCTGTCGCTGCTGGATCTGATCCAGGAAGGCAACATCGGCCTGATGCGGGCGGTGCAGCGCTATGACTGGCGCCGCGGCCACCGCTTCAGCACGCATGCGACGTGGTGGATTCGCCAGGCGATCAGCCGCGCTGTAGCGGACAAAGGGCGGGCGATCCGCCTGCCCGTTTACGTCAACACAGCGCTCAATCGCGTGCGACGCGAGCGGCAGCGGCTCGTGCAGGAGCTGGGGCGCGACCCCACCGAGCAGGAGCTGGCGGACGCGCTTGGGCTGGATGTCGAGCGGCTGCACGAGCTGGAAGCGGCGCCCGGCACACCGATCTCGCTTGAGCTCCCCGTCGGCGAGGACGAGGAGCAGGAGCTGGGCGACGTGCTGGCCGACGAGACGAGCACATCTCCTGAGGAGGCCGCGACCACCCGCACGATGAAGCAGGAGGTCCAGGAGGTTCTAGAGGATGTGCTGACGCCGCGCGAGCGGCTGGTCTTGCAGCTGCGCTTCGGGCTGGGCAACGGCCACACCTTCCCATTGGAACAGGTGGGCCGCCAGCTCGGCATCACGCGGGAGCGCGTGCGCCAGATCGAGGCGGGCGCGCTCGCCAAGTTGCGCCATCCGAAGGTGCTGGAGCGGCTGCGCAGCTAACGGCATGTGACGTTCGTGTCGTCTTGGGCCTGACCCGATGGAGGGTCAGGCCCATTTCTGTTGGCATGTATATGTGTTGGCGCGAGCGGGCCAGGCCGGCATCACATCCGCATACTCGCCGCCGCTACTCGCTCGCATCCGCGGGCGCATCCCATAGACCGAGCGCGCTGGGAGTCTGCCGGTAGGGGAGGCCGAGGTGCTCGTACGCCAGGCGCGTGGCGATGCGGCCGCGCGGCGTGCGTGCCAGGAAGCCGAGCTGCAGCAGATACGGCTCCAGCACGTCTTCGATAGTCTCCGTCTCCTCGCTGATGCTGGCGGCCAACGTCTCCACGCCGACCGGGCCGCCATCGAACTTCTGAATGATGGCGAGCAGCAGCGTGCGGTCGGTAGGGTCAAGCCCGCGCTCGTCCACCTCCAGCGCGTTCAACGCCGCCTGGGCCACTGCGCGCGTGATGACGCCGTCGGCGCGGACCTGGGCATAGTCGCAGGAGCGGCGCAGCAGACGGTTGGCGATACGCGGCGTGCCGCGCGCGCGGCGGGCGATCTCTTCCTCGCCGCCAGCGTCCATCGGCGCCTGGAGGATGCGGGCGGAGCGCTGGATGATGCGCTGGAGCGCGGACTCGTCATAGTATTGCAGCCGGAAGATCGCGCCGAAGCGGTCGCGCAGGGGCGCGGCCAGCGCGCCGAGGCGGGTGGTGGCGCCGACGATGGTGAAGGGCTTGAGCGGTAGCCGCACGCTGCGCGCGGAGGGGCCTTTGCCGATGATGAGATCGAGGGCGAAGTCTTCCATAGCGGAGTAGAGCCGTTCCTCGACCACGCGGCTGAGGCGATGGATCTCGTCAATGAAGAGCAGATCGCCCTGCTCCAGCGCCGTCAGGATGGAGGCCAGGTCGCCGGCATGCTCGATAGCCGGGCCGGAGGTCATCTTGATATTCGCGCCCATCTCCGCGGCGATGATCAGCGAGAGCGAGGTCTTGCCCAGGCCTGGCGGCCCGTAGAGCAGCACGTGATCGAGCGCCTCGTCACGCTTGCGCGCCGCCTCCAGCATGATGCTGAGGTTGCCCTTGACGGTCTCCTGTCCAATGTATTCATCGAGCCGGCGCGGGCGCAGACTCGTTTCCTGCATGTCGTCGTCTCCGTAGTGGGGCGAGATGAGACGGTCCGCCATCGCTGCTCTCCGGCTGGCTAACTCCACAGCAACATCCCAGTGAACGCGCGTTCTATCGCGTGTCGCTGACAGTATACCATGCGCCGTCGCGGCCCTGTCGTGGCGCGTGAAAAGACCTGTCGTCTGCCGTGAAACGTCCAGGCCGGGATACACAGCGAGTGCGTCTCCCGGCCCGGATGAGTCATCGCGCGGCGCGTATGCCCCAAAGGGCTAGCGGCCGTGCGAGGCGAGATAGCGGCGCGCGGCGAAGGCGGCCAGCGCGCCGACGGCAATCGCCCCGCCACCGATGAGCAGGCCGCGCATCACCTCAGGATGCTCTTTGAGAATGAAATGGTGCATGGCGGCCACCTGCTGCGGCGTGGCGGTGGCCGGATCGATGCTCGCGGCCAGCTGCGCGGCGGCGGGTGAGGTGCCGGCGACGTCGGCGAGCTTGTCTTTGAGTTGCTGCGCCGCCTGCTGGAGCTGCGCGGGAGCCATGTTCTCGTAGTGCTGCGCCGTGACCTGCTGCACGATCTGCGGGTCGGCCTGCTCGTGGAAGGCGACGACGGCGGCGGCCGCCTCCTGTGCCGGGATCTGGTCGTGCGTTCCCGCGTCGTGATGCTGCGCCAACCGTTGCAGGTCGGGGTGATTCGGGTCGTTGAACATCGTCCTCCACCTCTCATAGATCGAACAGATCACTATGGAATGGACCACGCGGCAGCGCGCGGCGAATGCCGCCGGCGCGCCGCCTTACAGCGCGATCCGGTCGCCGTCGTTCGGGATCAGCACCTCGCCGGCGAAGCTTTCCGCCGCCTCGCCGCGCACGGCGTCCAGCGCGTCACCGACGCCAATGTGAACTAGCGCGAGCCGTCCAGCGCCACACGCCGCCGCCTGCTGCCCCGCCTCGTACGCCGTCATGTGCTTGCTGACGCGCGCGTATGGCTCCTGAGCGCGCAGGTAGGTGCATTCGGTGATGAGCAGGCGTGCGCCCTCGCCCAGCGTCGTGATGTTCGCGTTGGGCTGCGTGTCGCAGGTGTAGGCTACGGCGCCTCCGGGGAGATCGAGCCGCAGCCCCGCCGATGGGACGGTATGGTCCATGGCGACGACGCGGGCGGGCATGCCCGCCAGTTGGATCGTGTCGCCGTGCGCGACGGGCGCAAACGCGACGGGAAAGCTCCAGCTATCCAGCGTCAGCTCGAAGTCGAAGGCATCAATTAGGCGGTGGGCGACCGCCAGCACCTCGCGCAAGCCCCAGATGCGCAGGGCGGCGCCGCGGCCGCCGAGACGGAAGCTTTCCAACAGCGACGGCAGACTGCCGATGTGGTCAATGTGCGCGTGCGTGATGAAGAGGTCGCTCAGAGCGTCGCCAGCGAGATCGGCCTTGAGCAGCGCGCTGTAGATGTCGCCTCCACAGTCCACGAGCAACCCCGGCGCCGCGACGTCAGGGAGGAACGCCAGGGCGGTATTCGAGCGCGTGGCGGTCGGCAGCGCCGCACCCGTCCCCAGGAACACCAACTCTGCCATGCCGAATCCTCCCATCGCAGCCTCGTGATACCCGCGTGACACCGAAGCGGCAGCCATGCTACCTGCCGGACTCGTCGCGCCGCGGCGGCCGCGCGCCATACCCGTCGCCATATCGGCCGTCATCGCCGTCATCACCGTACTGGGCGGTTCCCCGGCGATCCGCCGGGCCGGAGCCGCGCGGCGCGCGATAGGCGGCGCTGGGCTGCGGTTGGCGCGGGCCGCTCGCCATCCCGGCGCGCGTCGCCGGCCCATCCTGCCATCTGGGGCCGGAAGCCGGCGGGACAACCTGGCCGGCGCGGGGACGGGACTCCAGCCGTGCCAGGCGCGAGCGCCTGTCATCGTTCTGTCTGGCAGCGAGGGAACGCGCCACGTCGCGATCCGGCGCATTGCGGATCGTGCCGGTCACAAGCGAGACGGCCAGCAGCAGCGCCGCCGCGAACACGAGCACGGCCAGCGCGGGGATGATGTCCCGCACGTTCTCGCCATCGGCCACTAGCGGCGGGGCCACGTCCGTAATCGCTGTGCCGACTTCGAGCGCGACGATGGTGAGCACGAAGAGCAGCGCGGCGATGCCGCCGGAGGCCAGCGCGGCGCGGGCGTGTCCGGCGATGCTTCCCGCGACGATGCCGCCGAGCAGGATGCCGCCGAGCAGGGCGATGCCACCGACAATAAGCGTGTCCTGAAAACTGAACAGCCCAAGGAAGCCCGCGACATTCACGGCGACGAGCGGCAGCGTGCCGACAAGCCAGCCAGCGATGCCGCCGCGAACGTGTGCCGCGCGCATGGGCGCCTCCAGAACCAGAAATCAGCAACGATGTGTATCCGTGGACCCGGTCGCGGTGCGATTGTGCCGTCACGGTGCCGAAGAGAGCAGCGCCAGTGTACGCACGTGCGTGGCCGAGGTCAAGCGGACAGCCCGGAGGTCTTATGCACTCGGTCCGGACACGTTGGCGGCATCCGGGGCGATCACGACGGAGATGGCGAAGCCATCCATGCCGTCGTCGTCCAGCGGGAAGGCGACGGAGAGCAGGCGCGGATCGCTGGCCGCGCGCCGGTCGTAGGCGCCGATCGCGGCGATGGTGGGATCGTCGCTCTCGCCGCGCAGCGGCCGGCCGCCGCGAATGCAGTTATCGGCGACGATCAGGCTGCCCACGCGCGTGAGCCTGAGCGCCCAGTCCAGATAGGTTGGGTAGCCAGGCTTGTCGGCGTCTATGAAGACGAGGTCGAACGGCGCCTCACCGGCGAGCGCCGGCAATAGCTCGGCGGCCGGACCGACACGTACCTCGGCGCGGTCGGTGAGTCCCGCCCGCGCGAGCGAGTCCCGCGCGGCCTGCGCGTGCTTCTCGCTGACCTCCAGGCTGATCAGCCGGCCGCTGGGGGGCAGCGCGCGCGCCAGCCAGATGCCGCTGTAGCCCGCCAGCGCGCCGATCTCCAAGATTTTGCGCGCGCCGCAGGCGTGCGCGAGCACCTGCAAGAGCCGCCCCTGCACGGGTGAGATCTGGATGGCGGGCATATCGTGGGCGCGCACCGCCTCCAGCGCGGCGCGCAGGGCGTCGTCTTCGGGGGCGAAGAGTGCGTTGAGGGATTGCTCGATGAAGTGGCGCGTCTCGGCATCGTCACGCAAGCGCCGCGGCTCGTCCTGCTCGGCCATGCAAAATAACTCCTGCCCGCTGTATTGCCGCCAGCCCCGTCGCCGCGGCATCATGCATAGTATAGCTATAGCACATGGAACGGCATGCCGGCGGCCGGGCGCGATTCTTGTGGGCGCTCATCGCCGCCGGATCGGCTCTCCCTGGGCGACTCGCTCATCATGTCGTTCGATGCAGCACCGCGAGAGGAGTACGCGCATGCCCGCAGACCGCATTCCCGGCTTCCGGCTCGGCATCTACATCTTCAAGGATGCCGAAATCGTGGACTTTGCCGCACCGTACGGCGTGTTCTCAGTCGCCCGCCGCTTCGACCCCGAGCTAGACGCTTTCTTCGTGGCCGATGCGCTGCGTCCCGTGCAGGCGCAGGCGGGGTTCACCGTCCTGCCGAACTACGCCTTCAACGACCGCCCGGACATGAATGCGTTTCTCATCCCCGGCGGCGCTGGCACGCGCCCGGAGCTACACAATGGCCGGCTGCGCGAGTTCATCCGCTCGCTGCCGGAGTCGTGCCTGCTGGTGAGCGTCTGCACTGGCTCGTGGATCTACGGCGCGATGGGCCTACTGGACGGCCTGCCGGCGACCAATCGCAAGGAGCCGGATCGGCAGGAGGCGGGGCCACACGGCAAGGTGCCGATCGACCGGTTGGCGGAGATCGCGCCGGCCTGCCGCATCAGCCGCGCGCGTGTGGTGGACGCGGGGCGCATGCTCACTGCTGGCGGCATCACGTCCGGCATGGAGATGGGGTTTCACCTGCTGCGCCGGGCCGGGTACGACGAGCAATTCATCGCCGAGGTCGCGCGTGTGATGGAGTACACCAAAGCGTACGAGCTGTACCGCGACGACGTGGAGCGCGCGTAAAGAACACGAGCGAGACGCGCCAGGCATGAAGATGGGGCCGAGCAATCGCCCGGCCCCGTCCATCCGCACGCCGCAAGGTGCGCGTTAGCGATTCTGCTCCCGCATCCTGGCGATGACGGCGTCCGCCACCTGCGAGGTGCCGACGGCGGTGGGATCGTCCGGGCGCGGTTTCAGGTCGTAGGTGACATACTTACCTTCGGCGATGACGGAGGCCAGCGCGGATTCGAGGCGCTTGGCGGCGTCGCGCTCTTTCAGGTGGCGCAGCATCAGCACGCCGGAGAACATCATCGCCATCGGGTTGACCTTGTTCTGGCCGGCGTACTTGGGCGCGCTGCCATGCACCGGCTCGAAGACGGCATAGTCGGTGCCGATGTTGGCGCCGGGCGCGACGCCCAGACCGCCGATCAGGCCCGCCGAGAGGTCGGAGAGGATGTCGCCGTAGAGGTTGGGCAGCACGAGCACGTCATACAGCTCCGGCTTCTGCACGAGCTGCATGCACATGTTGTCCACGATGCGGTCCTCGAACTGGATGTCGGGGTATTCCTTCGCCACCTCTTGCGCCGTGGAGAGGAAGAGGCCGTCCGAGAACTTCATGATGTTCGCCTTGTGGACGGCCGTGACCTTGCGCCGGCCGTTCTCGCGCGCGTAGTCAAAGGCGAACTTGACGATGCGGCGGCTGGCGGCGACGGAGATGTATTTGATGCTGATCGCCGCGTCGGGGTTGAGCTTCTGCTTCGCGGCGCGGTTGATGAAGTCAATCAGCTCGTCCAGCTCTGGCGTACCGCGCTGGAACTCGATGCCGGCGTACAGGTCTTCGGTGTTCTCACGCACGATGATCAGATCGATGTTCTCGTAGCGCGAGCGCAGGCCGGGGTACGACTTGGCCGGGCGCAGGTTGGCGTAGAGATCGAGACTCTTGCGCAGCGCGACGTTGGCGCTGCGGAATCCCTTGCCGACCGGCGTCGTAATCGGCCCCTTCAGCCCCACCTTGGTCTGCCGGATGGACGCGATCACCTCTTCGGGGAGCACGGTGCCCGTCTTTTCGAGCACACTCAGGCCGGCCTCTTGCATGTGCCAGCGGAATTCGACGCCGGTCGCTTCGAGTACGCGGCGGGTGGCCTCCGTTATCTCTGGTCCGGTGCCGTCACCGGGGATCAGCGTGACATCGTACGGCATTGTTCCTCCAGGCACGTCGGGTGCCTTCACGGGTGCCCACTCAATCTGGTGGTTTGGACGCAAAACAGTTGCTCCGGGGAGAGGAAGTCCAGACCCCGTGGGCCACCTTCGATTATAGCACGGGCGGCGCAAACTCGCTTGAACGTGCTATACTGCCTCGTGGATGCGGGCACGAGATGGGCAGGCAATCGCGGGCGGCGCGGCTTCGTGTCGCGGCACCCGAGGAAAGTCCGAACTCCATAGAGCGGGATGCTGGCTAACGGCCAGTAGGGGCGACCCCAAGGACAGTGCCACAGAAACATACCGCCCACCGCGGGCGTGTCTCGCGGCGGGTAAGGGTGAAATGGTGAGGTAAGAGCTCACCGGCGGCCGGGTGACCGGCCGGCCGCGGTAAACCCCATCTGGAGCAAGGCCGGACAGGAGGAGTGGCAGTCGGTTCGCCGGCTGCCCGCGGGCTGCTCGCCCGTTCACCTCCGGGTTGGCCGCTAGAGGCGGTGGGTAACCACCGTCCAAGAGAGATGATTGCCACTCCGTCCGCCGCGAGGCGCCGGTGTACAGAATTCGGCTTACGCCCATCTCGCACCCGCATTCCCCACGCCTTCCCCACACGCTCTGCCTCCCCTCTCCTTGCAAGGAGAGGAGCCGGGGTGAGGACTTCTCACGCGCTCAACACCACCGCCGCCGCAGCAGCTTGACAATGGCGCGGCGGTTGGTGCGCTCGATGCTGAACTGGCCCGCCGCCTGTTGCAGCCCCAGCGCCACCGTCGGATAGACGTGCGTCGTGGCGGCCAGGCGGTCGAGCCGGATGCGCTCACGCATAGCGAGCGCCACTTCGCCGATGAATTCGCCCGCCGCCGGGCCGGCGATGGTCGCGCCCAGCAGGTAGCCCTTCTCATCACTCACCAGCTTGATGAAGCCATCCGGCTCTCCCTCAGCCACGGCGCGATCCACCGCGCGCATCGGCTGCGTGTACACACGGACGCGCTCACCGTGCTGAGCGCGCGCCTCCGCTTCGCTCAGGCCGACACGCGCCACCTCCGGCTCGGTGAACGTGGCCCAGGGCATCACGCGCTCGTCCAGCTTCGCCTGGCCGGGGAAGAGGATGTTGCGCACGGCGGTCCTGCTCTCCAGCGCGGCGGCATGCGTGAAGAGGTAGCCGCCGGTCACGTCGCCGGCGGCATAGATACGTGGATTGCTGCTGCGCAGCGCCGCATCCACGGCGATGCCCCCGCTCTTCGCGTCCAATCGCACACCGGCCGCATCCAACCCCAGGTCCGCGGTGTTCGGCGTGCGGCCCACCGCCACGAGGATGGCGTCCGCCGCCACGTCCAGCGGCCCGGCGGGAGTGTTGGCAATGATGTGCTTCACGCCGTCGCGCACGGCGACCTCCTTCACGTCCGCGCGCGTCAGCACAGTGACATCCTCGCGTTCCAGCCGGGCGCGCAACAGCGCGGATGCCTCCGGCTCGTCTTTGGGAATGAGGCGCTCCAGGCGCTCGAATATGGTGACATGCGCGCCGAGCCGCGCGAACGCCTGCCCCAGCTCGCAGCCGATTGGCCCGCCGCCGAGCACGACGAGCCGCGCCGGCAACTCTCGCGGATCGAAGACCGATTCATTGGTGAGGTAGCCGGCCTCGCGCAACCCCGGCAGCGGCGGGATCGCCGGATGCGAGCCGGTGCAGATCACGAACCCCCTGGCGCTGATGGTGCGGCCGTTGACGCTCACGGCGCTGTGGGAGACGAAGCGCGGCGAGCCGATCACCACATCTACCCCGCGCCGCTCGTAGTGTTCGGGCGCGTCGCTCTCGGCGTAGACCTCGGCGATTACCCGCCCCACATAGTCTTCCACCGCCCCCAGGTCCACCGGATCCAGGTGCGCGCTCAGGCCGTAGCGCCGCGCGTCGCGCACCCGCGCTGCCACACGAGCGACGTGCAGCAGCGCCTTGCTCGGCACGCAGCCGGTGTAGAGGCACTCGCCGCCCAGCTTCTCGCGCTCGATCAGCGCCACGCGCGCGCCCAGGTCCGCTGCCAGCCCCGCCGCCGGCAGCCCCGCCGAGCCGCCGCCGATCACCACCACGTCGTAGCGGTCGTGTTGCGGTGCGTGGTAGCGCCGCGCCGCCTCTCGCGGCGTCGCCACCGCCATGCGCGCATCTATCGCCGCCATATCCCTCTCCCAGCCGCTCGCAATCCTCATCCGGCGCGCTCTGGCTCCCCCTCGCCCCGCGGGGCGAGGAGGCCGGGGGGTGAGGACTCCTCGCCCGGCCGTGTGAACTCGCCGCTCTTGCCGCCGCTCTTGCGCAGCAGCCGCACGTTCTCGATGGTCATGCCGCGATCCACGGCCTTGCACATATCATAGACGGTCAGCGCGGCGACCGAGGCGGCGGTGAGCGCCTCCATCTCAGCTCCCGTCTTGCCGACCGTGCGCACGCTCGCGCGGATGTGCAACACGCCCACGTCCGCCGCGCGGTCCTCCAGCTCGAACGCCAGATCAACGCCCGTCAGCAGCAGCGCGTGGCACATGGGGATGATCTGCGGCGTCTGTTTGGCCGCCATGATGCCGGCGACCTGCGCGACGGCGAGCACATCGCCCTTGGCGACGGCGCCCGCGCGAATGAGCGCCAGCGTCGCGGGCCGCATATGCACGGCGCAGGCGGCAACGGCCTCGCGGACGGTGTCGAGCTTGGCGCCAACATCCACCATGTGTGCCCGGCCGGACTCATCGAAGTGCGTGAGGCTCATCTCGCGTTCCCTTTCTCTTTCTCTTCATCCCTCGCTCGTCCCATGTGGCAGGCGATGCGTAGCCGGCGCGCGCGCTGGATCGTTGCAGAATGTGGAGCGGTGAGTTAGGTGGTCAGCGGGCGTATATCCCGCTATCCCAATGTCCCGCGTCGCTTGCGGCGCCGGAGGCGATACGCTATACTGCCCATAATCCTATAGTCCGTACCGGTGCGCACGCGCTATGCGTACCGCGCCCGCATAGCGGCACATAGCCTGGGGAAACGAGAGAGACGAGATGGCGAAGAAGTCTACGGCCACGCGCCAGACACCCGCGGCCCGCAGGTCGCAGACGACGGCCAGGACGACGGCCAAAACGGCTGATGTGATGTTGGTCCGCGGCGCGAATGCGGTGCGTCCGACCGCGCCGGCACCGGCCAACGCGAAGCCGAGCACGCCGGCCCGTCCGACCGGCGTCAGCCAGCAGGAGCGCCCGCGCGCGCTGGAAGTCCCGCGCGCCGTGCGGCCCACCGCTCCCCGTAAGGAGCCCGCCGTGCCGGCGCCGGCCAAGGCGCAGGCGTCGCGAGTGGCGCGCGCGCGTGTGACGCAGCGGGCGCGCACCGCCAATCTCGTCACACCTGAACATTATAGCTATGTCATCAATGACCTCAAGCTGATCGCCGGTCTGGTGATCTCGATGTTCCTCGTCATCATCGTGCTGGCGATCATCCTGCACACACGCGCTTGATCCCCATGCCCCCACGCGCGACACGCGGTTCGGTTCGGTCTCATCCCATCTTGCTCGTACGCCCGGAGAGGATCATTCCCCTCCGGGCGTCGCACTGTCGTTCGCTGGTCGCAAATGCCCCGTCTTTGGGGTAGCACGCGGCCCGGGATAGCTCACACATCATACAGGACAGCGATGGATGGCGCCGGTGCGGACATCCTTGTTGCCCGGAGCTGGCGAGATGGGCAAGTGAATAGAGTGGGGATAGCCTGACGCGCGTCAGGCGTCAGTAGGCGCCCATCTTGAGCGGCTCGCCCTGGCGCTTCTCCGCCGGGATAGTAACGCCCAGCACGCGCTCAATCGCCATGGTGTGGCAGCAGGTGCCCCAATCTGAGAAGAAGCGGCAGGTGCAATGCCACTTGCCGTCGTCGAAAGATGTCGTATGGGTATCGTTCTCTCCCCGGAAAGTTGCCGCGAACTGTGTGAACTGAATGCGCTCGGGTTCCTGCGCATACTGCTTGGCCTTCGCGATCTTCCCGATCATGCTCGAGTGCATTGGAGTACCCCGCTTTCGTGTCTCTCGCTTCTCTCGCGGCTGGCAAGACGCCGACGCCGCGACTGTGGGCGTTTCAATCCTCTCCCTCATCGCCCGGCAGGGCAGCCGGGTGCGATTCTCGGAACCCTCCTCTTTGCGCTCCGCTCTACGCTGGATACTACGGGATACACAAAGGCACCGGAAGATTCGCCTTCCGGTGCCTATCTCGCCGTGGGCACGCGCGCGGGTATCGTACTCCGGCGCGCCTCGCCAACCGTGTACACTCGCATCTTCGTACCCCTTTCCAACCAGCAGGGCATGTGAAGAGCGTTCCCGTCGCGTGTGCGCATAGTGTACCATGTCCTTGTGTTCACATCCAGTCACACTGAGGTCACGCCGCGCGCCGCGCTTATGTCGCGTCGTCCGCGTCGCGCCGCCGCTGGATGAGGCATGCACAGCACGGGGGCATGATGGTTTCGCGCAATGGGCGCCCGCGCTGGCCCGGCCGGACGGGCCGGTTCGGTTCGCCACATCACCGGCCGCGACAGACGCTTGGGCGCGACGCGGGCGACGTGGCGGATGTGCTTGGTGGCATCGTCGCCCATCTGCGGCTGCCCTGGCTGCTGCGCCACCATAATCACGCGGGGGTGCTGGCCGGCTTCGGCTTCGCCAGCGGGTGCCTCAGCATCGGCATCATGTCCGCCGCCGCGCTGGCGACCGGCTCACCCTTCATCTTCCCCTCGCTGGGGCCGACCGCGTTCCTCTTCTTCTATACGCCCACCGCTCCGGCCGCGACGCCACGCAATACGCTGCTCGGCCACGGCATCGGCGTGGTGTCCGGCTACCTCGCGCTGGCGCTGACAGGGCTGACGGCCGCCGGCCCGGCGCTCACCTCCGGCGTGACCTGGCCGCGCGTGCTGGCGGCGGCGCTCTCACTAGGGCTGACCAGCGCCCTGATGATGCTGCTCCACGCGCCGCACCCACCGGCGGGCGCGACGACGCTGATCGTCTCGCTTGGCCTGCTCACACACCCGGCGCAGCTCGCGCTGCTGATGGTCGCCGTGGCGCTGCTCACCGGCCAGGCTATGCTGATCAACCGGCTGGCCGGCATCCCCTACCCCTGGTGGGATGTGCCGCTGGACCCGGTGGAGGCCGAGGCGGAGGAGCTGGAACACGAGGCCATGCTCCCATCTGAGCAATCGGACGAGGAAGCGCATAAGCGCGAGTGACGGGACTAAATATCATGGGAAGGTGGGAGCGATGGATATTCTGGTGCTCGGCTGTGGCGTGTCGGGGCTGACGAGCGGCATCGCGCTGCAACGCGCGGGGCATCGTGTCACGATCTGGGCGAAGGCGCTGCCGCCTGATACCACCTCGAATGTGGCGGCGGCGGTCTGGTATCCCTATAAGGCGTATCCCATCGAGCGCGTGACAGCCTGGGGCGCCGCGGCCTATCGCGCCTTTCGTGACCTGGCGCGTGTCGCGGGCGTGACGATGGCCGAGGCGCTCGACGTGCGCGACACGCCCAGCGACGACGACCCCTGGTGGGCCGGCGCGGTGGATGGCTTCCGCCACGCGCGGCCGGGCGAACTGCCGCTCGGCTACGTGGATGGCTACGTCTTCGCCGCGCCGGTGATGGACATGTCTATCTATCTGGATTACCTGATGCGCGAGTTCTCGTCGGGCGGCGGGACCATCACCCAGCGCGCGGTGGCGCGGCTGGATGACGTACCAGCGGTGTATCCCCTCGTGGTGAACTGCACGGGGCTGGGTGCGCGCGAGCTGTGCGGCGACACGGACCTGCATCCCTCGCGCGGGCAGGTGGCGCGCGTGCGCGACAACGGCTTCCGCCGCGTGCTGCTGGATGATGTCGGCCCGAACAAGGTGGCGTACATCGTGCCGCGCATCCACGACATCGTGCTCGGCGGCGTGGATGAGGAGGGCAACGAGAGCGCAACCGTGGACCCGCGGCAGACGGCGGATATCCTGCGGCGCTGCGCCAATCTCGCCCCCGCCTTCGCCGGCCTCACGCCCGGCGATGTGGTCAGCGTGGCCTGCGGCTTGCGCCCGCTGCGCTCCTCGGTGCGGCTGGAGGCGGAGCATCTTGGCGCGGGCCGCGTCGTCATCCACAACTACGGCCACGGCGGCGCGGGCGTGACGCTCTCGTGGGGCTGCGCCCAAGAGGTGGTTGAGATAGTATCCAGCCTCTAGCGCCTGTACCGCCGCATCCACGGCGGCGGCGGTACAGGCGCTCACGCCAGGGAGCATACCTCAGCGCGCGATGGGAGCGGTGATCCACCAATGGTTGCCGGATGCGTCGCGCACGCCGGCATTGCGGTAGCCGTAGGGCTGGTCCGCCGGCGCACGCAGAGAGGCAGCGCCGGCTCTCAGCGCGTGGGCATAGGTCGCGTCCACGTCGTCCACCAGCAATTGGAGCGTAGTGGGCATTGCCGGGGTATCCTCTGCCGCGTCGGCCACCATCACGATAGAGTCGCCGATGCGGACCTCGGCGTGCATGATGTGACCTTCGGGCGAGAGGTGGCGCTGAACCTCATCCGCGCCGAACACCTCGGTGAGGAATCCTATCAAGGCCGGCACTCCTGGCACGATCAGATACGGCACGACAGTCTGATAGCTGGTTTGCGTCGCGTTCTCGGACACGTTTGGCTCTCTTTCCAGTGCTGAAGGCAGACATATGGCGTATGCGCTTGCATCGCCACCGTGATTGTCGTGGACAGCAGGGCAGAAGTATTGTAAGAATTTGACCTATTGCTGGCCGATCGGAACGTGGTTGGGATGCGCGCCACGCTGGGCGAGGTAGGCCGACGGTGTCAGGCCGGAAAAGGCGCGGAAGTCGTGGATAAAGTGCGCCTGATCGTAGTAGCCGCGGGACACGGCAATCTCCGCCCATGCCGCCCGCTCGCCGTGAGAAAGAGCGCGCAGCGCCGAGTGAAAGCGGCGTACGCGGCAATACGTCTTCGGCGGCAGGCCGACGGCTTGGCTGAACACCTGGATGAAGCGCCGTGGGCTGAGGCCGATGCGGCCTATTACTTCCGCGACTGTTCCTCTGTGCGGCAGGGAGTGAAATTCCCGCAACGCGAAGGCGACGGCTGGATGCGGCGCTTCCCCGCATGCTAGTCGCGCCGTCAGCGTTTGTTCGAGGGCACGAACTCGTGCCTCCCCGGTGTGGGCGGCGAGTACGCGGTCGCGCAGGTCGTAGGCAGCCGCTCCCCACAGCGCATCCAGCGGGATATCCGCATTGCGCAGCCCACTTGCGGGTAGCCCAAGCAGCGGGAAGGCGCCACCCGGCCGAAACTGAACGCCGAGGAGCGTTGCCTGGCATGCTGTATCGAGAAGCGTGTAGGTGTCGCGCGGGCCGGTGATCAGGGGGCCGCGAACAGTGGTGAGCGCATCCGGGCATTGCCGATCGAACAGCCGGAACGTGTCGTCACGCAGGTTGAGGATCAACTGCATCGTGCCGTCTGGCAGATGGCGCTCCAGCGTGTGCTTGGGTGGGTCGCCTTCATGCAGCCAGAACGTGCCGACGAAATCGGCGAGTGGCGGCTGAGGGGGGAAGTAGTGAGTTGGCATCGGCAGTATGGCTCCCGCGCGATCATTCTGAGCAGATCATGGCCCAGGGGAGTGATGCGGCACTTCCCCTCTTCGCATCTCTTCTCGCCACGAGCCGTGCAATCGGTTGCCGCTAGAGTACAGGCATGACCACTGACGCGGCTGGGCTGATGCGAGCAGAGGAGACGGCTGTAATGCCACGCTGGCGCGGCGTGGCTCAGGACCATTCAGTGTTCGTGGCCGGTGGGGCGCAGGCGGCGGCGCATGACCACCCATTCGCGGTCGCCGGGCGTGAAGCGCATGCGCGCGATCAGGTAGTCCCAGCCGGCCGCCTCGTAGAGCGCGCGGGCGGGCCGGTTGTCGCGCTGTGTCGAGAGCGTCGCGGCGGCGTGCGGCAGGTCCGCGAGCAGCGCGGCGAGCAGGCGGCGACCGAGACCGTGGCGCCGGTGGGATGGCAGGACGGCTAGCTCGGTGACACAGAACGATCCGGTCAGCTCGCCTGCGGTGCGCTCCGCGCCGAGATGTTCCGCGACGCGCTCGTGCCACCACTGGCCCGGCGCGTTGGTGTAGCCATAGGCGAAGCCCACCGCCCGGTCGTCGGGCGCCCGCGCCACCACCGCTTTGAAGCCAGGGTAGCGCGGGTGGCGGCGAATCTGCGCATCGACGGCGGCCGCGCCCGCGCCCGACTTGCCCCAGACGGCGTTGTAGAGCGCGATCACATCGTCCAGCGCGGAGCCGGCAAGATCGAGCGGCTGGATGGTGATGGGCGTGTCCCTGTCGCTGTCCCTGTCGTCCGTGCGCGCGTTGTCGTCGCGTTGATGCCCGTTTGCCATGTGACGCCCTTTCGTGTCGTCGTCTCGCGCTATCATAGAATGGTGCGCCGTGCATGGGCAAGAGGCGTCTCCTCGTCCGTGGCGGCGGACTGGGACATGGCGGCGGTGGGACATCCAGGCGTGATGTCACTTGCCGGGCCGCTGGGAGGGATGCAATGGCGCTGCGCGCGCGTGACGACGCGATCCGCGAGCTGCTGGACGCGGAGACGATTGATGAGGCGGAGCTTGAGCGCAATCTGCGCGACATCCGCTTCATCAATGCTGTGCTGGGCTGGCGCGCCTACACTGTGCGCGGTGTCGCCCGCTATGCGCGCGCGCGCGGGCTGCGCGCCTTCGCGCTGCTGGATGTCGCGTCCGGCTCGGCGGATATGCCGCTCGCTATCGCGCGCTGGGCCGCACGGTCTGGCGTCACGGCGCACATCACCGCCAGCGACATCAGCCCACAGATCGTGCGCATCGCCGCCCGGCAGGCGGCGGGCGTCCCGGCGGTGCGTGTCGAGCGGCAGGACGCGCTGAACTTGAGCTACCCGCCCGCCAGCTTCGATCTGGCGCTCTGCACGCTGGCGCTGCACCACTTCGATCCCGACGCCGCCGTGACGCTGCTGCGCAACATGGCGCGTGTCGCGCGCCACGTGCTCGTCTACGACGTGGAACGCTCGCGGCCGGCGCACCTGGGCGCGCTGCTGCTCACGCGCACGCTGCGCATGCACTCCATGACACGCCACGACGCGCCCGCCTCTGTGCGCCGCGCCTACTCGGCGGGCGAGCTGCGCGCGCTGGCGGCGCGGGCGGGCCTGCGGGAGGCGCGTGTCTGGGTGGGCTTCCCCTTCCGGCTGGCTCTGGAAGCGCCGGGCGCGGCATAATCCGCGCGTACACGGCGAACATGGGGCGCGTGTAGACACAGGCGACGGGGATCGGGCGGGCATATGGATACGGCGGGACGCATCTACGATGTGGCGGTGGTAGGCGCCGGGCCGGCGGGCGCGGCGGCGGCGACGCAGCTCGCGCGCGGCGGGCGCGATGTGGCGCTGGTGGATAAAGCGACCTTCCCGCGCCACAAGCCATGCGCCGAATATCTCAGCCCGGCCGCCGAGCCGCTGCTGGCCGAGCTGGACGTGCTGGATGCGATCGAGGCGGCGCACCCCGGCCGGCTGCGTGGCTTCCGCATCCACGCGCCC
>JAICVS010000107.1 GCA_025935195.1 Ktedonobacterales bacterium
AAGCCGGGCGGGCCTGATGGGAGTCCACCTGATATCGAGGCGACGTCATGCCTGAGCTGCCCGAAGTCGAATATGTCGCCCGCCAATTGCGCGATGAGCTGGTGGGCCGCCGCATCGTGCGCGTGGCAGTCTCCTGGCCGCGCATCGTCGCCGAGATGCCACCCGATGAGCTGGCGGCGCGCGTCGTGGGGCGGATGGTGACGGGCATCGGGCGGCGCGGCAAGTACCTGCTGATCGCGCTGGAGGGCGGCGAGACGCTGATCGTCCACCGCCGCATGTCCGGCAACCTGACACTCGCGCCGCCGGACGCCGCCGGCGCGTATCCGTACGTGCGCGCCGCCTTCGAGCTGGACGACGGGCGCCGGCTGCTCTACTCCGATCCGCGCAAGTTCGGCCGCATCACGGTCGCCACGGACGCGGATCTGCCGCGCGTCTTCGCCGCGCTAGGACCGGAGCCGCTCGACGACGAGGCATTCACGGCGGCGGCGCTGGCCGCGCGGCTCGCCGGCACGAAGCGGTCGATCAAGGCGGCGCTGCTGGATCAGGGCATCGTCGCCGGGCTGGGCAACATCTACGCCGACGAAGCGCTCTTCCGCGCGCGCATCCACCCGCTGCGCCCGGCGGACTCGCTGAATGGGGCGGAGCTGGCGGCGCTGCGCGAGGCCATCCAGGCGGTGCTGCTGGTGGGCATCGCGCACGGCGGCACGACGTTCGGGCGGCACCGTGACCTACACAACGAGGCGGGGACGAACCTGGAGCATCTGCTGGCGTATCGCAAGACGGGGCAGCCCTGCCCGCGCTGCGGCACGCCGATTGAGCGCATCGTCGTCGCGCAGCGCGGCACGCACTACTGCCCGCACTGCCAGCGCGTGGATGCCAACTGATCGGGGGCCACAACCCGCGCGATTCGCATGAATGCCGGCCTCGCGCACCGGCTACGGCGTCGGCGTCGCTTTGCCCTTGGGTGTCGGCGTGCTGCCGGGCTTCGGCGTCGGCGTGGGGCCGAGGTTGACGCCAGGGGTAAAGAAGGTCTCGGCGTTATACTGCTGCTGATTGTACGAGGTGTTGACCTCCACGCTCGCTGGCTTCCCGGCAGGGCTGTCTTTGAACGTGAGGGTCCAGGTGGCGATGCCATCGGGGCCAGTCTGGGCGCTGCCGGTCTGATTGATGGGGTCTTGGGCGATGAAGCTGATCGTGAGGCCGGGCGCGGGGCGCGGCGGCGTCAGCATCGTCTGATCCTGGATGCGAGCGATGGCGTAGATGGTGATGGTGTCGCTGGTGCCGGGGGAGTAGTTCGACGGCCAGGCGCCGATGGTGAAGGGGGAGAAGGTGGGCGTGGGCGAGCCGTCGGTGGGGTTCGGCGTGCGGAAGCCGTTGACGTTGCCAGAGCCGGCGCCCGGCAGCGCACCCGCGGACGGCGTGGGCGTGGAGCAGGCCGCGAACGCCACCGCCAGCACGGACACCGCCACCAGCAGCAGCGCGAAGCGTTTCATCCGCTGCGTCATCGCGCGTTCCACCTCCGACTAATCCATCCGCTTGCCATGCGCGCCGGGCGGCGCCGACTGTCGCAGTATAGCGGCTCACACACACACTGGCAAGCTGGCTCACCCTTCTGTGCGCGAGTCCACCGCAAGTCCATCACAAGCCTACCGCATGCCGGGCGGGCGCTGGCCCGAATGGGCTATGGCCGGCCGCTTTCCACCGGCGCCCGCATACCCTGGCGCGCTGCACTGGCGCAACATACCGCCTGTGTGCTATTATTATGTAGGGTGTCCGGCGCGATCCGCATGAGCGTGGCGGTGATCCAACCGGCGGCACCTGTGATTCGTAGAGCGTTTGTACAGGTAGCTGAGCGGCACGCGCGGCATCGGCTCCGCGCACTGGAGGTAAGTTGCCGGTGGATGGCAGCGAGGCACGGCTGGACTTTGGCCGCGAGGCGCGCAAAGGGATACCGGAGATCGTCTTCGGCCAGGGTAAGTCCGACGATCAGATCGTCGCGATCATGCGCGCGTTCGTGGAGCGGAACGGCCGTGCGCTGGGGAGCCGTCTGCGGCCCGCGACACTCGAACGGCTCGCCGCCGAGTTTGCGGGGTGCCAGGTTGACGCGCGGCCCGCGGCGCGCGCCGCCGCGATCCACGCGCCGGGCTATCAGCGCCCGGCAACGGGCGGGCGGATCGGTGTGTTGACCGCCGGCACCAGCGATATTCCCGTGGCCGAGGAGGCGCGACTGGTGGCGGAGGAGATGGGCTGCGACGTGGCGGCGCTCTATGACGTCGGCGTCGCGGGGCTGCATCGCCTGCTCGACCCGTTGCGCGAGCTGCTCGGGACCGATGTCGCGGCGCTGGTGGTCGCGGCGGGGATGGACGGCGCGTTGCCGTCAGTCGTCGCGGGCCTGGCGCCGGTCCCCGTGATCGGCGTGCCGACGAGCATCGGCTATGGCGCGGGCGGCAAGGGGCGCGCGGCGCTGCTCGCGATGCTCCAGACGTGCGCGCCGGGACTGGTGGTCGTCAACATTGACAACGGCGTCGGCGCGGGCGCGACGGCGGCGCTGATCGCCAACCGACTGGCGGCGGCGCGTGGGCGCGGCCCACGATGACATCCGCCGCTTGATTCAGCATGAAGCGGGATGGTGGCGGATGCTCGTTGGCACGCCGCGCGAATCGCGGCGTCGCGGCTGGCGTTCGGTCAGCGTCCACCGACCGCTAACTGTTCAGCTACGATTGTTTGCTGGCATGCAACTTGCGCATCCGATGACGGGCAGGTTGCGTTGCGAAGTGGCGCGCTGGTACAGCGTCGTTTCGCGCTCATTGCGGAATGGCGAGTGCGGCAGTCAAGTGAAATCAGAGAGGTGCGAAACATGGCTACGAGCAAGCGCGGGCCCGAGCCGGGGTCCCAGAAGGCCAAGCATGGTGGGCAAGCCGTGCGCGAGAAGTACGGCCCAGAGTTCTATTCCAAGATCGGCAAGAAGGGTGGCGAGGCTGTCAAAGAGAAGCTCGGCCCGTCGTTCTACGCCGAGATTGGCAAGAAGGGTGGCGAGTCCACCAAGCGGCAGCAAGGCCCAGAGTTCTACTCTCGTATTGGCAAGAAGGGCGGCGAGCGCGGCCGCGGCACGCCGAAGCAGCAGGCGCGCGACCGCGCGGCAGCCCAGCAGACCCAGCGTTAGGGTGAGTGTGCGGCATGCGAGCCGCGCACTCCGCGGCGCAACAGTCCGGCGGCACAGGGCGATGCCCAGCGCCGCCGGACGCTTTTATTGGGCGGATGCCGGTTCATAGCACGAAGTTTATATGCCTGATCCATTTAATTGAGGCCGAGTGTGTTGGTGCGCCCGCGCGACCGTGATGGGCTTCGTGAAACCCGACACCTACCACGTGACCACGACGCCCATGCCAGTGCATGACCTGACGATTGTCGTGCATTGAGGGTTCCTCACCCCCCGGCCCCCTCTCCTCGCGAGGAGAGGGGAGTGAGTGACGTGAAAGCTGGGCTAGGCGTGCGCGCCGCCGTCGGTCGTGGTCGTCGTCGAGCCGGGAACGCCGGCCGGCTGGGCGTCGAGCGCGTGGGCGAGAATCTCGGCGATGTCGTCCACCTGGAAGTGATCCTGCGCGCCGACGCCCTTGATGCCGTCCTCGAACATGGTGATGCAGAAGGGGCAGGCGGCGGCCAGCGCGTCCGCGCCGGTGGAGAGCGCTTCTTCGACGCGCGTGTTGTTGATGCGCTTGCCGATCTTCTCCTCCATCCAGACGCGGCCGCCGCCGCCGCCACAGCAGAAGGAGCGGTTGCGGTTGCGCGGCATCTCGGCTACACCGTCGTTGTTGATGACGTTGAGCACCTTGCGCGGGGCGTCGTAGATGCCGTTCCAGCGGCCGATGAAGCAGGGGTCGTGGTAGGTGAGCTTGCGGCGGTCGAAGCCGGCGGGCAAGGTGAGCTGGCCGGTCTCGATCAGGCGGTTGATGAACTCGGTGTGGTGGACGACCTCGTAGTTGCCGCCGAGCTGCGGGTACTCATTCTTGATGGTGTTGAAGCAGTGGGGGCAGGTGGCGACGACGGTCTTGACGTTGTAGGCGCGGCCTGGCGCGACGCCGACGCCAGCGCGCGCGGCGGGAATGGGCTGGGCGGCGTCAGTGGGGGCGAGCGTCTCGTTGATGTGGCCGGCGCCGTCGCCGTTGTGCCCGTTGGACCCGGCCTTGGCGCCCGTGTTGAAACCGTAGCCGTTCAAGACCTCGACGTTTTGTGAGGCGAGCATGTACCAGAGGTACTCGTTGCCGATGCGGCGGGCGGGGTCGCCGGTGCAGCTCTCCTCCGGGCCGAGGATGCCGAAGCGGACACTGGCCGCCTGCAAGACCTTGGCGAAGGCGGTCGCCACCTTGCGGTTGCGCGCGTCGAAGGAGCCCATGCAGCCGACCCAGTAGAGCACTTCCACGTCGGGGTCTTCGGCCAAGGTCGGCACGTTCATGCCCTTGGCCCAGTCGGCGCGGGTGTCGTTGTTGATCTCCCAGGGGTTCTGGTTGCGCTCTAGATTGGTGAAGAGCGGCGTGACCTCCTGCGGGAAGCGGCTCTCCTCCATGACGAGGTAGCGGCGCATGTCGTCAATCTTCTGCACGTGCTCGATGGAGACGGGGCAGATCTCGACGCAGGCGCCGCAGTTGGTGCAGGCCCAGAGCGTCTCGTCGTGGATGCGCCCGCCGACCATCGGCTCGGTCTTGCTCTTTTCCTCGGCCTCTTCATGGCTGATGAGATGCAGCCCGCCGATGGTGAACAGCTCCTCTTTGACGCCGAGGATGATCTCCTTGGGCCAGAGCGGCTTGTCGGTGGCGAGGGCGGGGCAGACGGAGTTGCAGCGGCCGCACTCGGTGCAGGCGTAGCCGTCCAGCAGTTGCTTCCAGGTGAACTGCGTGACCTTGTGGACGCCGTAGTCCTCGCGCTCTTCAAGGTTGGGGATGGGGTCGAGCGCGCCGATGGGGCGCAGGTTGCGGAAGAAGACGTTGAAGGGGGTCGCCATCAAGTGCAGGTGCTTGGAGTTGGGGATGTAGATCAGGAAGCTGAGCACGATCAGCACGTTGGCCCACCAGAAGATGTCGGCGAGGGCGGTGGCGGCGCGCACGGAGAGGCCGCTGAACGCCGGGCCGATGATGGCGCCGAAGGGGGTCCAGTCGGCGCCGCGCGAGGCGGCGTAGGCGAAGACCTCGAAGCCGACGACGGAGAGCAGCACGAGGGCGATCAGGGCGAGGATGACGTAGGCGTCGGCCATGCCGTGGTTCTGGCTGCGAAGCTGCCTGGGGCGCAGCACGGCGCGGCGGTAGGTGAAGGCGAGCACGGCCAGGAAGGCCATGAAGACGAAGAAATCCAGCAGGACGGCGAAGGGGCGGCTGGAGATGATGGGCAGGGTGAAGTTGAGGCCCTGCGTCCAGAGGTTGAGGGCGTCGAGCTGGATGATGATGAAGCCCCAGAAGGTGAAGAAGTGGGCGACGCCGGGGAGCGGGTCGCGCAGCACGCCGCGCTGGCCGAGCACCATCAGCGTGAAGTATTTGACGCGCTCGCCCAGGTGGTCGAAGCGGTTCTCCGGCCGGCCGAGCAGCATGAGGCGCACGAGGTGGCGCATGCGCAGGGCGAAGGCGACCCACGCCGCCACGAGCAGGATGGCGAAGATGATCGCGCCGAGCCTGCCGCCCGACGGCAGGAAGAACGGCTGGCCCATGCGAAAACTCCTTGTCCAGAGGTAGGCCGGCGGTTGAAACCGCGCCTGGGGGCCTACGGCCACGACGTCCGCCTACGCGGACCGGGCCATTCCCCCAGGGCGGGAGATGCGCAAACGCTGCTACTGGCCTTTGCGCCGCTTGACGGCGGCGGTGAGCTGTGGGACGACGACGTTGAGATCGGCGACGATGCCCAGGTCGCAGAACTGGAAGATCGGCGCGTCTTTGTCTTTGTTGATGGCGATGATCAGGCTGGATGTGCCCATGCCGGCCTTGTGCTGGACGGCGCCGGAGATGCCGCAGGCGATGTAGACGGTGGGCTTGACGGTCTTGCCGGTCTGGCCGACCTGATGGGCGTAGGGAATCCAGCCAGCATCCACCGCGGCACGCGAGGCGCCGACGCTGGCGCCGAGCGCCGCCGCCAGATCCTCGATCTGCTGGAAGCCCTGCGGGCCGCCGAGGCCACGGCCGCCGGAGACGATGACCTGCGCCTCTTCGAGCTTGGCGCGGCTGGCGGCGGGCATCCAGATGTCGTGGCCGTCGGGGGCCTTGCCCAGGTGGCCGGCCTCCTCGGCGCCCTCGGTGCCGAACGGGCCGGAGACCTTCGCGCCCTTGGCGGGGACGGCGGGCGCGTGTACCTGCTCGACCTGCGGCGTGCCGCCGCCGCGGCTGGTGGGGAAGGCGTTCTGGCGCGCGCCGAGCAGC
Source organism: Ktedonobacterales bacterium (assembly GCA_025935195.1). Classification (GTDB taxonomy): domain Bacteria; phylum Chloroflexota; class Ktedonobacteria; order Ktedonobacterales; family JADMIN01; genus JAICVS01. The sequence goes on from JAICVS010000107.1 coordinate 6,399, forward strand.
TTCGTCCCCTCGCCGGTGAATTGCATCTTGACGGACTGCGCGCCGCCAAAGGCGGGGACGGTCATCACGATGCCGTCGCCCTCAACCGCGACCTCGCCGACGTTGTACTCGATGCTTAAGCCCAGCCGCGCGGCGACGCGCGCCGCGACATCACGGCCGTAGTTGGTGCCGCCCCAGAGCACGAGCCGGGGCTGGTGCTGCTGGATGAGGGTGGCTAGTGTCTCGGCGTGCGGCTGGGTGAGGTACTGGTTGTAGACCTCGCCCTCGGAGGCGTAGACGGTCTTGGCGCCGCAGGCGCCAAGCTCTTGCGCGGCGGCCTGGGTGTTCGTGCCCAGCGCGACGGCGGCGGCGGAGCCGCCGAAAGCGGCGGCCAGCTCGGCGGCTTTGGTGGTGAGCTGGAGGGAGATGTTGGCGAGCTTGCCGTTGTTGATCTCGGCCAAGGCCCAGACGTCGTTCGACATGGCTTAGAGCACCTTCTGTTCGATGAGGAAGGCCACGACACGGTCGGCCGCGCCCTCGTTGCCCTGATACATCTCACCCTTACGCTGCGTGGAGACCTTCTCGGATGAGATGGCCCGCTCGCGGGCGGCGGCGCCGCCAACGCTGGAGGGGTCGAGGCCGAGGTCGGCCAGGCTGAAGGTGTCGAGCGGCTTCTTCTTGGAGGCCATGATGCCCTTCATGGAGGGGTAGCGCGGCTCGTTGATGGACTTGACGACGCTGACCAGCGCGGGCAGTGGCGCCTCGGCCTCGTTGTAGCCGATCTCGGCGGCGCGCTGAATCCTGGCGGTGCTGTCGCCGCTCAGATCGAGCTTGCTGGCGTAGGAGAGCAGGGGCAGGCCGAGGAACTCGGCGGTGGCGCTGGGAACGACGCCGCCGTAGGCGTCCGCGGCGGCGCTGCCGAAGAGGGCGAGGTCGAAGCCGATCTTCTGGAGGGCGGCGGCCAGCACACGGGCCGTGCCGATGGCGTCGGAGCCGGCGAGGGCGGAGTCGCTGACGAGCACGGCGCGGTCGCCGCCCATCGCCAGCGCCTTGCGCAGCGTGTCGGTTGCGGTGGCCGGTCCCATGCAGAGGATGGTGACGGTGCTGCCGGCGTGCTTTTCTTGCTGGCGCAGGGCTTCCTCTATGGTGTATTCGTCGAAGGGGTTGGGGATGGCGTCCTCTTTGCGCCGCTCCAGCCGCATGTCGGGGCCGAAGCTCTTTTCGGCGGTGGTGGACGGCGTTTCCTTGATGCACGCGACGATGTTCACGATAATGATCCTCCAACGCGTCCACGGATGGGCGAGAGCGGTGGACGCTACGGGGTACAGGTTGTCCGACAGTTGGGGCCTGGGATCGTGGGGCGGCGCGCTGACGCGGAGACGGGCGGCGGCAAGGCCCAAAAGGCTCGATGCCGGGCGCCGGCGCCGCGCATGCATGGGAAACGCCGTTGTTCCCGCGAGGAAGGCTACAGGGCATTGTATCTGTGTAGCTGAGAGCGTGTCAACGTGTAGCTGGCGCACGACCTCACTCATCCGCCGCAATCGTCAACGTCCGGCCGCTGCGGGCGACGACGAGCGCGGCCAGTTCCTCACCGGAGATGGCGAGGCTGGGCGGGTTTCGTCGCGCGTGGGCTGATCCTGGGCTGGCGAGCCAGTCAATGGTGACGTCGTCGTTGTCCGCCACCACCGCGAAGGTGGTGTATTTGCCGTGTTTGGCGCGCGCCGTCACGGCTTCGATCTCGTGCCAGGTGATCAACGTCTCTTTATTGCCCGTGCGCTTGCTCATGCCGGTCGCGTCCGCTTGCAGGGTGGTCGCACGCTTGAACACGTCAGCCCAGCCGAGCACAAGCACGATGAAGGCGGGAATCGCGATGATGATGGCCGCGGCGAGCAGGCGCAGGCCCGCGGTGGAGAAGACGCTGGCATGGCTGGGGGAAGCGTTCTCCACGATGCCGCCCAGCACCGCCGCGACCAGATCAACGGCTCCGAGCAGGCCGCCAAACAGGCCGGACAACCGCGAGCGCAGGGAGAGCGTGTGTGAGAGTGCGACGATTTGATCGGGAGCGCCAAGAGCGATAGGCGGAGGAGGTGGGAGCGGCGGAGCGGGAGGGGACACTCGGGAGGCCGGCGAAGTGGGAGATGAGACGAGCGACCGGAAGAAGAAGACGAGGATGGTGAGGCCAATGGGAGCAATGGTGATGGCGACGTAGAGGTTGAGGAAGGGATAGTGGGTGAGCGGCAGCGCCAGCGCGGCGATGGCGGCGAAAAGGAAAGCGGCGGCGATGGCGAGCGCGAAGGCCGTGCCGGAGAGCGAGAAGCGGCGCGGCGGGATGGATGCGTCTTTCAACTGGAAAGTATCGTCGAAGGTGCGCGGGGTGAGGCCGGTGCGGGTGTGAATGAGGGCGAGCAGCGCGCGCTGGCGCTGGATCAGCTCGTCGCGCGCGATGCCGTCCGGCGTGGCCTGGGGGTACGACGCGGGAAATTCCTGCCACTCGATGCGCGCGGCGGCGCTGTACAGGGTATAGCCGCGCCAGTGCTGGCGGCCGCCAGTGTACGGGCGGGTATCCCAGACTTCGAGGAGCCGCGCCTGATCCCAGGGGATGAGCAGGTCGGGCTTGCCGGGGCGGCGCTGGGTGATGCCCTGCTCGCCGGTGATGATCGTGTCGGCGCGGCTGCCAGTGGAGCGCGGCAGAGAGCGGATGAGCCGCGCGATGAGGACATACCCGGCGATGGTCAGCAGAGCCATCGTTCCCAGGATGACCGCGAGCGATCTGATATGCGCGACCATCACTTGCAGAATCAGGACAGCGATGATGGCGGCGAAGCCCAGCAGGATCGCGAGCAGAACGACGGCGGTGCGCCAGAGTGTGGCGCGGCAGCCGGTGTGGGCGAGCTGCCACGAGACGACGAGCGGGAGGTGGGTGGCGGGCGCCTCTTCATCGGTGTCGAGCGCGATGTCCGCCGGGGGGATGGCGAGCGCGTCGCCAGCGAGTGCGCGTCGTCGCGCCCGTTCGTGCGTGCGACTGCGCCGCGCCAGGCGCCAGAGCCAGAAGGCCGCGCCGTAGAACCAGAGCGACGTGGTGGCCGTGTCCCAATCGAGACCGTTGAGCGAGGGATGGATACCGCCCGCGCCGTCGAACGCGATCAGCCGCGTGCCGAGATAGAACGTGACACCGGCGGCCAGCAGCAGCGCGGCGACGAACAGGAGCCGCCAGTGGCGCTCGATGGATGGCATGCGCGATCTCCTGCCGGGCGTGGGCGAGTGGGTGTCGTCTCTGGCTCAGCAGGGTAGCACAGTACGCGGGCGGTTGCAACCGCCCGCTGGCTGGATACGTGGGTTAGCGGCCGGTGAAGTGGGGCGGGCGCTTCTCCACGAAGGCATGGATGCCCTCCTGGCCGTCGTCGCTGCCGGCCATCTGGGTGATGGACTCGGCCTCGCGCGCGAGCTGCTCCTCCAGCGTCGCGCCCCAGCCCAGGTGAATGAGCCGCTTGGCGCCGCCGAAGGCGCGCGATGGTCCCTCGGCGAGCTGTCGCGCCAGCGAATCGGCCTCGCCCATCAGGTCGGCGTCCGGAACGACGCGCGTCGCCAGGCCCCAGTCGAGCGCCTCACGCGCGGAGAGGATGCGGTTGGTGATCGCCAGCTCCAGCGCGCGGCCGAGGCCGACGCGGCGCGGCAGGAAGTACGTGCCGGAGCCATCCGGGGTGAGGCCGGCGCGGGTGTAGGCGACGGTGAAGCGGGCGGACTCAGCGGCCAGGACGAGGTCGCAGGCGCAGGCGAGGCTGAGGCCTGCGCCGGCGGCGACGCCGTTGACGGCGGCGATCACCGGGGCATCCATCGTCGCGATGCCGGTCACGGCGGCGTGCAGACGGCCAAGCACCTGCTTGATCTCGACGCCAGCATCGCGCCCGGCGGCGGCGAAGCCGTGCAGATCGCCGCCGGCGCAGAACGCTTTGCCCGCGCCGGTGAGGATGACGGCGCGAGCGCCCTGCTGCCCGCACTCCTCGACGGCGCCGGCGAGATCGCCAGCCATCTGCGCGCTGAGCGCGTTCAACGTGTCGGGGCGGTCGAGCGTGATGTGCGCGACGCTGCCGCGCATCTCGAAGCGCAACGTGCTGTACGGCATGGCGAGCCTGTATCCCTTTCATCGGGGCGCGGTCGGAGCGCCCATTTCATCCGTTGAGTCAGCATAGCACTGAAGCTGAACACATGCCCATGCGCGTATCGGGATGCGCGGCTGGCGCTACCCACGTGCGAGAGTGACGCACCGCCAAGTTGCGGGAACGCTACGGGTAGCCGCTGTCATCGTTGTACATAGAGCGCGCTTCACGAATCGTAGCAATAGGAAAGGCTCAACCTATGGGAACGCCGCAACCCGCGGAGGCCGGGGAGGCTGGATCGGGGCGGGTGGTTGCGGCCGCGCGCCCGCACGACGACGGCGCGTTCGCGCGGCTCGTCATCGCGCATACCGGGGCGATGCTGCGCGTCGCGGGGGCGCTGGTGGGCGCGGCGGACGCGGAAGACGCCGCGCAGGAGGCGCTGGTACACGCCTGGCGGGCGTGGGGATCGCTGCGTGATGAAGGCGCGTTGCGCGCCTGGCTGCTGCGCATCACCGTCAATGTGTGTCGCCAGTGGCAGCGCGGCAGCTTCGGCCGGCGCGCACGGCTCACCGGGCCGCTGCCAGAGGAGGGCGCGGATGTCGTCGGGCTGGAAGACCTGGCGATGCTGACGGCGGACGCCGGCACCAGCGATCACACCAGCGCGATGGATCTGCGGCACGCTGTCAATCATCTGCCGCCTGATTTCCGCGTCGCCGTGGTGTTGCGCTACTACGCCGGCATGGAGCCGAGCGAGATCGGCGCGGCGCTGGGCATCTTGCCCGTCACCCTGCGCACGCGGCTGCACCGCGCGCTGCTCATGCTGCGCGAGCGCCTCGCGCAGCCGCGCACCGGCCTCCCCCATATTGAAGAAAGCGAGCGTTAGCGATGTCTGATGAGCGCCATGAGATACCGCCCGCCGAGATCGGCGCGAGCAGCGAGATCGCTGAACCGCTGCCGCCCGAGGCGCTGGCGGTGGAGCAGCGCCTGGAGGCCGATGGCGCGGCCTGGCGCACGCGCCTACCCTCGGATGAGGGGCTGAACGCACACGCGCACGCGCTGGCGGACCAGGCCCATACATCCTCACAAGCGCCGGCGGGGGTGGCGACACGCTGGCCGCTGGGGGCGAAACAAGGCGGCGCGGGCAGACCAGCGGGGCCGCGAGCGCCGTTCCGGCCGAACCGGCTGCTGACGCTGGGCGCGATCGCGGCGGCGGTGGCGGTGGTCGTGCTCTTCGGTTTCGTGTTGCAGAGCCTGGGCGCGGGGCGCAATTCGGTGGGAACGGAGCCGACACAGACGGCGAGCGTGACGACGACCACGGAGGCAAGCCCGACGGTGGCGTCTTCGCCCACGGCCTCGCCGACGACGCCAGCGACGCCCTCACCGTTGCCGACGGCGACCGCTAACTCGAACACATCTCCCGGCACCACCGTTTGGGCCGCGCCGGTCTCTGGATCGGTGATCGTCGCGCCCGCGCTCGACAACGGTGTGCTCTTCGTCGCCGACGACTCGGGCGCGCTGCACGCCTTCGATGCCGCCACGGGCGCACCGCGCTGGACGATTCAGCTGGCGGGTCCGGTCGGTGGTGTCTCAATGGCAGTCGCGAACGGGCTGATCTTCGCGCGGATGCGACTCGACACCCTCGCCGCCTATCGAGAGAGCGACGGCTCGCTGGCCTGGGGACGGCAGTTTCCCACCCTTGATGTGGGGACGGCGGCCGTTGAGAGCGGCGTGCTCTACGCCGTCGCCGTCGATCCCTCCGATCAGCAGCATGCTGGCTTCCTGTATGCCTTCGACCCGGCAACAGGCCACCCCCTGTGGCATACGCAGCTCACGGGCATGAGCGTAGATGCGATCTCCATTCCGGTGCCGGTCGTCGCCAACGGCGCGGCGTACGTCAGCGCGAGCCGCCAGGGAGCGGGGACGACGAGCGACAATCTGTTGATCGCCGTCAGTCTCTCCACGCATGCCATCCTCTGGTCGGTCGGGGTGACGGGTCGTGATCTCGCCACGGCCGGTAGTGTCGTCTATGTGAGCGGTGAGGCGAGCGACTTGAGCGGGACGATCCCGTTGAGCGCGGTGGCGGCGAGCACGGGCACGACGCTCTGGTCGCAGCCGATTGCGAACACGGGGCAAGCGGGGGGATTCCTCTCGCCGCCGCTCGTGTCTGGCGGCACCGTCTTCGTCAGCACGTACGGCGGGTACGCATACGCGCTCGACGCGGCGAGCGGAGCCCAGCGCTGGGGCATGCGGGTCGGCGGGACGGCCGGTGTCCTGCCGGTGGCGCTGGGGACGACCGTGTACATCAGCTCATCCAATGGGCTGCATACGCTCGATGCCGCGAGCGGTGCGCAGGTGTGGTTCGCGCCCACCGGCGGCGCCACATCCGTGGCGGTTGGCAATGGCATCGTGTACGTGGGGAGCGGGGCAAGTGTGGTGGCGCTGCGCGCGTGATTCCGCATCCGTGCGCTGGCTGGGCGCGGCGCCGCTGGAAGTGTCGTGCCCCGGCCCCGTGCGGAGCCTGGGAGCGGAAACAGCTGAAGTACGCCAGATGGAGGGCCAATGCCAGGTGGCGCCGGCCTCCATCCTCGCTAGACGTCAGCCGTCATCTCGCGGCGGTGGACGTGTACCCCTCAGTCACCTCGCCCTTGTGCGCCGCGAACGCGCCAAGCACCTCGCCCTTCTCGCGCTCGGGCACGTGGAAGGCGTCCAGGGTGCGCGCGAGCTCGGCCGCAACCTCGTCGAACTCCGCGGGAGAGATGCGCAGGGTACGATGGGCTTCCTCGAGCGCGAGGGCATCGTGGCCCAGCCGCGTCGCGGAATATTGGAAGGGGCCCCCTGACACAGCGCAGACCCAGAGGGTGCGCATGAATTTCAGACCCGGCAGTCTGCCCAGATTGTTGGTGTGCCATTCCCGGAGTTGTGGGTTCTGTGATTGCTGGCCAACGATGGGGTTCTGCACGACCGCATCGCTGAATCGGTCAACGACTGCCGCGATGGCAAAGACGCCACCAAGTCTTTCATACAGGCTTGCCTCGGACATTGTTCGGTCACCTCCATGACACTCACACACTGAAGACCGGCACGCCGTTGGCAAGGGACCGCCGTGCATGCTATCGGTGATCTGCCTAGCGGGCGTACATAAAACTATGACACAAGCGCTTTCGCCTTGTCAATCCCTCGAATCGTGACACTTCGATCAGGCTGGTCAGGTAGGTGAAGCCGTGCGGACCTCGGCCATAGCGCGCGCGAAGTCGCTGGGTGGCATGCCATTCTGGGCACTGTGGCGGCGTTTCGGGTTGTAGATGATGACGTCTCCCTTTTGCTTGCGCGAATGAAAATGAAACAGAGTGAAACACTCTGCCAACGGATGCGCATCGTTATAGATACGGAGCGTGTGACCGGCGCAAGCGGCGCGGGGCATGCGATGCGACCGGCGCGGGCCGTCGGCTGGTGCGGGAGCTCGTGAAGGGATGGCGCGGGTGGCTATAAACGTCAGATCACCGGCTGACGTCTGGCTTATCCCCTTGCCCATGATCGCGCATCTTGCCTCGGATCGTCGAGGCGAGATGATCTGCCTGCTGCATAAGCACGAAAACCTGCTGGCGAAGCACTTCCAATTGTTCCAATTCATCTGGGCAAATCCTCAGCATCTCATTGTAGTCGAACCGCACTTTCAGATAGCGATCAAAGTAGTTCTCTAGGATGTTGGCACGATGCTCGCGACGCTCCCCGTTAGGCTCCACGATTTCAAGGTAGTCGCGCCAGTTCTTGTTCCCTTTCGCCGAATTGCAAGACCTGCAACATGGCAGAAGGTTGCCAAGTGTATGGCCGTATCCAGCGTACCTCTGGTTCCTCACCAGTCCAAAGACATGGTCCCACGTTTCCGCGGATCGCACTCCGCAGTAAGCACACATGAGGTCAGCCTCAGGGTCTTGTCCTAAGTCTCTGACCGCTTGCGCGACACGAACATAGTCAAATTCGTCATTCGGAGCCAGTGCCGAAGCGAAAGCATGATTGATGGTCGTCTTGCGTCTCCCAAGAATCGAGTATGGTTGGAGATGTTCGCGGATGCTGTCCAATCTCACTCAATGCCTCCACTTTCGTCGCTACTCATGAAAATGCTGGACAGGCGCCGCAATTTGTGCCTACACGCAACAATACTCCATTCCCACAGTCCATCGAAACGCATTCCGTGACGCCCTCGCACAACAAAGCGGGGATGCACCCCAGATTGGGATGCATCCCCGCTCGCTAGTCAGTCGTCCGGCTTACGCCGCCTTCATTGGCTCCGGCTGCTCGGCCGCCACCGCTGGCAGCTTCGGCTCGCCCTCGGCTGTGATAACCACACGGCTGTCCGCGACGGTCAGCGCCGCCGTCTGGCCCGGCAATAGCTCGCCCGCCAGGATGGCGTCCGCCAGCGCGTCGTCCACGTGCGTCTGGATGGCCCGGCGCAGCGGCCGCGCGCCGAACTCGGCGTCGAAGCCCTCCGCCATCAGCAGCTCGCGTAGCTCGTCGCCGTAGCGCAGGCTCATGCCCTGCTCCTCCAGTCGCGTCGCGACCTTCGCCATCAGCAGGTCAATGATCTGGCGCAGCTCCGCCTTGCCCAGCTCCGCGAAGACCACAATCGAGTCAATGCGGTTGAGGAACTCCGGCCGGAACGCCCGGCGCAGCCCCTCCATCGCCTTGGCGCGGCGCTTCGCTTCCTCGCTCTCGTCGAGCGTCTCGGCCTCGCCCCAGCGCGGCGTGGCGAAGCCGATGTTGGCGCGCCTGATGTCGGGCGTGGCGACGTTGCTGGTCATGATGATCACGGTGTTCTTGAAGTCCACCGTGCGGCCCTGGCCGTCGGTCAGCCGACCGTCGTCCAGGATCTGCAGCAGCGCGTTGAAGACCTCCGGGTGCGCCTTCTCGATCTCGTCGAACAGCACCACGCTATACGGCCGGCGGCGCACCTGCTCGGTGAGCTGGCCGCCCTCGTCGTGGCCGACGTAGCCCGGTGGGCTGCCGAAGAGCCGCGAGACCGTGTGGCCCTCCATGTACTCCGACATGTCGAGCCGGATGATCGCCTCCTCGCCGCCGAAGAGTTCGGCCGCCAGCGCCCTGGCCAGCTCGGTCTTGCCGACGCCGGTCGGCCCCATGAACAGGAACGAGCCGATGGGGCGGTTCGGATCTTTCAGGCCCGCGCGGCCGCGCCGGATGGCGCGCGCCACCGCCGTGATGGCCTCGTTCTGGCCGATCACGCGCTTCTGAAGGTCGCCCTCCAGGTGGCGCAGATTCTGGCGCTCGCCTTCGAGCATCTGGCTCACCGGCACGCCCGTCCAGCCCTGCACGACCTTGGCGATGTCCTCCGGTGTGACCAGCATCGTCGCCACCTGGCCGACCTGGGCGCGCGCCTCGTCGAGCTGGGCCTGCGCCTTCAGCTCGCGCTGGCGCAGCTTCGCCGCCTTCTCGTACTCCTCGGCCAGCGCCGCGGCCTCCTTCTCGGCGGAGAGATCGCCCAGCTCGCGCTCCAGCACGCGCACCGCCTCCGGGCCGAGAATGCCCTTCTCGGTGGCATCCAGCCGCAGCGAAGACGCCGCCTCGTCCATCACATCAATCGCCTTGTCCGGCAGGAAACGGTCGTTGATGTAGCGGTCCGAGAGCTTGACGGCCGCCTCAATCGCCTCGTCGGTGATCTTGACGCCGTGGTGGCGCTCGTAGTTCTCGCGCACCATCCGCAGCATGGCGACGGCGTCCGCGACGGACGGCTCATCCACCTTCACCGGCTGGAAGCGCCGCTCCAGCGCGGCGTCGAAATGTGGCGCGCCGTGCGACTGGTGGTCGATACCGGCATGCATGCGAAGCACTGGACGCGCGAGCAGGCGATCGCGTACTTCATGGACAACGCTCCCAAGGCCGAGCTCGACATTGTGAAT
>JAICVS010000006.1 GCA_025935195.1 Ktedonobacterales bacterium
CGCATGGGCAGTCTCAACCACAAGACGGGCTACCGCTACTATTGCGGCTCGCGTGGCAATCGTGCGACACGCCCCTGCCCCGGTGGCGGCTTTAGCTGGCAGGCGGCAGAGGTGGACGCGCTGGCCTGGGCCTGGGTTGAGCAGCAGTTGCGCCACCCCGAACTGGCCCGCCAGCGGCTAGAGCAGCGTCGCCAGCACGACGCCGCCGCCCAGGCCCGCCAGCAGGCGAGGATAGCCGACTTGGAGCATTTGCTGGCAGAGGCCGAGCAAGACGCCGCCGGCTACGATACGGCGATGGTGCGCGCCGCATCTGCGCGCGACGCCGCTCATTATCAGGCGATGGCAAGTCGGGCGCGCGACACGGCAGGCGAGCTGCGCAAGCGGCTGGACGCCGCCGTGTTGGTGTTGCTAGACCTCACCTATGTGGCGACGGCGCTGGATATGCGTATGCGGTTCCTGTCTGACGAGTTCCTGAACGGTGGCCCGCCGCAGACGTTCTCCTATGACGAAAAGCGGCAATGGCTGCGCGACCTTGGCGTGCAGGTAACGCTGCGGCGCAAGCACAGCGGGCCGGACGCGCTCGTGTTCAGCATAGCCCCGGTGGGGGCGGTTGACGACGCCACCGCAGATGATGCGGTTGTGTCCCACACCATTCTTGGAGCGGGGCGATGATGCGGGCGAAGGTGCGCATCGGCTGCGAGAGCTCAGTCGCCGGCTCGTGGTACTGATCGAATCCCATGTTGCTGTGTCACTTCCTGTGATCGCTGCGGACACTTTCCAGGCACCCACGCCGTTTCGCCGCATCGTGTTCGCCGCATCGTGCGGCGAGTGAAATGTTTCACGTGAAACATTCTGATGGGCGCAGCTATGGCTGGGCCTCTGGCCCTGGCTCGTTAACGCCTCCGGGTGCCAGTGCGCGGTGCGGCGCATGATCGATCGCGTGCGGAGTGGTGGCGCTGACATCGTGCTCATTCGATGGGCTGCCCGCGCTGTCGGTGTCCTCGATGGATGGCGTGGGCGTCATGGGTCCACTCGGGCCGGCCGTCGTGTCCAGCACATCCGACCCGCCACCGCCACTACCGCCACTGCCGCCAGCGACGGAGAGATCGCCCGCGCGCGTGTGGCTGCTCGGCTCATCCCGCATGTCGGCCGCGTAGGGCGTCGGATTGCCATGCATGATCGTGCTATCCTCGACGCCTGGCATGTCGGCATAGTGGAGATCGTTGTTGCCGCCGCCATGGGCTAGCGAGCCACGCGCGCCGGTCGCGCCCGTGCTGCCCGTTCCGGTGTCCGGTCCGTCGCCGAGGGCGCGCGAGCCGCCAGGATTGCCTACACCGCCGTAGTTCTGCGTGCTACCCGGCGAGCCGCCCAGGCCCGGCATGCCCGATCCAGCGATGCCGGCCGTCTCACCTGTGGCCTGCTGGCTCGCCAGATTATCCGCCGCCGGCTCCGGTTGACCCGGATAACCGGCGGGCGCATTCATATCTTTGCCATGCGGAGCATGCTGATCCTGCTCCTTGTCCCTATCCTGGTTTTGGCCCTGGTTCTGGCCTTGGGATGGGTTCGCGCCGCCCAATCCCTGGTGTGGCGAGCGTCCGTAGCGAATCATCGTATCGGCTCCTTTGGGAAAAACATCAGTGCGATGATCCCTCGTGTGCGCCGCCTGTGTCGTTTGGGCGTTGATCGTCCGGCGCTTCGCCGTTGCGCGCATTGCCGTACAGCTCGGCCGCCTCGGCGGTGTCAATCGGTGGCAGCGGCGGCTCGGCGCCGTACGTCTCGGGCGGCGCGGATGGATTCTGCGCTTGTGGACTGGTGACAGGCTCCGCGTTCGCGATAGCGTCGCCTGCGACGCCACCTACGGGAATGTTGGTTGTGCGTGACAGCGTCAGCGGATCCATGCCGGTGTCGGTCCGCGCGTGACGCGCCTTCGCGTTGACGTCCAGCGCGTCGGATGGATCCGTGTCGGGCTTGTTGTCTGGCTCGTGAAACCCCATGCTCATACGGATGCTTCCTCCTTCATCCTTTTTCATCTCTGATACGAAAGGGAGAGCGGCAAGATATAGACCAGCCAGGCCTGAAGACGCACATCAGCCTTGCGAACGCTCGCCGGCGCCGAGTGTCTCAGATGAGACCTGGGCGAAGTTGAGCGCGGCGACCAGCGCCACGCCGCCGATGACGTTGCCGATCAGCGTCGGCGCCAGGAAGCCGCCCAGGTAGGACGTCCAGGCGATCTGGCCCGCGCTCGCCAAATACATCACGTCCACGGAGCCAGCGATGATGTGCGCGAAGCCGCCCAGTCCGACGACATACGTGATGATCAGGATCACCTGGAGCCGCGCGGCCTCCGCGCCCGGCAGCAACCAGACCATCAGCGCGATCAGCCAGCCCGCGAAGACGGCGCGCAGCAGTGTCAGGCCGAAGCCGGCGCGAATACCCTCACGGCCGATCTCGACGAACGCGCGTTGCGTGTCGGGAGCGAAGACGGCGGTGTGCGCGATCAGCGTCGCGAACAGCAGCGCGCCGAGGAGATTGGCGGCGAGCACGATTGCCCAGAGCCGGCCAACGCGCGCGAAGGTGCGCCGATCTGGATGGGCGAGCAGCGGCAGGATCGGCGTGACGGTGTTCTCGGTAAAGAGCTGCTGGCGCCCGAGGATGACGATCAGGAAGCCGAGCGTGTAGCCCAGGCTCGCGACCAGCGGCCGCCACGGCGCGGCGGGCAACGCCGCTCGTAGCAAGCCCTGGCCGACGAGCGAGAAGCCCATCGAGAGGCCCGCCGCCAGGCCGGACCACGCCAGCGCGGCCGGGTGGCGGCGCAGCTCGCGCTCGCCCTCATCGCGCACGGCCTCGTGAACCACCGCCGCGCTGATCGCCGCACGCTGCGCCACCTGCCGCCGCTCTGGCGCGCTCAACTCCGGCAGCGCGCCAGACGCCACCTCGTCTGAGAGCGAGTAGCGCGCGCCGTCCTCACGCTGATCGCGTTGGCCGCGCCGTGCTGGCGTGTGCGTGCCGTCGGCGCTCATGGGCCGGCTGCCTTCCTGAACAGACGAAGGCGGCCGGGGCGGGACGAACTTCGCGCGCCGGTCGCCGGTCAAATACGCGCTTGAGAGAACTGTACAGCTAGCGCATCGCCGCCTGTGGCTCCAGCGCGAAGAGGCGCAGCATCTCGCGGTTGAAGGCGGGGATGTCGCTGGGCTGGCGGCTCGTCACCAGTGTGCCGTCCACTACGACATCTCGGTCCACCCAGTTGCCGCCCGCGTTGCGCACGTCCTGCTGGATGGTGTGGTAGCTGGTCAGCGTCTTGCCGCGCACGAGATCGGCATCAATCAGCTCCCAGGGCGCGTGGCAGATCACCGCCATCGGCTTGCCGGCTCGCGCCATCGCCTTGATGAACTCCAGCGCCTTCGGCTGCGCACGCATCTGGTCCGCGTTGAGCGCGCCGCCCGGCAGCATCAGCGCGTCGTACTTGGCCGGATCGGCCTGATCCAGCGTTAGGTCCACGGGAAGCTGGTCGCCCTTGTCGAAGTGACTGAAGGCCTGGATGCGCCCAGCATGCGGCGCGATCACATCTACCTTCGCGCCCGCCTGGCCGAGCGCTTTCGCCGGCTCAGTCAGCTCGACCTCTTCCACTCCATCAGTCGCCAGAATGGCAATATTCTTTGGCATATGCTTCCTTTCTCTCCAGTCGCCGCGCGATCTACCTGTCCACTCGGTGCGGCCGCGCGCTGGCGCTCACGCCTACTCCTGATGCTCGTCTGGATTGAACCCCTGCTGCGCCGCCTTGCGGTTCTCCAGACTGTCCAGCGAATCAGGGTAATATTGGACGCCGTGGGGCGAGGAGCGCGCGTCGAAGATCGAGCGCCCGCGGTACTGCAAGTGCGTCACATGCTCGGCGCTCACCTTGGCCGCCGCGTCGCCGCTGGACTGCGCCTTGCTCAAGTCGTCATGCATCGCCACGCGATCCCAGACGACCTCAGCCTCGTCGCGGAACGGCCCGCGCGACTGCTCCAGCTCGCGATCGGTGGTGTCGTGCAGCGTCTCCGGCGGCGGCACACTCTGCGTCATGTCCCGCATCTATCCGGCTCCTCTCTCACCTGGCGCGGCGGCACTTGGAGGCGGATGGCCTCCCATGCGCCGCCGCTCTCCCTCGCGGACGGATCCTTCCGGCCGTGCGCGGCGGCCATGCCGTGACGGGATTGCCACGTTTGCTAGACGGTCCCGCCCATCGTCGCGTTCTGCTCCGGCGTGGTCTTGCCTTCTCCCGCCGCGCTGTCGCTGTTGAACAGATAGTTCGACGAGGTCGGGTCCAGCGCGCCCGGCGGCGCCTGATCCACCATCTTGGCGAAGTTCATCAGGTCGCGGTGCAACGCCTGCTCGAAGCGCTTGCCCGCGCCCAGCTTCTCGCCGGCCTCACCGAGTACGCCCGCCGGCGGATTGTACGTGATGAAGACCGTCACGCGCGTCTGCTTGTCTCCTTCGGGCTGGAACGTCGCCTTGCCGGCGTTCTCCAGCCCATTGGTGGAACGCCAGCCCACCTGCCGGTCCTCGACCCAGCCCTCGTTGATCGCGTCCCACTCGTGGTGACCCAGCAGATCGGCGACCCAGTGGCTGCGGCGATCGTCGTAGTACGTGACCTCCTTGACGAAGTGCATGAACTTCGGGAAGTCGTTGAAGTGAGTGAACATCGGGTACACCTGTTGTACCGGCGCGTTCACGACCACCGAGACCTCGTGTTCGGCCATGGAGCGTTCCTTTCGTTGGGAATGCCTGGCGCAGGCTCACGTCGAAGCTCACCGCCGGCCGCTTCAGTGCGGTATCGGCGGTGCCGCGTATCGTCGGCGGCGTCCGTGCCGCCCATGTTCTCTCATGCGCAAGTCACGTTCCATGCCCTCACGTCCGGCTGGATGGCTGCCAGCCACCTCCGGCACCAAGCAGCCTAGATGCCACCCTGCCGCGTGTCTGGCGTGATACCCTGGTCTCCTGTCATGCCCTGGCCCATATCCTGGCCTGTGTCCTGCTCCGCGTCTTGCCCCGCGTTCTGTCGCTCCTCGGGCGCGACCTGGCTGATGTCGCCGCCGTACTGATTCTGATCGGCCGCGTCCACCTGCGAGCTGCGCGTCGGCCGTTGCGGCATCGTGGACTGATCAGGCTCCGGCGCGGTCGCTCCGCTGAAGCTCTCCGTCGCCGTGTCGCCGGCGCGGTCCGTGCCGCCGAAGGTGCCCAGCGTCCCGCTGGTGGCGTCGGTGCTGGACCCGGTTGTGCCGTCGCCGACGCCGTGCGCGTTGCTGCCACTCAGCGCGCCGACACTCGGGCTCGCGCCGCCACCGGAGCCGCCCCAGCCGGCCCCGCCGCGCTCGCCCAATCCCGCGCCTGTCGAGTCGCCGGCCCGGCTCTCGTCGTCCGCGCCCGTCGAACCGGTTGCGCTGCCCGCGTCGCTATCTGTGCCGGCCGTGCCGAATCTCCCTCCTGTGGCCTGCTCGTTGCTGCCGCCCGCGCCGGACCCGTAGTCGCTGCCCGTCGCCGCGCCGAACGTGCCATCGGCCGTGTTCGGCTGGCCCCGGCGGTCAGCCAGCGCGTCTGGATCGCGCGGCATCATGCCCGGCATGCCCGTTCCCTGGTCCGCGTTCGGCGTCAGCGCCTCATGTTCCCCTGGATTTGCCATCTCGATCTCGTCCTCCTCAATCGCGTCGCACGCCGCACATGGCGGCATCAGTGCTGCTGTTTCGGCTCCCACTGGCCCGTCCGCTCGTCCTTCTGATACCTGTCTTTGACGGCGGCCCATGCCACCTTGTGCGCTGCCTCCTCGCGCGTCTCCTCGCCGCGCCGCTTCGACGGCTCCTGATATTCGTTCCATGCGCTGTTGTATGCTGCCTGATAGATCTGTTGCGCGTGCGCCGGTAGGTGCTCGCGCACGCTCTCCGGCAGCTCCTGGATGCTGCTATACGGCATGCCTCATCTCCTTTCGTGAAGGCTCCATCTCACCGGTGCGCACGTCCCGTTCCCGCTGTAACCGTTCGCGCTGATACCAGGGCGCTAGCATTAGGCCGAGCGCGCCGCCCCACACCAGATGCGCGACGAACATCAAGCGGCGCCGGCTCGCCGGCCATTTCGTCGTCGTGCGGATGATGCCCAGCGACGGCAGGCTGACGAGATAGCCCGTCGCCCAGACGCCAATGCCCGCCACCATACCTGTAAGCGGCCGCGGCAGTGGCAGCCGCCGCACGAACGGGCCGGCCGCCGCGCCTCCAACCGCGCCAATCGCGAAATGCACCGCCAGCGTCAGCGCCGTGTGCGGACGCCGCGGCAGCCGTCGGCCCATCTCTCCCCGCTCGATGACACGCACCGTGAGCTGGCTCGGCGGCAGCGCGTAGCGCTCGCGCCGTGGCAGGCGGCGAAACATCGCCTCCATCGCGACGGTCATCGGCACGGTGGCGAGCCATCCCGCGACCGCACCGGCGAGCGCATCCTGCCACACGGAATTTGTCTCGCTGGTCCGCATCTTCTCCTCCTCGCCGCGTCGCACCGGCATCCGCCGCGCGCCATGCCGATCACAGCACTGATTCGACAGACGCGCCCCGCTCTGGCAGCAGCAGGCCCTTGGCCCACTCGTAGAGCTTCTCGACCAGCTCAGCGCGGTGCAGCTCGATGCCATGTCCGTCGCCGGGATAGATGACCAGTTCCTTCGGCTGGCCCGCCTGCGCGTAAAGTGTCCGCGAGCAGAGGTCCGGCAGGACGGTGTCGCGCGTGCCGTGGATGAAGAGCGCCGACCGCGGCGCGAGATGTGAGATGGCATCCGTTCCGTACGTCTGGCTGGCGATGGTGGCGACACCCACGACCGCCGGACTGGCCGCGCCAGCGGTGATCACGACCGCGCCGCCGAACGACCATCCAACCAGCGCGACGCGGGCGATGCCTCGCTCGCCGAGCCAGGCGATCCCTGCACGCACATCCGCGACACAGTCACTCAGCTTGTTCGGATTCCGGTAGTCCAGCAGCAGCGCCGCCACGTCCAGCCACCGCATGCGCTCCGCCACGTCGGGATAGACGCCTGACGGGCCGTGTGTACCGCCGCCCGCGCCGCCGACCAGCACGAGCGCTCCCGGCGCATGCTCCACCGGATACCAGACGCCGGGAACCGGCCCGCCCGCGCTCGGAATCAGCACCTGGACCGCTTCCACCATTAGGTACGGCTCCTTCCGGTCCGCCATCCATCCACGATTGCTGAATCTGGCAATATGCGTGCCCTCCGCGCCTCTACGTGCTGCCCCGTTCCCTGGCACACGGATTGAGTGTTTCACGTGAAACATTGACAATTGAAAGGCTTCTCTCCTCGTGCCCACTTCCATCCACCCGCCACGCATCCGTCGCGATGCCGAGGTAGCCGGCGTCCACATCCAGTATCACCTGGCCGGCGCTGGCGATCCAGTCGTCCTCGTCCACGGCCTCTCCGGCTCGTCCCGCTGGTGGGCGCGCAATCTCGCGCCGCTCGCTGAACGCTATACCGTCTACCTTGTGGATCTGCCCGGTTTTGGCGCGATGCGCCACCTGCGCCGAGCGTTCGTGCTGGCTCGCGCCGCGCACTGGTTGCGCGAATGGATGCGCACCGCCGGCCTCGCGCGTGCCCACCTCGTCGGCCACTCCATGGGCGGGCTGATCGCCATCCGTCTCGCCGCCGCCTATCCCGAAGTGGTGCGCCGCCTCGTGCTCGCCACTCCGGCCGGCATCCCCACCGCCAAGACGCTGCTTGGCGAGGTCGTCCCGCTCATCCGCGCCATCGGTGCGACCACGCCCGCGTTCCTGCCCGTCCTTGCCTACGACGCGCTGCGTGCCGGCCCGCTCACGCTACTGCGCGCATCCCAGGCGCTCCTGCGCGAGGACGTACGCGACGACCTTGCCCGCATCGCCGCGCCGACGCTGCTGATCTGGGGCAGCCGCGACACGCTCGTCCCGCCGTCTCTCGGCTCCTTAATGTGTGACCAGATTCCCAGCGCCCGCCTCGTCGTCATCCCTGGCGCTGGCCATGTCGTCATGTTCGACCGCCCGGACCAGTTCAACGCGGAGTTGCTCACCTTCCTCGCAGGTGAATCGGAGCGTCGCTGAGTTGTATCGTCACACTGGCCGCACCGGTTCATCCACCCCCTGCGCCAGCTCCGCATCCAGCCGGCCCGGCGTCGCGGAGAGCTCGTTGTTCGCCGCCGCCGCCCGCTGGCTCAATCCCGTCAGGAAGGATTGCGTCAGCGGCGTCTGGCTCGCCACGCCGCTCGCGCGCGCCTCGCCGCCTCGCCCCGTCGGCCCCGGCAGCATGCGGTTGACCAGCGCCAGAATGTCGGTCATCAGGCCGGGGAAGACGCCGTGCAAGAGCGCCACCGCCCGTGCCTGCCACGTCAGCACGATCTCGGCGTCGCCGCGCACCGCCGCCCGCACGATCTGCCGCGCCGCCCGCCGCGCGCTCATGGATGTGATGGGCAGGCTGTCCGCCAGCGCGAACCAGGTGAACTCGGTCTGGTGATTGCCCTGGATCAGTGTGTTCAGGTACGACCCGGTCCGCATCAGCCCCGGCGCGACCGTCGTCACGCGGATGCCGTAACGCGCCAGCTCCGCGCGCATCCCCTCGGAGAGGCCCACCGCCGCGAACTTCGCGCTGCTGTACGTCAGCAGATGCGGCACGGCGATCTTGCCGCCGATGGATGTGATGTTGACGATGCGCCCGCCTCCTCGCGCCAGCAGATGCGGCAGCAGCGCCATCGTCGCGTAGAGGCCGCTGAAGAAGTTGACGGCCATCACCTGCTCAAAGTCCTCGACGCGCTGATCCAGCAGCGGCCCCGCCGCGATCACGCTGGCGTTGTTCACCAGCACATCCACGTGCCCGAAGCGCTCCACCACGGTCCGCACCATCCGCTCCACCTGCTCGCGCCGCGAGAGGTCACAGGTGAGCGCGTATACCTCGATCCCATCCTGGGCTAGTTGCCGTTTCGCTTCCTCCAGCTCGTGTCGGTCCCGCGCGCAGATCGCCACCCGCGCGCCGCGCCGCCCGAACTCGCGCGCTAGCAGGAAGCCCAGCCCGCGCGACCCGCCCGCGATCAGCACGACCTTCTCCCGCAGGCTCCCCCGCCACGACCCACGCATGAAGCGCACAGCGCCGCGTAACACCAGCAGCGCCGCAGCCCCACCCGCGACGATCAGCGTGCGATTCATCCCAGCGTCCGTCCCAGCGTCCGTCCCAGCCTTCGCTATCCGTCCGCGCGCTGGCGGCCGTGACTGCCGCGTCCGTCGCGCGATCTGATATACCATCGAGCGTCCTCCTTCGTCCCCCTTGACTCTCACCGACGCTTCAGACCATTCCCTGTGTCGGCTCGCAAGGCTAGGGCCGCGCCTCAGCTACTCTGGCAGTTGGCCATCCGTGGCACCTTTCACATGCGCTCAGGAAGCCGCGCAGCACTCGTGTCAGCTCTAGCGGCGCGTTGAAGTTCACCGCGTGCGCCGCACCCGGAATCGTCACCAGCCGCGCGTTCGGCAGGCGGCGTGCTACCTCCGCCGCCCACGCCGCCGACACAATGGCGTCCCGCGCGCCACGCACCACCAGCACCGGCGCTTGGACTCGCGGTAGCCGCTCCTCGATGCGGTCGCGCAGCATATCACGCAGCGTGACGAGGGCACGGCGCGGCCCGAAGCGCAGATAGTCGCGCACCAGCGGCGGCCAGAGCGCGGCCGGCTCGCGCGGCATGTCCTCCGCCAGCCTCCACGCCTGCTGCCATGGTGTACGCGCCGCGGGATCCACCGTCGGCCCCACCAGAATCAGCGCCCGCGCCAGATCCGGCCGCCGTACGGCCAGATCCGTTACGATCTGGCAGCCAAATGAGTTCGCCAGTAGCACAGCACGTTCCAGCCTCCACATGTCCATCCACCCCGCCAGCGCATCCGCCAGTGCCGGCACGTTCAGCACGCGCCGCGGCCGGCAGCTTCTTCCATATCCCGGCAGATCCGGCGCGTAGACGCGGTAGTATGGCGCGAGGTGCCGCACCGCCGGCACCATGTAGCGGCTCGACACCCCGTACCCATGCGCCAACACCACAGCCGGCGCGTCGGCCCTGTCCGCGACCGCGACGCGCGCATACATGCGGCAGCCGTCCACGTCGGTCCACGTGTTGCTCAGCCGGCCGAGTGGCGCCCGCCCCGGCCGATACTCTATGCGGCCACGCACACGCTTCTCCCACTGTCTCGCCATCCCGCTATCGCCTGACGCGCGCCTACGCGGCGACGCGCTGCCACAACGAGCGGATCGGCTGCGCCGCCCTCGCCGCCCTCGCCGTGCGTGACAGCTTCGGTGGCTGCCGCCGCTGGAACCAGAGCCACGCCGCCAACGCCGGCGCGGTCGCGACGACACCGGCCGTCGCGGCCACAATCCCGGCCTTCTTCCCGGCCGGCTGTTTCCACCCACCGCTCACACCGTCCCCCTCTGGCACCGGCACAAAGACATTGCCATCGGTTGGCGCGGCTGGCTGGTCTGGTGCGAGCTGCATCATATCCGACTGCCGCGCCATCATGCGCTCGGCCAGCCCCGGCGCCAGCATTCGCAGCAGCGTGAGCTGATAGCCCATCGAGCCGACCAACTCCTCCCGCTTTGGATGCTCGGCCAGCCGCGCGATAGTCCTCGCCACGCGCTCGGCCATGTAGACGGGCGGCATCGCGCGCACCGCGCGCCCGCTGTAGTTGGCAGCATGCTGGAAGAACGGCGTGTCAATCGTCGCCGGCAGCACCGTACAGATATGAACGTCCTTCGCTCCGGCCAGCTTCGCCTCCTGCCGCAGGCTGATCCCCAGTCCGCGTATGGCATGCTTAGAGGCCGTGTAAGCGCTCATGTACGGCTGACCGAGCTGCGCGTCAATGGACGAGATGTTGATCAGCACGCCACTGCCCTGCTCATAGAAGACCGGCAGCGCCGCGCGCGCGCCGTGGACAACGCCGAACACGTTTGTCTCGATCACGCCGCGAAACACCTCCGCCGGCGTCTCCTCGAAACGGCCCATCGAGAGCACCGCCGCGTCGTTCACCCATACGTCAATGCGTCCGAACGTCTCCAGCGCCACCCGCGCCAGCTCGCGCATCGCTTGCTCGTCCGTCACGTCCGTCGGCGCGGCCAGCGCGCGCCCGCTCACGTGGCCGCACTCCAGCGCCAGCGCCTCCAGCGGCGCCGTCCGTCGCGCCGCCACCACCACCGTCGCGCCCCGCCGCGCGCACTCTAGCGCCGTCGCGCGCCCGATTCCGCTCGACGCGCCCGTGATCACGACCACCGCATCCCGCAGTTTCCTTGGCATGTGCTCACTCCTTCGCTCCGCCTCATCCACTGAGGCTGCATCCGTCTGCGCCATCCACTCCACCATCCACTCCACCGCAACAGCGATGCCGCGCCCATGGACGGAGTGTTTCACGTGAAACATTCGCGCCGCCCTACCTCGCCTGTTCCAGCAACCCGTTCTCCGTTACGAGTGCCACGGCCAGCGTCTTGTAGCCCACGTCGTCGAAGAGCACCACCATCTTGTCGCCCTCGTAGCGCTGCACCAGCCCCTCGCCGTACGTCTTGTGGCGCACGCGACTGTTGATCGGGAACGGTTCATGCGCCTCGTCCTCCGCCACCGTGATCCCCGCCTCACAGTTGTCGCAATAGCCGCAGGGATCGTCCAGCTCCTCGCCGAAGTAGTTCAGCAGATACTCCCGCCGGCAGTCGTGAACCTCCGCATACCCCTGCATCATGGCGATGCGCGACCGCGAGAACTGCTTATAGCGTGCCGCCGCCGCCGTCGCTTCCTCGGCCGCCTCGCCCAGGTCCGGCGGCTGCTCGGCCATCTCCACCTCGCCCGTCGGCAGCACCGCGACCACGCCGATCTCCTCCAGCCGGTTGATCGCCGTCATCAGCTTCGTCTGCGAGAGGCCCGTCTCCTCCTGAATCTCCTTGGGATCCATCGGTCCCGGATGCTCGCGTACACACTCGGCCACGCGCGTCACCTCGTCCGCGCTCACCTGCCCGCCGCCCGCGAAGAAGCGCCGCAGGCCCAGGTCCGCCGGCCGGTAGAACAGGATCGCCTCGGCCGGCTCGCCGTCGCGACCCGCGCGCCCGATCTCCTGATAGTAGGAGTCCATCGAGTCGCTGATGTCATAGTGATAGACGAAGCGCACGTTCGCCTTGTCCACGCCCATGCCGAAGGCCGTTGTCGCCACGATCACCTCCACCCGGTCCTCCATGAAGTCGTCCTGGATGCGCTCGCGCTCGTCGGCCTTCAGCCCGGCATGGTAGTGCGCCGCGACCACGCCGCGCTCGCGCAGCGCCGCCGCCACCTCCTCCGCGTGCCGCCGCGTCGCCGCATAGACGATCCCCGGCCGCTCCGCCTCGCCCACCCGCTCAATGAGCGCGCGCAGCTTTGCCGGCTCATCCTCGTAGCGTTCCACACCCAGCCAGATATTCGGCCGGTCGAACCCACGCACGATCACGCGCGCATCGCGCATGCCCAGCCGTTCCAGAATCTCCGCGCGCACCGGCGGCGAGGCCGTCGCCGTCAGCGCCAGCACCGCCGGATGCCCCAACGTCGCGATCACCGCTCCCAACCGCAGGTACTCCGGCCGGAAGTCGTGCCCCCACTCGCTGATGCAATGCGCCTCATCCACCACGAAGAGCGCCGGCCGCGCCGCGCGCACCCGCTCCAGTGTGTCGTCCGCCGCGAACTGCTCCGGCGCCAGCAGGATGAAATCCAGTTTGCGCCCATGCAGCGCCGCGAACGTCTCGCGCCGCTCATCCGCCGAAAGTGTCGAGTTCATCAGCGCCACCCGCCCCGCGTCCTGTGCTTCGATGGCCTCCACCTGATCGCGCTGCAGCGCGATCAGCGGCGAGATGATCACCGTCGGTCCCGGCAGCAGTGTGCCCGCGATCTGGTAGATGGCGGACTTGCCGGACCCGGTTGGCATCACGGCCAGCGTATCGCGCCCCTCGACGATGGACTGAATCGCCGCCTCCTGCCCCGGACGCAGCCGGTCGTAATCGAACACGTCGTGCGCCGTGCGGCGAATGCGCTCGCGGTTGGCCGGCATCTGAGACACTCCTTGACACTCCTTATCGTTGCGAGAGAGCGAATATCGAAGCTATGGACAGCGTCAGCGGGCGTAGGGGCGAGGCATGCCTCGTCCGACAGGCACGTCGGCAGGAGCCGCCTCGTCCGTCATGTGCGCGTTCAAGACGACACGCCTCATTCGCCCTGCCCCGTCGCCAGCCCGTAGAAGAACAGCGCCGCCGCCACGATCAGCACCGCCGCCGCAATCCCCAGCAGCACGTTGGTCGGCCATCCCAACCGCCGCCCGCGCATCACAGCGCGGTTGTTGCCGGCCAGCAGCAGCACCACCACCAGCACCGGCGCCAGCACCCCTTGCAGCACGTTCGCCCAGAAGATGAGCTGGAGCGGATCGATCCCCAGCAGCGCGACCACCAGGCTTGCCGCCAGCGCCGCCGTCAGGATCAGGTAGAACCCCTCGCTTTGCCAGGGCTTGCGCCACAGGCTCGCCGTCCAGCCAAATGTGCCTGAGACGGCATAGGATGTGCTCGCCAGCAAGATGGGGATCGCCACCAGCCCCGCGCCGATCAGCCCCGCCGCGAACAGATATTTCGCGAACGGCCCTAGCAGCGGCTCCAGCGCGCGGGCGGCGTCCGTCGCCGTCGTGATCGTGCGATGATGGGCGAAGAGGGTGGCCGACGTGCTCACGATGATGAAATACGCCACCACATTGCCGCCGAGCGTTCCCGTGCCGACATCTAGCGCGGCCAGACGCAACTGACGCGGCAGCGGCCCCGGCCGCGCCTCCTCCTTCTCGCCCTGCGCCTGCCAGAACATGCTATATGGCGTCAGCGTCGCGCCCAAGAGCGCCACCGCGCTGCTGACGCTGGCGAAATCCCGCCCCACGTGCGGTACGAACGTGCCGGCCAGCACGTGCCCCCACTGCGGATGGGCGAGCACGCCCGTCGCGATATAGGCCACGAAGGCCAGGCTCATCACCACGAAGACCTTTTTCAGCATGCCGAAGTTCTCATAGACCGTCAGATACCAGAGCGCGACCGCCACCGGCACGACGAACCACGTCCAGCGCACGCCCGTCACCAGTTCGATGCCGCTGCCGATGGCCGTCAGATCACCGGCGATCAGCGCGACGTTCGCCACCACCAGCAGCCCAGCGATCATGCCCGCCATGCGCCGTCCATAGTGGGCGCTGAGCAGGTCTGCCAGACCCAGTTGCGTCACCCGTCCGATCTTAGCGCAGGCGTACTGCACCGCCTGGAACAGCGGCGTTGCCAGCAGCATCAGCCAGAGCTGGCCGTAGCCGTTCATCGCCCCGTTCACCGCGTAAGCCGTCACCGCCGTCGGATCGTTGCCAGACATACCCGCCAGGAACCCTGGCCCCAGGCTGCGCAGACTGAAGCCTCCGCGACCTTCCCGCTCCCCCAACTGCTGGCGTTCTTCCCGCGTGGCGGTATGCTCAAGCCTGCCCTGCTCGCGCGAGCTATCCGCCGTCGCCCGCGTCTGCCACGCCGCGCTGGCCGCCGTCTCCGCCTCTTTGCGTCGCAGGCCCTCCACCGTCGGCACCTCCTCCTGCACCTCGCCCAGCAGCGAATCGTCGTCATCGCCCGGATTAGCCGGCCCGCGCGCTGGCAGCTCCTCCGTGCCAGCCGGCGTGAGCGTGTCCACCTCGCCCGGATTGGTAGTGATCGTCAGCGAGCCGCGGCCACCATCCCCGCGTTCGTCCTCCGGACGCACCTCCTCGACACGGCCAGGCGGTACGGCGAGCGTCTTCTTGAAGATGGCGCCCTTCTCGACGATTACCTTCTCCACATCCCCGCCCGGAGAGCGCATGACATCCTTGACGACCGGCCTTGTGATGTCATGCTCGCCCAGGTCTCCATCCGTCGTCTCGACCCGCATCCCCGGCTCGACCGCATCCAGCTCCCGCTCGCGACGATCAGACATAGAGCATTCATTCTCCCTCTCTGCCTGGAACATGCGCCGTGCGCACTCCTCGCGCGACACTTCGGTTCAGCAGCGCACATCCCATACCAGAGGGTGAGCGAGTGACCCCCGCACTACCCACCGTGACCCGTCAGCAGGCCATAGAAGAAGAGCATCGCCGCCGCGCTCATCAGCAGCGCCGTGATGACCAGACAGACGTTTGTGATCATACCGAGCCGGTGTTGCTTCATGACACGCCGGTTGTTCCCTACCAGGATGAGGAAGATCACCAGCACCGGCGAGAGGATCCCCTGCAAGACGTTCGCGCCGAACATCAGCCCGATGGGGTTCACCCCCAGCAGCGCCACGATCAAACTCGCCACCAGCGCCACCGTCAGGATCAGATAGAAGCCTTCGTTCTGCCAGGGCTTCTTCCACAGGCTCGCCGCCCAGCCGAACGTGCCCGATACCGCATAAGAGGTGCTCGCCAGCAGCACCGGAATGGCGACGACGCCAGCGCCGATCAGCCCGATGGCAAAGAGGTACTTGGCGAACGGCCCCACCAGCGGCTCCAGCGACCGCGCCGCGTCCGCGGCGGTCGCGATGGTCCGGTGATGCGCGAAGAGGGTGGCCGACGTACTCACGATGATAAAATACGCCACCACATTGCCGCTCACCGTCCCGGCGGCGATGTCGAGCGCCGCCAGTTGGAACTGCCGCTGCGGCCGGCCCGGCCGCCGCTCCTCCTTCTCGCCCCGTGCCTGCCAGAACATCGTATAGGGTGAGACCGTCGCGCCCAGCAGCGCCACCGCGCTGCTGACGCTGGCGAAATCCCGCCCCACGTGCGGTACGAACGTGCCGGCCAGCACGTGCCCCCAGTCCGGATGCGATACGATCCCGGTGATGAGATAAGCCGCGAAGGCCCGGCTCATTACCAGAAATACCTTCTTGATCGTGCCGAAGTTCTGGTACACCGTCAGATACCAGAGCGCGACCGCCACCGGCACGATGAACCACTGCCACGCGACACCGGTGATCAGCTCCAGGCCGCTGCCCACCGCCACCAGATCGCCGGCGATCCGCGCCAGATTCGCCAGGATCAACACGAGCGACGCGGCCGCGGCGACCGTGCGCCCGTAGTGCTCGCGCAGCAGCTCCGCCAGACCCATCTGGGTGACGCGCCCCATCTTGGCGCAGGCATATTGCACCGCCTGGAACAGCGGCGTCGAGATCAGCATCAGCCAGAGCTGACCGTAGCCGTTCGTCGCTCCGTTCACCGAGTACGATGTCACCGCCGTCGCATCGTTGCCCGCCATCCCTGAGAGGAAACCCGGCCCGAGCGTGCGCAACGTGAATGCTGTCCGCGCTGGTGCGGCCGCCCCAGGCTGCCCACCGTTCCGCGCGTCCTGCCCCTCATCCTCCAGTTCCTCCAGTCGCGCTCGGCCGCGCGCCGCCGTCTCCGCCTCTTTGCGCCGCAGACCCTCAGTCGTCGGCAGCGTCTCCTCCACCTCGCCAATCAGATCGCCCCGCCGCCGCACCACCCGCTCGTGCGCCAGCCGGTCCTTTCCGCCCACGCCGAGCGCGTCAATCTCGCGTGCGCCCGCGTCAATCGTCACCTTCCCCGGCGCATCCTCTCCCCCATCCTCCGGCGCATCCTCGGCCGTCTCATGTGCCGGTGTCCGCTCCACCTGCTGGATGCGATCCGCCGGCACGGCGATCTCCTTCTTGAAGATCAGCCCTTTCCGCACCATCAGCGTCCGCAAATTGCCGCGCCGGTCGCGCTTGACCTCCGCGACCCTGGGCGGCGTCACATCGCCCTCACCCAAGTCGCCACCCGCCGCCTCCACCTCCATCCCCGGCTTCACGGCATCCAGATCCGTGTCTCTCACATTGCCCACACGCCGGTCCGTTTCCATTCCCCGTCGCGGTCGCCCTCGCGCTCGGCCTCGGATGCCGCGTCATGACGGGTGTTCTAATGGGCGTGTATGCAAGAGCTGTACCAGGCGCACACGTGATGGAGTGGGGCCGCATAGCGGCGGAGCGCATGCGGCCTGGCACATCTCCCTTGTGACGGCATCAGTGCAGAATTTTCTCCTGCCGCACGGGTTGGCCACCCTGATAGCTGTAGAGCGCCTGAATGGCGACGTCGAGATAGCCGGCGATCCGCCCGAAAAGTTCCTTCGCCCGGCCATCCTCCACCTTCTCGATATCCGCTCGACACTCCGCCTGCGCCTGCTGCAAGAGGTACGCGATCTCACCCGCCCGCTGCTGCGACGAGACATGCTCGTTGGACTGGCCGACGTCACGATCCATCTCGATGACTCCCTTCCGCCGATACGGCTGCTCTTGCCCAATGTTTCACGTGAAACACTCGTCGCCGCGCGTGCCCGGTGTTCCCGCAACTTGCATGCCCCGCCCGTTCAGCCCGTCCGCTCGCTCCGCCGCGCCCGCGCCAGTTCCCACTCGAAGAACCGCTTCAACACGAAGCGCAGGACGAAGATCGCCACGAACATAGCGAGCTGTTCCCACGAATGGATCAGGATCGTCTTGAGCAGCGTCCCCGCCAGCTTGAAGCTCAGCCCCGCGATCACCCCCTCCGCCACCAGCAGCCGCGCCCGCTCCGGCGCCCGCCGCGCCACCGCCCAAAGCGCCACCACCACATAGCCGACGATGATCAGCCCGCCCACCAGCTCGATTGCCGCCGCCCAGAAGCCGAGATCGAAGAGGCTATCTGGAACCATGCTGCTGCCCCGGCTCCGCCGGCTCACCTGCATCCGTCGCGCTTGGACGGCCATCTAGCAGCGACCCGAACGGCCGCCCGCCCCGCGCCACCACCGGCGCCGTTCCCTGTTCACGCGCTAGCGCCCGATCGATCTCCTTCTGCAAGAAGTAGTTCAGCGCCGTCCGGATGGCCGCGATTGCCGCCAGCAGCCCGATCTGTTGGAGTGTCGGCGCAATCGCCGTCCGCAGGATGTCCGCCGCCAGCTCGAACTCCAGCGCCACCGCCAGCCAGCGTGCCAGCCCCAGCCGCAGCTCCTCCTTCGCCTCCGGCGGCAGGCGCGGCCGCACGAACACCAGCAGCGCCCGCAACGTCGCCTCCAACGCCGCGATGCCGATGATCACCGCCGCCGCGACCTCCACCCAGTTGGCGAGCTGCCCTGTCAAGTCTTTGAATATCTGTGTCAGATCCATACCGCCTGCCTTCCAGCCTTCACAGCACCCTTGTATCCGACGGCATCCAGCCTATCACCCGCCCTCAATATGTCGCGCATGCCACGCCACGCCACGCCCGCGTACACCCTACGTGTCCGTGGCCTCCGGCGGCGCTAGTTGTACGTCCAGCATCCGAAAGCCCGCCTCCGCCCGCGTCGCGCCCGTCCGCACCGCCAGTGGCCGCGCGAACAGTGGCCCATCTGTCACCAGCGTGTGATACTCCCCACGCTCCCCGCACACATCAATGCCGCGCCGCTCGAACGCCCCGATCAGCTCCTCCGTCAGCGTTCGCCCCAGCCATGCCGCATCCGCCCGCGCCTCCTCCACGCACGTCAGCAGCGCCCGATGCCCTCGCGCCACCACCTCGCGCGCAAGCCGCCCCGGCTCCTCGCCCCAGATCGGCTCCACGTGCGCCAGCCCCGCCGCGCGCACCCGCTCCTCATACCACGCCCGCACGTCCGCCAGGTGAATATTGCCGAACACCACCGCGCCGAATCCATCCGCCCGCAGCTCCTCCAGCGCCCGTAGGAATGCCGCCTCGAACGTCTCCGCCGTCGTCGCGTACATCCGGCTCTCGATACCCAGCGCCTCCGCCTGCGCCCGCATCACCGCCACCGGCACCCCATGAAAGCGCACCCGCCCCGACGGACCATCGTAGAGTGTCACCAGCCGCCGCACGTCATTCCCCGCCCGTACCGCGCGGTCCAACGCCAGCATCGAGTCCTTCCCCCCACTGAACATCACCGCAATAGGCTCCGCCATCACCATCCTCCCATCGCCGCGCGCCGTCCGGCCGCGCGCCAGCGTGAGCCATCCGCGGCCGTCCCGCCGCCGTTCGCTGCCCCGCGCCGCCGCTGCGCCTCGCGCGCGTCCGCCTCCTGCGTCACCAGCGCCGCCACCAGCGCCGCCAGCTCCTCCGGCGCCAGCGCATCCCCCCCATCCGCCGTCGCGCCATCCTCCGCTCCCGCCTCGGCCTCCGCTTCCACCTCCGGGTGCCACTCCTCCGCGATGAAGTCCGTCGAGAAATCGCCCGCCAGGAAACGCGGCTGCCGCACCAGCCACTCGTGGAACGGAACCGTCGTCCGCACCCCCGCGATCGTGAACTCCTCCAGCGCCCGCCGCAGCCGCGCCAGCGCCTCCGTCCGGTCGCTGCCCCAGCAGATCAGCTTCGCCAGCAGCGAGTCGTAATACAGCGGCACGCGCATGCCGTCGTAGATGAAGCTATCCACACGCACGCCCGGCCCCAGCGGCTCGTGCAGCCCCGCGATGCTCCCCGTCGCCGGCATGAAGCGGTTCAGCGCATCCTCTGCCTGGATGCGCGCCTCCACCGCATGCCCCCGGAACACAATTTCCTCCTGCGTCACCGAGAGCGGCAGCCCCGCGGCCACCCGCAACTGCTCGCGCACCAGATCCATCCCCGTGCGCAGCTCCGTCACCGGATGCTCCACCTGCAAGCGCGTGTTCACCTCTAGGAAATAGAAGCTCCTATCCGGCCCCAGCAGGAACTCCACCGTCCCCGCATTGACGTACCCCGCCGCCCGTGCCAGCGCCACTGCCGCGCCCGTCAGCCGCCCGCGTAGCTCCGCATCCAGCGCCACCGAGGGCGACTCCTCCAGCAGCTTCTGATGCCGCCGCTGGATCGAGCACTCGCGCTCGCCCAGGTGAATCGCGTTCCCGTGCGTATCGCCAAAGATCTGCACCTCGATGTGCCGCGCCGGCGCCACCGCCTTCTCCAGATACACCGTATCGTCGCCGAACGCGCTCGCCGCCTCGCTCTTCGCCAGCCGCAGCGCCGCTTCCAGCTCCTCCGCGCCCCGCACGAAGCGGATGCCCTTGCCGCCGCCGCCCGCCGCCGCCTTGAGCAGCACCGGATAGCCGATCTCCGCCGCGATCTGCCGCGCCTGCGCCGCGCTCTCCAGCCCCGCGTTATACCCCGGCACAATCGGCACGCCCGCCGCCACCGCGATGCGCTTCGCCGCTGTCTTCTCGCCTAAGTCCCGCATCACCTGCCCCGGCGGCCCCACGAACACGATCCCCGCCGCCGTGCAGGCGTCCGCGAACTCCGCGTTCTCCGCCAGAAAACCGTACCCTGGATGGATCGCTCCGGCCCCCGTGGTGCGCGCCGCGTCCAGAATCTTCCCCACGTTCAGATAGCTCTCGCTGGACGGCGCCGGCCCCAGGTGAACCGCCTCGTCGGCCATACGCACGTGCGGCGCGTCGCGGTCGGCGTCGCTGAACACCGCCACCGACCCCAGTCCCAGGTCGCGGCAGGCGCGGACGATCCGCACCGCGATCTCGCCCCGATTGGCGATCAGCACCTTATTGAACGGAAACCGCTCCAGCTCGCTCCCCCGCGCCGTCCGCGCGGATGCCGAGGAGCGTGATGCGCTACGTGCCATGCCATCCCCGCTTCGTCTGTATCTCGTCGTGTCGTCTTTGTATCGTCTCTCGCACTGGCTGCCGGAAAGAACACCGGACGGCGCCTCGCGCGTCGCAGTATATCATGCCTCACCTAGCGTCCGCCGGCCATTGATAGCCGCGCCAGCCCGCATGCCTTGCCCCTCACACATCAGGCAGATACATCCGATAGAGCGCCTGATGCCCTTCTGGGGAATCGCCCCGCAGCCACAGATATGTCCCCTGCCCCTTGTGGCCCATCCCCAACCGAGACCTGACCATCCCAGCACACATCCGGACATTGCCCATCAGAGGGCAGTATCGGCGTCGCGTAGGACGTCCACCGTCCCGCGCCCGCATCCCATAGCCACAGGTGCTTCCCGAAGCTGGACGGCTCGTGATTGAGGACCGATTGATCGCCCTCGCCCGGCACCCGCTCCCCCGGCCCCACGCCCAGCGCCAGCAGCTTCCCGCCCGTCGTCACCCCCAGCAGCCGCGTGATACCCAGCCGGTCCACCGTCGCCCCCGGCACGGGCAACGGCGGCAGCGGCGCCCAGTGCGCCCCATCGCTGATCTGCGCGACCCGCACGCGAAAGAGCATCCCCGGCTCGGCGGCGCTTTGCGTCAGGTAGATCGGATGCCCCCGCGTCGGCTCGACCGACCGCACACCCAAGACCGGCCAGGGAGCATACATGTCCGGCAGCCGACCCAGCGCATGCCAATTCTGCCCGGCGTCGCTCGTCGTCCACAGAATCGTCTCCATCTTCCCATCCGCATCCTGGCGGTGCGTCGCCTGCACCTCGCTCTTCCCATCCGCGTGTACGCTATAGGCGCTGAAGCGTGGTGTCTCCAGCTGAACGGCGGGATGGAGCGAGTCGGTTGTCGTCTCCCAGTCCTTCGTCCACGTCTTCCCATTGTCGCCGCTGCGATACTCCACTGTCGTCAGGTTGTAGGCAAAGGTCGTGGCATCTCCCTGCCGCACGTTCCGGCCATTGAACTGCGTGCTGTACGTCACGTACAGCGTATGCGCCGTGCTCCACACATTTACCTCACACTGATCCGCATGCGCCGGCAGTGGCGGCAGCAACTCCGCCACCTGCCACGTATCGCCGTCGTCGTCGCTCGTCAGCGCGCTCGCCGACGTGCATCTCGCATTCTCGGCCTGCGCGAACAATCGTCGCGGCGCGTCCGGCGCGGTCATCACGCTGCAATACCGCCCTGTCACCGCCGGTGTCCGCAACCGCTGCCACGTCCGCCCCGAATCGCGCGTGCGCCACAGCGTAATCGGCCCAACATCTGGATTGACCGCCTCCCGGCCGGCCACACCCCGACAGGCGTAGACCGTCGCCGCATCGTCGGGCGCCGCCCAGAAAAAGCGCAGCGTCCCATCCTCCACGCCCGGCAGCGCGATCTGTTCCCACCCCGCGCCCGCCGCCATCTGCCATCGCCCCGGCGTGATCGTCGCCCGCTCCAGCCGCGGCACACCCAGCAGTTGAATCTGCGCCCGCGCATCCCGCCAGATCGCTCCCACGTCCGGCGCTCGCAACAGGCCGATCTGCGCCGCCAGCACTGTCACCGCCAGCAGCACCGCCAGCGCCGCCCCACCCCCGCGCGCCAGCTTCTGCCGCCGCGTCAGCCGGCGCCCGACGCTCGCCGGCACATCCGGCAGCTCACCCCGCTCCACTCGCGCTTCCGCCGCCTCGTCCGCGACCTGATCATCCGGCTCCGCCATCGCTCGTCCCTCCCGGCCGGCGCCCGCTTCCCTGCTCCGGATCATAGCGCGCGACGGCCGGACCTCACCACATGCGGTGGTAGCGAGGACCGGCCATCAATTTACCTATGGCGGCGATGTCACCGTTTCAACCTCTGGCTCGCCTCATCCGAAGCGCACGATGTTGAACGTCGGGCTACTCGAGAGATCATCCGGCGACGAGAGCGTCACCACCCGTTGCCCGCCATCCGTGACGAACACATTAGGCGTTCCTTGTCCCAGCTTCACTGGTCGCGTCACGCGCGCCCAGCCTTGCAGCCCTGGCCTCCATGCATAACACGCCACCGTCACCGCCCCGGCCGCCGAGACCTTTTCGGTCGCGAACGCCACCACCAGCGAGCCGTCCGCCAGCGTCGCGAGACTCGTCTGCAGCGCGTGCGCCTCCCCAGGCAACCCCGCCTTCGCCGGCGCCGGCGCCCAGCTCTGCCCACTGTCCGTGCTCGCGTAGAACGTCTTCACGCCGCTCGCATCCGGAACCGACGCGAACAGTGTCACCTGCCCGGCGGTGTCGCTCGTGCTCGCCGCCACCAGCGCCACGTCCGCCCGCGCCACCGGTCCCCGCGTCACCGTCACCTCCGTCCAGTGCGCGCCCGCGTCGTCGCTGCGCCACAGCCGCCGCGCCGTCGGCAGCGTATTGGGATCGCTGCTCGAGCACACGTCCGCCGTCCGCGCGAAGAGCGTCTCCCCGTGCGGTGCCGCGAGGTAGTCACAGACGTGCAGCCCCTGCGCCGCCAACCCGGCATCTGCCAGCCGCCACGTCTTCCCCCCATCCTCCGTGCTCGCGATGCGGATGTCCGCAGCCGTCGCCAGCGCCGTTGGGCTATTCAGCATCCCCGCGTAGAGTCGGCTGCCCTGCGCCTGCAAGATCCACGATGGGTAGAAGAAGAACACCCCGCCGTCGAAGAGCGTTCCCGGCACTGGCAGCCGCGGCACATTCCAATGCGCCCCCCGGTCCGTGCTGTAATATTCACGCGGGCAAATCGCGCCTTTCTGCGTCGCGTCCGCCGGGCATCCGTTCGGATCCCCACGCGCGAAGCCCAGGTCCGCCCGCAGGAACACATTCGACGCATCCGCCGGATTCACCCCCAGGTGCAGCGCGCTCACCGATGCGCCCGTAGTGTTCGCTCCGGGAATCGCCAGATCACTCCATGTCGCCCCGCCGTCGTCGCTGCGCCGCAGCACCGGACCCTGGCGGTTGTCCGCATACTCGTAGACCACGCGCGGATCGCTCGGCGCCACCACCGGCAGTCCCGGCTGCCCCGTGTAGGTCGCCGCCACACGCAGCCCTGGACCGTCATCGCCGGGATTCCCCACCGACGTGCCACCGTGGCTCGCCAGCAGCGCGAACACGCTCGCCAGCAGCCCCACCACGACCACCGCCGCCACCAGCCCGCCGATTCGGCCGAGCCGGCCCGGCCCCTGCGCCACGTGCCGCACACTGACCGCCGGCAGCTCCGCGCTCGTCGTCGCAAGCTCCACCGTCCGTAGCGGCCGGCTCGCCACGCGCGTATCCGCGCCTTCCAGCGCCGCGCGCAGCCGCGCATTGAACTCCTCGGCCCGCGGCACATCCCGCGCCCACGCGACCCCATCCGCCGCGATCTCCCGCTGTATCCCCTCCAGTTCGCGTGGCAGCGGCTCAGCCTCCCCGCCGCCCGTCATCGTCTCGTCGTGTTCCTGGCTCATCATCCAGCCTCTTCTATCTGCGCGCCCGGCATCCGCTTGCTGTGGATACCGCGCATCTCCTCATCACTCGTCACGTCTCTGAGGCCTCAGCCCCCACTGACCGTACGCCGGCACTTCAGTGCCGCGATCCCACCCACACCGGCCGTCTCACGTCCCCCCAACCGCCTCTTGCCGCCCCGAATCGCGCAGCCGTTGCCGCAGCAGCGACAGCGCCCGCCGCAGCCGTGTGCGCACCGTCGCCGCCGGCACGCCTATCGCCGCCTCGATCTCCGTCGCGTCCATCCCCGCGTAGTAGCGCAGCAGCACCACCATCCGCAGGTCCGCCTCCAGATCGTTGATCGCCTGGCGCAGATCCAGCGACCGCGCGTGTCCTAAGGCCCCCGGCTCCGTCCCAAGCGCCGCCAGCCGCTCCGTCTCTTCCGACCCCAGCGGCAGCTGCGTGCGCCGCACCGTGCCGAAATGCCCGCGCTGCCACTGCCGGCACACATTCACCGCGATCTGCATCAGCCACGGCCGCAGCGCCTCCGCGTCGCGCAGGCTCTCCCGCGCCTGCCACGCCCGCAGCGCCGCCTCCTGGGCCGCGTCCTCCGCATCCGCGAAGCCCACCAGCGCCGCCGTCACACGCAGCAGCGCCGGCGTGTGCTGCTCCACCAGCCGCAGGAACTCCTCGCGATCCATCACCTCTGGTCCCTTCAGCGTCCCCGGCGCTCCCGCCATCCCGGCCATCCCCGCCGCAGCCACCGCGCGGGTGGAAGCCGTCGCGGGCTCGATACGCTCTCTCTGCCATGCCATCCCGACACCCTTTCTGACGTGGGAGCCACAGCATCCTCCCACCGGCCAGTACGATGCAGCGAGATACCCCAAGTGTTTGCGCCGCCGGCGCGAATCGCCCAAACCTCGCCTTCTCACCGCAGTGCGGCTGATCTTTCACCTGCCGCACTGCGGTGCTATAGTCTGTGGCACCAGCTTGGTATCGCCGCTGGTGGCAGGAGGTGTTCTCCATGCGACGCATCGTGTTCTGGCCCTCGCTCGCCGCGCTCGTGCTGCTGGCCGTTCCCGTCGCGCTCAGCGTCGAGGTCTCGCTGCACGGCGCGCTGATCAACGTCAACCAGGAGCGATTCCCCGGCGCGGTCTGGTTCATTATCCTCGCTGGCGCGGCCGGCGAGATTGCCGCGCTCTTCATGCTCATCGTGGGAATTGCCGCCTTCATCTCGGCGGTCCGCCGACACCAGGGAATCTGGGCGCTAGCCATCGCCCTCGCGCTCCCCCTCAGCGCCTACGGCTGCGACGCCTTTGGCTTCAACGACGGCCCCATTGGCCTGCTCGCGCTCTTCCTCCCCATCGCCACCCTGCTCTACGCCCTGCGCCTGCCCACCTCCGATCCCACCTCCACACCGTCCACCGCGCCCTAGCCATCCACCGCTCATCCGCCTCTGTCGCACCTCACAAACAGAAGGCGCATCTATGCCCTACGACGAGTTCACCGCCTTCGTGGTCGATCAGCTCCGCGCGCTCGGCCCCATCATCGCCCGCCCCATGTTCGGCGCGTATGGCCTCTATCATCACGGCGCTTTCTTCGCCATCTCCTCCGGCGGCCGCCTCTACTTCAAGACCACTCCCGCCACCCGCGCGGACTACGAGCGCCACGGCATGCGCCCCTTCCACCCCAACCCTCGCCAGACCCTCGTCAACTACTACGAAGTCCCCGCCGACATCCTCGAAGACCCTGTCCTCCTCACCCGCTGGGCCCGCACTGCCCTCGGCCTCCCCACCAACCCAGACTAGACTGACCGTGGAAAGCACACGAAAGCCAGTCGTGAGGCTCGCGCGCCTTCCTGTGACCGCAATGGGAGCCCCGGCGTCCATACTCCACTGTGCGCGGCGCATCCCGCCGCCAACGCAGCAACCGGAATAGCCCCCAAGGAGGCTCACTATGCGCGTCGAGTTCTCGGCGGCACACGCCGAATACCGTCCACTGGAATCTCTCGGTCGCTACCTCGTCGTCGCCCTCTTCGTTTTGCACGGGCTGATCCACGCCATGGGCTTCGCCGCCGTCTGGCAGTTGGGGCAGTTCAATGCCGTATCCAACATACCCACGCTTCCGCCCCACCTCACGGCCGCATCCCCGCTCGTCGCCGGCCTCGGCATCCTCTGGCTGGCCGCAGCGCTCATCTTCCTCGCCGCCGCGGCGGGCCTCGCCATGTCAAGCCCCTGGTGGCGGACGGCAGCCGCCGTGGCCGCCCTCCTGTCGCTGCTTCTCTGCATCATGTGGTGGAACGACGCCCCATTCGGCGCCGTTGTAGACATCGCGATCCTGGTCGGGCTGACCATCTCGACCTGGCTCATACGAGCGACACGACCGAAAGGAGCCTGAGATGCCCATCCTCGTCACCTACGCCAGCAAGCACGGATCAACCCAGGACATCGCGGAGCGCATCGCCGCCACACTCCACCGCCACGGGCGGGAGGTCATCGTCCAACCGGTACACGCCGTCGAGAACCCGGTCGCCTACGAGGCCGTGATCCTCGGCAGCGCCATCTACTTCGGCTCGTGGCTGAAAGAGGCGACCGAGTTCGTGCGCCGGCATTGCGACGAGCTGGCCGCGCGCCCCGTCTGGCTGTTCAGCAGCGGCCCACTCGGCGACACACCATCAGTGGACCCAAAAGAGATCGCCGAGTTCCAGGCTGCCATCCACCCCCGCGGCCACCGCACCTTCGTCGGCTCCCTCGACCGGCACGACCTCTCCTTCACCGAGCGCATGATCGTCAAAGCCGTGAAGGCTCCCGATGGCGACTTCCGCGACTGGGATGACATCAACACCTGGGCCGAGAGCATCGCCCAGGCCCTGATGCCCGCTGGCACGCCGCCGATCTCCACGCATGACACACCGCCAGCGGTGTCGCACCCCTTGCAACCGTGAGATCGCTCGCTCTCGCCAGCGCCACCCCTCTCCTCAGGTCTGCTGTTAATAGGGCGGCAGACCTGAGCGATTCCACAAGCCGCGTCATCCGATCACAGCCGCATGTCCCCATCCTCGTCTCATTGACAAATGAGAAATAAAATTCTATAATAATGTGGTCGCCCTGTGCCGCTGCTCTCGCACGCTGCCGCTCCTCTCCCTCTCTGCTGGCAACCGCGCCAGCGGGAGAGAGCATCCCACGGCCCGCGCCGGCACATCGTGGTTTGTGAGGCGGTTACCCATGTCCCATCCCAACGCGCCATCTCTCAGCTCATTGCCGCCTCAGCCCTTCCTCATGCTCCGCACGAACTTCGCCGGTGCGGCCCGCCAGTGCGGTGCATGGTGCCAATTGCCGGCCACGCCAACGCCCGCCCAGCTCCTCGTCTCTGCGCTACTCCTTGCCGGAATCGGTCATCACCTTGCCGCGACCCTTGCCGTTTTTGCCACATTCTTGCCGCTTTTGCCACCCAGAACACGAAACGTCACGTTGCCGATCCCCGCGAACTCCCTTGAATTCAGCGCTCCCGCCGAATCGGTCATCGAAACATTGCCGAAAAGCGGCAAAAACGGCAATGTCTTTCGATGCCCATCGAACGAGCTGGGCCGGACAGTCTCCCATCCGGCCCCCACGCTCGCCTCCACACCCCACTCGTGGGCACTTACGCCCCCATCCCCGCTCGCCAGCCGTTCACGGCCGCGCCCCTTTGTCTCTCTCTACAACGGTTCCCTTCCCTCCTCCGTGTCCCTCTGTGTCCTCTGTGGTCGTTCTCGTTCTCCTCTGCGACATCCGCGGTTAATTCTTCTTCTCCGTCTTCCCCTGCTCCGCCGCCAGCCGGCGCAGCACTGTTTGCAGGATGCCCCCATTGCGGTAGTAGCGGATGTCAATCGGGCTATCCAGCCGCGCTATCGCCGTGAACTCCCGCGTCGCCCCGTCCTCGCCGCGCACGCGCACCGTCATCTCCTGCCGCGGCTTCAGCTCCCCAGTGATCCCCACGATGTCGTACGTCTCGCGGCCCGCCAGGTTCAGCGACTCCCGGCTCTCCCCCGGCTTGAACTGCAACGGCAGAATGCCCATCCCCACCAGATTGCTGCGGTGGATGCGCTCGTAGCTCTCCGCCAGCGTCGCCCGGATTCCCAGCAGCAGTGGACCCTTCGCCGCCCAGTCGCGCGAGCTGCCCGACCCATACTCTTTGCCCGCGATCACCAGCAGCGGCGTCCCCTCCGCCTGATAGCGCATCGAGGCGTCGTAGATCGTCGTCTCCTCGCCCGTCGGCAGGTAGGTCGTGTAATACCCCTCCTTGCCGCCCGCCAGCAGATTGCGCAGCCGGATGTTCGCGAACGTCCCGCGCACCATCACCTCATGGTTGCCGCGCCGCGCCCCATAGCTGTTGAAGTCGCGCGGCGTCACCCCATGCTCCTGCAAATACTGCCCCGCCGGGCTGGTGGACGGGATCGACCCCGCCGGCGAGATGTGGTCCGTCGTGATCGAATCGCCGACCGAGATCAGCACCCGCGCCCCGGTGATGTCCGCCAGCGCCGGCGGCTCCGGTGCCAGCCCCTCGAAGAATGGCGGCTTACGCACGTAGGTCGAATCCGCATCCCACGCGAACAGCCCGCTGCCCGCCTCCGGCAGCGGCAGGCCACGCCAGTGCTCGTCGCCGTCGAAGACGTGCGCGTACTCCGCCGCGAACACCTCCGGCGTCACCGCCTGGCCCATCGCCGCCGCGATCTCCCCCGTCGTCGGCCAGATGTCGCGCAGGTAGACCGCGTCGCCGTTCGGATCACGCCCGATCGGCTCGCTCGTCAAATCGAGGTCCATCGTCCCCGCCAGCGCATATGCCACCACCAGCGGCGGCGAGGCCAGGTAGCTCGCCCGCACCTGTGGATGGATGCGCCCCTCAAAGTTGCGGTTCCCCGACAGCACCGCCGCCACCACCAGATCCTCCTCACGCACCGCCTCTGCCACCGGCTCAAACAGCGGTCCACTGTTTCCGATGCATGTAGTACATCCGTACCCCACGACGTGGAAGCCCAGCGCCTCCAGATACGGCAGCAGCTCCGCGTTCTTCAGGTAATCCGTCACCGCGCGCGAGCCCGGCGCCAGGCTCGTCTTTACGGTAGGGGACACTTTCAGGCCGCGCTCCACCGCCTTCTTCGCCAGCAACCCCGCGCCCAGCATCACCGATGGATTGGACGTGTTCGTGCAGCTCGTGATCGCCGCGATCGCCACCGCCCCATCCGCCATCCGCACCTCTTCACCGCCGAAACGCACCGTCGCCCGGTGCCGGTGCCCGCCATCCTCCGACCCATCTCCCCTTCCTTCGTAGGGAAGGGGCCGGGGGTTCGGTTGCCCACCCTCGCTCTCGAAGCGGCCCAGCGTCGTCCCGTTCGGCTGCGGCCCCACATCCTCGAACCGCTCCCGGTAGGCCGTGCGGAAGTTCTGCTTCACCCCCG
This sequence comes from Ktedonobacterales bacterium, assembly GCA_025935195.1. Lineage (GTDB taxonomy): Bacteria > Chloroflexota > Ktedonobacteria > Ktedonobacterales > JADMIN01 > JAICVS01. The sequence continues at coordinate 29,457 of JAICVS010000006.1, forward strand.
CCAGCCCCACGCGATCCTGCGGCCGGCGCGGACCCGCCAGGCTCGGCTCGATCGTCGCCAGATCCAGCTCCACCAGCTCGTCGAACTCCGGCGTTTGCATCGCGTCGGTGCGGAACAGCCCCTGCTCCTTCGTGTAGCGTTCCACCAGATCGATCAGCTCCGCCGGCCGCCCCGTCAGCCGCAGGTAGCGCAGCGTCTCGTCATCCACCGGGAAGAGCGTCGCCGTCGCGCCGAACTCTGGCGACATGTTCGAGATCGTCGCGCGGTCCGGCAGCGAGAGCGAGCTCAGCCCCGCACCGCCGAACTCGACGAAGCGCCCCACCACTCCATGCGCGCGCAGCATCTGCGTCACCACCAGCACGAGGTCCGTCGCCGTCGCCCCCTCCGGCAGCGCGCCCGACAGCTTGATGCCGATCACCTCCGGCTTGAGCAGGTAGAGCGGCTGCCCCAGCAGCACCGCCTCCGCCTCGATCCCGCCGACGCCCCAGCCGAGCACGCCCAGCCCATTGATCATCGTCGTGTGCGAGTCCGTCCCCACCAGCGTATCCGGGAACGCCACCCCGTTCCGCGTCTGCACCACCTTGCCCAGATATTCGAGGTTCACCTGATGCACGATGCCCGTTCCCGGCGGCACCACCGAGAAGTCCGCGAACGCCTGTTGCGCCCAGCGCAGCAGCGCGTAGCGCTCGCCATTGCGCTCGTACTCCCGCTGCACGTTCGTGCGGAAGGCCGTCAGCGTGCCGAAGGCGTCCACCTGCACCGAGTGATCGATCACCAGATCCGCCGGCACCAGCGGATTGACCCGCGTCGGATCGCCGCCCATCTCTTTCACGGCGTCGCGCATCGCCGCCAAATCCACCACCGCCGGTACGCCCGTGAAGTCCTGCAAGATCACGCGCGCCGGCATGAACGGCAACTCCTCGGGATCGCCCGGCGCTGGCGGCATCTTCGGCCGCCAACGCGCCAGCGCCCGCACATCCGCCTCGCTCACCAGATCTGGCGCCAGGTGCGCGTTGCGCAGCGCGTTCTCCAGCAGAATGCGCACGGTGAACGGCAGCGCCTCGGCAGGTGTCACACCATCGCCCGCAATCGCGCCCAAGCGGTAGTACGCGACGGAGCCAGCCCCGGTCGCCAGCGTCGCGCGTGCGCCGAACGGATCAGACGACGCACCGCCGGATCGGCCGGAAGAAGCGGAATGCGAGGAATGAGAGGAACGAGATCGCGATGCCATCTGTCTGCACCCCTTTGTCTGAACGTCCTGAGCGAGGGGTCGCGCCGCGAGCGGAGTGCGGCCGCATCCTCGTTGATGAGCCGGATAGTTGGGACATCAGGCAGTATAGCCCACCGGCCGCGACCCCCGCGCACTCGCGCGCGCCGGCCACTGCCTCCTATCCTGCCTCACAGTATAGCCGCTCTTCCATGCGATAGCGTGATGCCCCATATCGGATTTCTTGATGCCTACAGACGCCTATTATGGCCGCTCACGCGCCATCAGGTACGCCACGCACCGCGCCGTCAAGTCCTTCCGCTCCGTCAGACTCAGCGCCGCCAGGCTATGCCCGCCCGCGAACGGCACGTACTCCACCGCCACGCCCGCCGCGCCGAGCGCCCGCCGCAACTCCTCGGATTGACTCGCCGGCACCAGCGTATCGGCCGTTCCCTGCGCGATCAGCGTGGGCGCGCTCGCCGCCGAGACATAGAAGAGAGGCGATGCCGCCCGCAGCGCCGCCATCCCATCCACTGGCTGCCGGTCGCCGAACAGCCCATACGTATAGTGGCGCTGCTCGTCCGTCGCCAGCCAGCGCGTCAGGTCCACCGGCCCATGCACATCCACCACACACGAGACCGCCGGCGACTCCCCGGCATACAGCGCCGCCTCATCCCCCGGCCATCCCCCCGCCAACACGCCCAGGAACGCCGCCAGGTGTCCACCCGCCGACTCACCCCACGCGCAGAGCCGTCCCGCGTCCAACCCAAGTGCGGCCCGTTGCGCGCGCAGATAGCGCACCGCGAGCTGCGCGTCCACGAGCTGCGCGGGCCAGCGGTTGCGCGGCGCCAGCCGATAGTCAATGGTCGCCGCCACGAAGCCACGCGAGGCCAGCAGCGCGCACTCCGCCGCGAACTGCCCTCTGCCGCCACTGCGCCAGCCGCCGCCGTGGATCAGCAGCACCCCCGGCCGCGCCCCCGCCGCTCCCACCGGCCGGCACAGGTCCAGCCGCTCCTCCGGCAGCGGCCCATACGCCACATCCCGCCGCACCTCCACCGCATATCGCCCGCCGGCCACCTCCACCCGCGACACAGTGCGAGCCGTCACCGCCCCAATGCTCGACCCGCTCAACCCGACGAGTGCCGCCACCAGCACAACCAAAGCCGCCAGCAGCGCGCCGTCGAATCGCCGCGCCGCGTCGCCCCGCCACCAAACGCTCATCGCCGCACCGCGCTCATCGCTCGCCGCCGCCTGATCGCCCGCTTCCATGCCAGTATACGCTCGCCGCGCGCCCCGTCAACAAACGCTCTGCTTCCAACCCGCGCATGCGGTTGCGGCTACGCGATCCCCATCCCACACACAGCGTATCCCACTTGCCACTTGCCACCCTCACACCCGGCACTCTCCTTGCGACGCCACCCCCAGGTACGCGACATGCGCGCACCCGTATGATCACAGAACCATCGAAGGAGAACGCTTCCATGGACCCCACCAATCAGATGGACCAGACGAACCAGGCCAACCCCGGCGCGCGAAACCCGGTGGACTCGCCCACACCGCGGCACGAAGGCCCGATGCCGGGCGATCAGAGCGACCACAGCAACGACCCGAACTTCGCCCAGGATCCGGTCTGCGGCATGTGGGTGGACAAGCGCACCGCCCGCAACACCCTGCCCGCCCCCGTCAACATGCAACAGATGGGCACGATCTACTTCTGCTCGCCGGAGTGCAAATCCCTCTTCGAGCAGAACCCGTCCCAGTACGGCTCCAGCTTTTAGCCTATACGGCGCCGCCCTTTCCAGATTGTGGAGGGGCGGCGCTTCGCCCCACTACGCAAACGTGCGGACTCTCTCCTTGCCCACGGCGCGCGATCAGTCGCTCGCCCAGTGCATTTTGCTTCCATTTCATGTATACTAGGCACACGCCCGCCCGTTATCGCGGCTCGCGGGTGAGGGAACGGCATCGCGCCACTGGCGAAGAGGACGAAGATAGTAGAGGGGTGGGTGTGTCATGAAGGCTCTGCGTATGCTCTTCATCGTTATGGTGGTCATCGTTCAGTTCTTCGCTTCGATCGTCGTAACCCTTTCCAGCGAGCAAATCCTGGCCGCGCTCAATGCCCCGCAGACGCTCGCCGGCCTCATTAGCGGCAGCGTCAGTGTCATTATCATGATGATCATGATGGCTGGGCTTTTCCTGCCCCAGTTCGACCGCATGACCCATCTCATCGATCTCATGCAGGCCGCCCGCGACATCGTCGAGCGCGTGCAGGATAACGAGTACGTAGACCCAGGCGAGTTCGACCGCCTCGGCTCCATGCTCCAGCGCCACTCGATGGAAGTCACGATCCCCAGCCGCCGCACCTACGCCGCGCCGCGCCGCCCCACCGGCGGCGGCCCTGCCGGCAACGGCGGCCGCGACTGGCCCTATGACCGCTAGATCGCATAGTCCTTGGGCCGAGGGGTAGAGGGGTAGAGAGGTAGAGCGCCAGCCGTGCGTCAGCGATAGCGCGCCATCAGCCACTCATCGGCGAGCGCGCCGTCCGCGATCACGCTCAGCTTGCGCTGGCCTTCCACCTCGAAACCAAGCGATTCATACAGCCGCTTCGCCCGCTCGTTGGTGACGAAGACGGTCAGCTCTACGCGCCGCAAGAGCAGCCAGTTGTCCGCCAGGTCCAGCAGCGTCTCCAAGAGCCGCCGCCCGATGCCGCGGCCCTGATGCGCCGCGCCCACGAAGAGAAAGACATGCCCGCTGTGGCGCAGCCGGCCGCGCCCGACGCGCAGGCCCGCCAGCCCCACCACCGTGCTATGCACCTCCGCGACGAACCAGTGGTCATCCGGCCCCAGCTCTGCCAACGCCTGCCGCCGCTGCTCCACCCGGTCGCTCGGCAGCGCCAGGATCGTCTCCATCACCCCCTGCTGCCCGGTGATGCGCCAGATCGCCTCCGCATCCTCGACGCGCACCGGCCGGATCTGCACCTCATCGTAGGGATTCATGCCTCGCCTCGCTCCCTCGCCAGCGCGTGAGGATGGCGCCCGGCGGCAAGCGCCATCCCCCGCGTCCCGGCGCTCATCTCAAAAGCGCTTCTGCGCCCGCACGCGGCGTGCCGGCGGCTGGACCGGCTTGGCAACCGGCGGTGCGGGTGGCGGCGGCGGCGGCGCGGGCCTGGGCGTCTTCGCCTCCACCCACGCGCTGTAGCCGCCCTCGAAGCTGTGCAGCTCGCCGTCACGCACCTCCACGATACGATCCGTGATGCGGTCCAGGAAGTAGCGGTCGTGTGAGATCACCAGCACCGTCCCATCGTACTCCTCCAACGCCGCCTCCAGCGCCTCCGCCGAATCAATGTCGAGGTGGTTCGTCGGCTCATCCAGGATCAGACAGTTGGCGCTGCCCAGCATCAGCAGCAGCAGTTGCAAGCGGCTGCGCTCCCCGCCGGAGAGCGTGCGCACCGGCTGGCGCACCTGCTCGTAGCGAAAGAGGAACCGGCCCAGCAGCGACACCGCCTGCGTCTCGTTGAACGGCTTGGCCGCGCGCACGTGATCGAGCGGTGAAGCTTCCGCGTCCAGCGTCTCGTGGCCCTGCGCGAAGTAGCCGAGGGCGATGCTCGGCCCAATCCAGCGCTCGCCGTCCGCCAGCGGCAGCTCGCCGGTCAGCGCCTTGCCGAGCACGCTCTTGCCCGCGCCGTTCGCGCCGACCACCCCCACGCGCTCGCCGCGCCGCACCAGCAGGTCCGCGCCCAGCAGCACCGGCTCGTCGCCGAAGGCCACCGTCGCGTCGCGCAGCTCCAGCACCTTCTGCCCGCCGCGCTCGGCGCTGCGCAGGCGCAGCCCCATCTTGCGGCGCGAAAGCACCGGCCGCTCCACCTTCTCCATCGCGTCAATCTGCCGCTGCTTATTGCGGGCCTGCTTGATGTGCCGCTCGTCCACGACGATGCTCGCCCAGAGCTTGAAGCGCGCGATGGCCTCCTCCAGCCGGGCGATCTCCTTCTGCTGGGCGACGTAGAGCTGCTGCTGGCGTAGCAGCGCCACCTCGCGCGCCAGCGTGTAGGCTGAGTAGTTGCCCGGCCAGAGCGTGATCGCCCCGTTCTCCAGCTCGGCGATGGTGTCCACCGTCTCATCCAACAGGTAGCGGTCGTGCGAGACGATGACGACCGCGCCCTCGAATGCGCGGATGAAACGCTCCAGCCCCTCGCGGTGAGGCAGATCGAGGTGCGTCTCCGGCTCATCCAGCAGCAGCAGATCGGGGCGTTGCGCCTGGCACGCCGCCAGCCCCACCAGCTTGCGCTGGCCGCCGGAGAGCGCCGCCATCGGCAGCGCGATATCCTCCTCCGCGAGACCCAGCGCGCGCAGGTGGCTGCGCGCCTCGCCCGCGAAGCCTGGCCCGCCTAGCTCCTCGAAGCGCCGCAAGAGCTGCTCCTGCCGCGCCAATACACGCTCGATGCGCGCCAGATCAGCCGCTACCTCCGGCGCGGCCAGCTCCGCCTCGCAGGCCGCGAGCCGCTGCTCGATCTCGGCGAGATCGGGCCGGCCGGCGAGCACCACATCTAACGCACCACACTCGTCGCTGGGAATGTGCTGTGGCAGGAAGGCGACGCGCAGGCCCTTGCGCCGCGTCAGCTCGCCGGACGTGACATCCTCCTGGCCGGCGAGGATGCGCAGGAGGGTGGATTTTCCGGCGCCGTTAGGGCCAACGAGGCCGATGCGGGCGCGCTCGTCCACGGCGAGGTCGAGGCCGCGCAGGATCTGCCGGCCGCCATAGAACTTGGTGACGCCGCTGAGGCTGGTCGCGAGCATATTGTTGCTCCTTCTGTCAGGACTGGAGCGGGAGGGACCAGCACAGGGCGGCACGGGACGGCGTGGACAACACAACGGCCGTGGACCCCGTACTGGCCCACGGCCGCTATCGCATGGATGGCGGGCTAGTCGCCCGCTCGTAACATCGCTAGCAAGCTGTTTTTGGGCACAGTGCGGCCAGGACCGGCCAGCGTGCCCGTCCGCATCAGCCCGTGAGTGAATGTATAGCCTGTCGGATGCATTGTGTCGCGCTCCTCGTAATAGGTGAGGGAACGTCGCCAGTGTACCGTGCGCGCGCCGCCCGCGTCAACTCACGTCAATGGCCCGCTGGATGGAATTAGACGGACGGGACGGGAATGCAGCCGACGGAGAGGCGGATGAAGTCGTCGCTGTAGCCGAAGGCGCCACCGGGGACGCCGGCAATGCCCGTCTTGCTGAAGAGCGAGAAGACATCTTCGCCGGGGCGCAGCTGGCTCCAGTTGTAGACCGTGCCGCCGTCGTCCAGGTTGACCTGGGCGAAGACGTGATGGCGCTCGTCCAGCCGGCGCAACTGCTCGACCAGGCGCGCGCGGCGATGCCGGTAGAGGGCGCGAATGCGCTCCTCCAGCTCAGGATGCTCAGTGAAGAGCTGGAGGTAGGCCATGTAGCGCAGCTGCCACTCGGCGGGCAGGCTGGCGGTGCTGTTGGCCCAGGCGGTGGCGGCGGGCTGCGCGAGCGCCGGATCACCGAAGCCGACCCAGCCGCAACGGTCGCCGGTGAGCGTGTGCGTCTTGGAGAAGCTGGAGACGAAGATGCTGCGCTCACGTGTGCTGGGCTGATCGAAGGCGGCCATGCGGGCGCGATCCTCGGCGGGATCGCCGGTGCCGACGTACGCGAGATCGGCGACGATCAACGATTCGGGCGCTCGCTCACGCAAGACGGCGAAGAGCGCCTCCAACTCGGTGGGCGTGTAAGCGAAGGCAGTGGGATTATTGCTGACGGTAAGGTAGAAGGCGCCGATGTCGGGGGCGTCGTCGAGCGCGGCGCCAAGCTGCGCCGGCGTGACCTTGAAGTGGTCCTCCGGGCGCGTGTAGATGCGATGCAGACGCAGACCGAGGGAGACGGCCTGCCATTCCGGCACATTGAAGCTGGGCGCGGGGAAGACGACGGCGGTGCGCTCGATGCCGGCCTGGCGCCGGGCCATGGCGAAGCCGCGGAAGAACTTGTCGAGGCCGTCCAGCGCGCCGAGGCTGAGGTGGATCTGGGCCGGCGGCAGCGTGAAGCCCCAGTGGCGCGCGGCGTACTCGGAGAGCATCTCGCGCAGGATGGGGTTGCCGACGCCGGCGAGGTCGTACATGCGCATGTCCCAGCGGCGGGCCAGCAGTTGGCGCTCGAAGTCCAGCATGCGCGTGTGGATCTGGCGGTAGCGCGCGCCGGTGGCGGTGGAGTTGTCAATGCGCTCGCCGGGGAGGGCGAGGCCCATGTCGTCGGCGAGGGTGACGTACTCCGGGCCGTCGTCGCGCGCGCTGACTTTACGCAGGTCCACATCGCCGATGGTGCGGTTGACCACTTCCTCGGCGACGATCGCTTGGGGCAAGGCGCGCTCGTGGCAGAGGTCTTCCAGCTCGCGCACCATACGCGCCATGACGCGGATGGGCGCGGCGCCGCCTTTGACGGCGGGCCGGGCGCGCTCGCATGCCTCGTCACGCAGGCGGGCGATCTCGGCGCGGACATCGGCGTCTATGGTGGGGTGAGGGAGCGTCTGTGAAGCGGCGCGGCCGTTGGCATGCCCGTGGCCGTTCGACCTGGGCGCGCGCGGGCGGGCGGCGGCGGAGCGGGGTCTAGGAGACGCTGGCGGGACGGAGCGGGAGGAAGCGGGGACATCGGGCACGATCTCGCCGGCGGGGGAAAATGACGGCTCGCTGGTCGGCATGGAACACTCCTTCGTCTCGTTCCCGTTGCGCCTGTCATGCCGGTTGTATCTGTTATATCCAGGCACGCGGGAGGTACGGCGACGCTGCCGCACCGGCATGGGCAGGATAACACAGCCGGCGCGCGCCGCGCAAACGGCGAGCGGGCGCGGATGGATTGAACCGCGGAGGTCGCAGAGAGCGCGGAGGTGGCGCAGGGCCGGAGTACACCTCATGCGCCACCTTCCTCCTCTCGCCGAGCCGCTACGCGGGCAGGTTGTCGATCTGGACCGGTTCGACGGGGCCGGCCAGCGGGAAGCCGAAGACACGGGAGTAGAAGTACAGCTCGCCATCGAGCGAACGCTTGATGTTCTCGGCCTTGCGGAAGCCGTGGCCCTCGCCCGCGAATTCGAGGTAGGCGACGGGGATGCCGCGTTCGCGCAGAATAGCGACCATCTTCTGTGCCTGGCCGGGCAGCACGATCTTGTCGTCGAGGCCCTGGGTGAAGTAGACGGGGCAGGTGACCTGATCGGCGAAGTGAATGGGCGAGCGCTGGTGGTAGGTCTCTTGCGCCTCAGGGTAGGGACCGACGAGGTGGACGCTGTAGCGCGACTCGAACTTGTGCGTGAGTAGGAAATCGCCTTCGAGGTCGCTGAGGCCGAAGTGGCTGGCGCCGGCCTTGAACACGTCGCGCGCGGTGAGGGCGCGCAGCGTGGTGTAGCCACCGGCGCTGCCGCCGGTGATGACAAGGCGGGCCGGATCCACCAGGCCGCGCGCGGCCAGATACTTCGCGGCATTCACGCAATCGTCCACGTCCACCTCGCCCCACTGGCCGTTGAGGCGCTCGCGGTAGGGGCGGCCGAAGCCGGTGCTGCCGCCGTAGTTGACATCCACGACAGCGAAGCCGCGTGTGGTCCAATATTGGGTGTTGAGACTGAGGACGGCGCCGGTGGCGCTGGTGGGGCCGCCGTGACTGTGGACGACGAGCGGCGGCTTCTCCTCTTCGGGGGCTGTGAAATTGGGATTCTTCGGCGCGTAGAAGAAGGCATGGGCGGTGAGGCTGCCTTCGGTGGGGAACTCAATCGGCTCTGGCACGGAGATGTAGGCCGGGTCGAGGCTGAGATCGGCTGAGCGGCGCAGGACGGTACGGCTGCCGGTGGTGAGGTCGAGCCGCACGACGGCGTTGAACGCGGTGGGCGAGGCAGCGAGGAGGTAGGCGGCGCCGTTGGCGACGCGGACGTTGCCGATGAGGGTGTAAGGCGTCTCGATGAGCGTGAAGGCGCCAGCGGCGGTGTCGAGCCGGGCGAGCTGCCAGGCGCCACCCTGGCTGTAGGCGCAGATGATGGTGTGGTCGTCGGCGAAGGCGTAGGTGGAGAGACCGAAGGCCCACTGCGGCACGCCGAACTCGGCCTCCAGCGGATGCAGCGCCTCGGCCTGGCCGTCCGCGCCCAGGCGATAGAGGTTCCACCAGCCGGTGCGGTCGGAGACGAAGGTGAGCGCGCCGGCGGGGGACCATTCGGGCTGGAAGATCGATTCTTCCGGTCCGCCGGCGACCTGGCGGGCGTTGGTGAGCGCGCCGCCGGCGGCGAGATCGGCGAGCCAGAGCTCGCTGCCGTCCCACGGCATGTTGGGGTGGCGCCACGAGAGCCAGGCCAGCCGCGCGCCGTCTGGGCTGAGGCGCGGCGAGGAGTAGAAGTCGTAGCCGGAGGCGAGCACCGTGCCTCCGCTCTCGTCGCCCCCAGCGTTCAGGGCGACGAGCGTATTGACCGCCTCGCCCTCGCCGCGGTGATCCTCGCGCACGCAGATCAGGCGGTTGCGCGCGGCGTCGAAGGTCAGATCGGCATAGCGTAGGTCGGAGCTGGCGGTGATGGCGCGCGGCGCGGCGCCGGGGTCCAGCCGGTAGAGGAGGTTGTCGCTGAAGTTGGAGAAGTAGACGACGCCGGAGGCGACGGTGTAGGCGCCGCCGCCGTACTCGTGGACACGGGTGCGGGCGTTGAAGGGCGGCGGGGTGAGATCGCTGGTCGCGCCATCGGGCGTGCGGCGGACGATGACGACGCGGCCGGCCTCGGCGGCGCGGCCCTCGGTCCAGTAGACATTGCCGCCGTCCAGGCAGATGGCGCCGAGTGCGACGCTACCACTGACGATCAGATCGGAGGTGATGGGCGAGGCCCAGGAGCCATAGGGCGCAACGGTTGGGGTAGTAGTAGTAGGGGAAGCGGGTTGAGTCATGGCAGGGATGTCCTTTCTTGGGGGGATCGCGGCCGTGAACGGCCGGCGAACGGGGACGGCGGGCATGTACACTCTTGCATGCTCAGGATGACGCTGGCATGACGGCACGCTTTGCCGGGGTCTGGCCAAGGGCGGCAATCGCATTGCCATTATTGCCGCATTTTGCGTTGTGATCGCCAGTGCGATCCCGCTGAATGGCGAATTCACGCCGATTCGCACCGATCGACAACTTGACGTTTCGCGTTATGGGTGGCAAAAACGGCAAGAAACGGCAAGGGATGGCAACGCGAGATTGCCATCCCTGACCGAAACGCGGCAACCCAGTTCGCATCCACGCTAGGGAGAGGGATATGCAATTGGAAAGGTGCAGCCACAATTGAACTTGTGTTTTATACTATACACTTTAGCGAGGTGAAGATCAAGGCAATTGGCCGCTCAGTTGTTGCGGACGAGCGCCATGAAGATGCCGAGCGCGAAGACGATCAGGCCGATGACGCCGAAGGCGATGGCGACGTGGTCGGCGGTGATGATGCCATCAACATGCTGGAGGATGGCGAGGACGGCGAGCGCGAGGCCGACGAGGATGGTGAGCAGGATGGCGATCTTCATACGTGGGGTCTCTCGTGATGAGTTGATCGGCGGGCGCGCGATCACCGGACGCCGGGCGGAGCGCATCGGCTGGCAGTTGCTCTCACGGTAGCAGATGCCGTCAAGTCGTCTCGCGCGCATCCGCTCCGCCTCACCCATCTGTCATCTGTTATACACTGACGCCAGGCGGCGAACGCTACGCCGCCAGCGGCCTACCGCGTCCGGCCGCCCTGGCGGCCTGTCACGATTGGTGTGTTGGAAAGGAGCCTCGTCACGTGGAAGTTCCCGGTGGCGTGCTGTTCTTCCGTGCCGTGGGAGTCGAGCCAACCATGATGCTCTTCGAGGCGAAGGGATAGATAGGCGGCGCTACGCCGCGGGTGAGGAGGGGTACGGCAATGGAGGAGCGCGCGATCCGTGCGCTGTACGACGACGCGACGATCACGGTATATCAGGCGTACGGCGAGGAGATCGCGCGCCCGGCGGTGGGGCATGGACGCTTCGTGCCGCCGTTCTCGCTCAACCGCATGACGTGGATCAAGCCGTCGTTCCTGTGGATGATGGAGCGGAGCAACTGGGGCCAGAAGCCGGGGCAGGAATGCGTGCTGGCGATCCGCATCAAGCGAGCGGGCTTGGAGGAGGCGCTCGCGCGCGCCGTCCTGACCAGCTTCTATCCGGGTGTCTATCGCGACTATGATGACTGGCGGCGACAACTGGAGGCGGCAGCGGTGCGTGTGCAGTGGGATCCGGAGCGAACAATCTCGGGTAAGAGCCTGGCGCACAAGAGCATTCAGGTGGGATTGAGCCGGCATATCATCGGCGCGTATGTGGATGAGTGGACAGTGGAGATTCGTGACGTGACGCCGCTCGTGCGCAAGCTGTATGCGCTGATCCAGTCTGGGCATGCGGATCGAGCGAAGGAGCTGTTGCCGCGGGAGCGCGTGTATCCGCTGCAGGCGCCCATCGCGCGACGGCTGGGGATGATGGTGAGCTTGACAGGAACATAGCCAGCCGGATAGGATGTGGACGCGGTGGGATAATCCCACAGACTCTCCATACCGAGTAAGGAAGGAGATGACGATGCCTATCTCCCAGGATACGGCGGAGACGGATGGGCAGCTTATGGGCGGCTTCGGCATCATTGACGAAAAGGGGCGTCTCTCGCTCTCCAAGCCTGTGCGCAACGCATTGGGCGTGCAAGCGGGCTCGTCGGTGGCTTTCATCGTGCTGGATCATGCGCTGCTGCTGATTCCGCAGGATGCGCATCTCGCGGCGTTGATGGAGCGCGGGGCAGCGGCGTTGAGCGCCGCCGGGCTTACTGTGCAAGACGTGCTCGATGAGCTGCCAGCGGCACGAGCGGAGGTCATGCGCGAGGCATACAGCGCGGAGTTCCTTGAGGAGTTGGACCAACTGCACGCCGCGGCGCAGCGGTCCAAGGGAACAGATGGGCGAGACGCATGACTGCGCCAGCATCGCCTGTCCGCCTGTTCCTGGATGCGGGTGTCATCATCGAGGGATGCCTCGGCAGGTGGGGCGCGGCGACGGGCGTGTTGATCCTGGCGACGATGCGGGCCAACTTCACTGTGGTGCTGGCCGAGGCAATCGAACGCGAAGTGCGGCGTGCCGTAACACGACGGACCGCCGCTCTCGAGGCGACCATGGCTCAGGAGGTTGCGCAAAGCCTCGCGGGGTGGATGGAACGTGTGCGGATCGAGCGCTGGCCGCTGCCATCGGAGGATGAGATACAGGCGCATCTCGCGTTCATATTGCCGGTGATTCGTCATGTCAACGACGTACCGGCCGTTGTCACGGCGCTGCGCGCACAACCCGACTGGGTGCTCTCGACCAACACGGCGCACTGGAATAGCGGTCTCACCGCGCGAACCGGATCGCGTGTCGCGACGCCGCTCGCCTTCCTAAGCCAGCTCCACCTGCCGGACGCTCAGTAGGCTGCCGCGACTCGCGTACAGGCGTGACGTATACTCGCTGATGATCGGTCGAAGCGGGACGGCCGGCGAGAGAAAAGGTGGGCAGCGCGTGCGCGATGCGACGATCGAGCGGGAGGAGGCGCGCGGCGGGGCAGTGGCCGCGCCGGAGGCAGTGTATCTGGAGCGGCGCGCGCGCTTCGGTGTGGAGCGGGACCATGCCCAGCGCGCGCGCTACGCCGCGGCCAACGCCACGGTGGCGTTGTTTCTGGCGGCGCTGGCGCTGATTATCGCCGGGCTTGCCGTGCATGCGCTCCTGCTCACCGCGGCGGGCATCCTCGCGGGCGCTGGCTTCGTAGTGGCATTCAGACGGCAGGGGCAGGCCGACGAGCGCCACCGGCGCGCGGAGACGCTCTGGCGGCTGAGCGAGGAGGGGCTGGCGCGGCCGCGGCGCGACTGGAAGGCGCTGCCCCTGCGCCGGCCGGAGACACCACCGCCGATGGACGGCGCGGCGCTGGACCTCGACCTGCTCGGCCATGCCTCGCTGCAACACCTGCTCAATACCGCGACCACTCCACCGGCGCAGTCGCGGCTGCAAGGGTGGCTACTGACTCCCGCCACCCCGGCGACGATACGCGCGCGGCAGGCGGCGGTGGCCGAGCTGGCGCCGGATGTGGAGCTGCGCGAGGAGCTGACGCTCTTCGGCCTGCTTTCCGGCATGACACAGGGCGGATACGACCGTTTTCTGGAGTGGGCGGAGGGCGGACCATGGCTCTCACGGCGGCCGGCGCTGCTGTGGGCGAGCCGCATCCTGCCGGCGCTGGCGCTGTTGGCGGTGGCGGCCTCGCTGCTGCGGCTGACGGACTTGCCGCTCTGGCTGATCTTCGTGGCGGCGAATATCGTGCTGGCGTGGACGGCGGGCAAGGAGGTGGAGCGGCGCATTGACGCGGTGGCGGAGCGGCAGGCAGTCTTTCAGCCCTACGCGGCGATCTTCGCGCGTGTCGAGGGTGAGGCGTTCCAGGCGCCGGCGCTGCGGGCCATCCAGTCGCATCTGACGGCCGACGGGATGCGCGCGTCTGTGCGCATGCGCCATCTGGGGCGCATCATGGCGTTCGCCGATCTGCGCCATTCGTCGCTGATCTTCCCGCCGGTGCAGGCGCTGACGCTGTGGAGCTTTCATGTGCTGTGGGCGCTGGAGGGCTGGCAGCGGACGGCGGGCGCGCGGGCGCGGCGCTGGTTGGAGGCGCTCGGCGAGCTGGAGGCGCTGGCCGCGCTCGGCACATTGGCGTTCGACAATCCCGATTGGGCGTTTCCCGAGATTGTGGAGGGGGAGGCGGCGCCAGCGCTGGAGGCGCGCGATCTCGGCCATCCGCTGCTGGCGCCGGGGGGGCGCGTGGGCAACGATGTGACGGTGGGGCCGCGGGGAACGCTGCTGCTGGTGACGGGCTCGAATATGTCGGGCAAGAGCACGCTGCTGCGCGCGATCGGCGTCAACGTGACACTGGCGCAGGCGGGCGGTCCAGTCTGCGCGACGGCGCTGCGTCTGCCGCCGCTCGTGCTGGCGACGAGCATGCGCGTCGCGGATTCGTTGGAGGAGGGGGTGTCGTACTTCCTGGCGGAGCTGCGGCGGCTGAAGGCGGTGGTGGAGACGGCGGAGCGAGCCGAGGCAGCGCGGCAGGATCGATCAGATGGGCGCGAGGGAACGCCTGAACGCACCGCGCTTTTCCTGCTCGACGAGATTCTGCATGGGACGAACACGGCCGAGCGGCAGACCGCGGTGCGGCACATCCTGCTGCGGCTGCTGGCGCTGGGAGCCATCGGTGCCGTCTCGACGCACGACCTGGGGCTGGTGCGCGTGCCGGAGATCGCGGCGGTGAGCCGGCCAGTCTACTTCACCGAGACATTCACGCGCGGGCCGGAGGGGCCGGCGATGACCTTCGACTACACATTGCGGCCGGGCATTGCCCCATCCACCAACGCGCTCAAGCTGATGGAGATCGTCGGCCTGCCGGTGGAAAACGGGGAACCAGGCGGCACCTCAACGTGAAACCAGACAATGGCCTTATGGCAGCGGGCGGATGCGGACGGATGTCGGCGTGATGACGGTGAAGGTGTGGGGGATGGCTGTGGTGCGCATGGCAAGGGTAGACACGAACATCGGGGCGGGACAAGCAGACGCGCATCCCGCCCCGGCGTGTCGCCGGCACGCTTTAGATTGTGCCGCGCTGCGCACTGGCATCCACAGCCGAGATCAACGCCGCGTTGGAGGGCGTGCGCTCCATCACCCGCAGTAGTTGCTCGGTGGCCGCCGTCACCGGCAGATCGGCGAGGCGGCGGCGTAGCGCCGTGGCCGCACGCAGCTCCTCAGGCGTCAGCAACATCTCCTCGCGGCGCGTGCCGGACTTGACGGCATCCACGGCGGGGAAGAGGCGGCGCTGCGACAGCTCGCGTGAGAGGTGCAGCTCCATGTTGCCGGTGCCCTTGAACTCCTCGTAGACCACCTCGTCCTGCCGGCTGCCGGTGTCTACCAGACACGTCGCCAGGATGGTGAGGCTGCCGCTCTCCTCCAGATTGCGCGCGGCGCCGAAGGCGCGGCGGCCGGTGTCGAGCGCCTGCGCGTCAATGCCGCCGGAGAGCGTGCGGCTGGAGCCGCGCGTCGCCAGGTTCTCGGCACGAGCGAGGCGGGTGAGCGAGTCGAGCACCATGAAGGCGTCTTTGCCGGACTCCGCGACGCGCTTGGCGCGCTCGACCGCCACCTGCACGAGCCAGGCGTGGCGCTGCGTATCCTCGTCGAAGCTGGCGGCGTAGACGAAGCCGCCGCGCGGCTCCAGGCGGGAGCGCAGGTCCGTGACCTCCTCAGGGCGCTCGCCCACCAGCACGGCCATCACCACCGCATCGGGATAGCCGGCGAGCACGGACTCGGCCGCCTCGCGGATGAGCGTGGTCTTACCCGTCTTGGGCGGTGCGACGATCAGCGCGCGCGAGCCGAAGCCAAGCGGGGCGAAGAGATCAATGATGCGCACGGAGACGGGCTGTGGGCCTTGCTCCAGCCGGATGCGCCGGTCGGGAAAGCTGGCGGTGAGCTGCTCGAACTGCGGCCGCTCGCGCAGTTCGTCGGGGCGCACGCCGTTCACTGTGTCCACCGCGACGACGATGCGCCGGGCGGCGCGCTCCTCCGCGCGGCCGCTGACGATGTCGCCGGAGCGCAACCCGATGCGGCGCACGTCTTCGATGTTCATGCGTGCGAGCGGCTGAAGCGTGCGGCCATCCAGGATCTCGGCGGCGCTCATGCCGGAGCCACCACCCAGCCAGAGCAGGCCGGACACATCAACCGTACGCACCACCGGAGCGGGGCGTTGCGGCTGCGTGTAGCGACCTTCGGCTGGAGCCTGCGTCGGCGGATACATGCCGGAGCCATAGCCTGGTTGTTCGCGGCCGGGGCGGCCGGCGAAGCCGCCATGCCCACCGCGCCGGTCGTTCACGCCGTGCGTGCCGCGCACGCCGCGCCCGTCCTGCCGGCCCGGCATCGTCCCGCGCTGATCCGGGTAGCCGGGCTGGTTGTAGCCGCGGCGGCCGGCGCGATTCGGATAGCCTGGCCGCACAGGCGTGCCGGTGGACGTGGCGTAGCCGGTGTAGTCATAGGGGTTGGGGGGGCCATACGGCGAGATGCCATTCTGCCCACCGCCGTTCTGCGCGCCCGGCCCATACGGCGGCTGGCCCTCGTAACCGGGATTCGGCCCAGAGGGCGGTTGCGCCCGCCCACCGGCGCCGGGGCTGTATGGTCCGCCACGAGCAGGCCCTTGCTGCGCGGGCGGTTGCCCCGCTGGGCGCTGGCCTTGCGGTCCCTGTTGCCCCTGCCGGCCACCCGCACCCTGATCCTGACCACGACGGCGGTAGGGATCGTTGCCGCCCGGAACATGTGGCATGACGCGATCAAAGCGGCGGTAGGGCCGACCGGCGCCCTCCGGAGCTGGCGCCCCTTCGTGCGTGGCGATGTCGGCAGCGGCCGGAGCGGGCGTGGGCGCGCCATCGGCGGCCGGGGCCTCCTCGGCACGAGCGGGCGCGATTGACTCTGTGCGCCGCTCAGTGGGTGTCGTGGGCGTCGTGGGCGTCGCGGGCGTCTCGGTCTGGGCATCTGGAGTCGCTGTGGCGGCTGTCTCCTCGGCGCGCGCGCGGCGGCCGAAGCGGTATGGGTTACGTACGGACGACAGCGCCGGCTGCTCACCAGAGGCCGACGTGGCTGGCTCCGGCGCGGCGCTGGCGGGCGCCGCGGCTGCGGAAACCGGCGGCTGTTCGGTCGCGGCCGTCTCGGTGGCCGAGCGCGCGGCGCGACGGCCGCGGCGTGGGGCCTCG
The DNA here is from genome assembly GCA_025935195.1 of Ktedonobacterales bacterium. Taxonomy (GTDB): domain Bacteria; phylum Chloroflexota; class Ktedonobacteria; order Ktedonobacterales; family JADMIN01; genus JAICVS01. The sequence continues at coordinate 46,435 of JAICVS010000006.1, forward strand.
TCTCTGGGTATGGGAGCCGCGGCGAAGGCATCGTTTGGCGCGTTCTCAGCCGGTGTGGCAGGCGTATTGACGGCCGCGGTATCTGCCGCCGTAGCAGCGCCAGCCTCCGTGGCGTGGAGCGTGCGCGCCGCGCGTGGACGCGAAACCCGCGGGCCGCGAGCGCGACGCGGAGCCTCATCGTTCGGCGGCGGCGTGCTCGCCGATTCCGCCGATTCCATTAGATGGAGAGTGTCAAGTGAATTCATGTGATGCGCCGTTTCTACCGCCGACGCTGCGGCGGTGACGGGTGTTGCGGTCGAAATAGTCGCTTCTGCCGTTTCTGTTGGGGCAACGCGGCGCGGCCGGCCAGGTCGGCGGCGGGGCGGTACGGACGTGTTAGTCGTAGGACTGTTGGTCTGCTCGGCGGCTGTGTCCCGCGCGGATGACGGTCCAGCCGCATCGGTCGCGGTCCACGTTGTGGGCAGCTCCGTCCCTGATGCGGCATCGGCTGCCCGCGCTTCCAGCGGAAGCTGTTCCTGCTGGGCGGCCGCGCCCTGGCGCCGCGCACGACGGCGTGTCACGACCTGATCCTGGTCTTCTGGCACACAGGCCTCCTGAGCTACTGAGGGTATCGCGTCACGGACGCGCCTGGCTGGCCGCCGGCACATCCGGAACACACCATGTTCACGACATTCCTGAATCTGCCGGTCGTCATGGCGCCGAACTCCGGCGCGTGTAGCCGGGTTGCGCATCGAGCGCGATGCCAGCTGGACCAGATGACAGGGTAATTCTCATGTCATGCCGGCCATGCCGGCATGCTCCTTCACACGTCATGCAAGATGACAGGGTCGCTTCACCGGGTGCCCCGGCCGGGACAATGGTCACGCGGCGCGGACACAGCAGGCGCGCAAGCGCCATGGATGCGCTCCCGACGGGAGGCGCGTGTACGCCGGCAGGTGGCGTATCAAGCATGTATACGCGGCCGAGCACATGCGGGACGGCGGCGCAAATGGAAGCGCGACACCAACGCCCGCGCGGCTGCGCAATCGCAAAGAGCAGCTACGCTGTTAGGAAATGGACAGTGGGCGCGGGACATACAAGCTACACGTACTAGACGCGCCAGCGCACGTCCCGGGCGCTCAGACCGTACCTCAAAAGGGTACCCATCGGACAGAGGGCGGCCACGATTGGGCGGCCCGCCATTTCGGTAGACATCCTCCCCCACACGCTGGATCCGGGATGCTGGTCAGTCTCCACCTGGCATATCCTGCCGCACCGAGCCACACGAGGCGCCGGACGCCGATACGGCACGTCGCGCGCTCAACTCGCTGGCATCGCTTACCACGCGGCTACTCGATTCCTCGCGGGCAACCGGAGTTCGGCTCTCGTAATCGAGAGGGCGAATGCGTGCATCAGCAGGTCCGCTCTAAGCATAGCATGCCCGTTCCAGGGTGTCAAACCCTGGTCCGCTTTTCCCACCGTGCGGTATCGTGCCAGAGCGTTCCCCTGATTGTATGGGGCTACGTGGCTGTCCAGCGCACGTAGCCAGCACCTATCGCAACTCCTGGACCGCCACCGCGCGCCGTGCGTCGCCGCCCCGGCCACTACACTACGGCGTCTCAGAGGGCCACGCCATCGGCGGCCGCGGCGGAGCGAACGATGGGAACGATGGGAACGATGGGGATGATGCGGCGGGCGCGGCCTCCGGGGCAAACATACCAGACGACGCGAACGGATGCGCATCCGAGTAGACTCCTGAATATGCGCCGGGTTGCGATGCCGCATAGATCCCCGACTGGACACCCGATTGGCTCTCAGGGGCCCACGATGGCTCGCACACTCGCCGCGCCCGCACCTCCAGATCGGCCTGCCGCGCGAGCGCCTGGGTCAGTCGCGTGGACAGCAGCGCGGTGTTCGAGGCGTTGGCGAGCGCCTGCTGTTCCAGGCTACGCAACACCTGGAAGAGCGCGTGCCGGTCAAGGCCGGGCAGCTCGCCGCTGCCACGCTCGATGCGCTGAACCTCGGCGACCAACTCCTGCGACTTGCCACAGATGTCGCGGAGCGAGACCTCCATCGCCGCCAGTAGACGGCTCTGCTCGCTCGCTACACCGGCCAGCGAGCGCGTCGCCCGCTGCTGCCGCGCGAGCTGCTGTTGCCGCGCGAACGTCACCCCCATCTGCTGGCCTAGACGCATCAGCGCGCCCGCCAGCACATCCAGTGGGCCATACATCCCAGGCGCGAGAAAGCGGACCGCCCCGGCATCACCCTCGCTCATGCGTTGAGCGGTCAGGGCGAGCTCGGCGATCTGGGCGTTGACCTGAACTCGTTCCTGTTCGAGCTTGAGCTGCGTCTCTTCGAGCAGGCTCAGGTTCTCCATGATGCGGCGCTGGTCGGCGGACTGCGCCGCGCCGCGCGCGCGCTCATTGGCGAGGCTCTCGAGCGCCGACGCGAGCGCCTGGGCCGCCGGGCGGGCGAAGGCGGCGAGGCAGGCCACTGTCAGGGCCGCCGCCGCGGCCAGCGCCAGCGTCTGTGGCGCCCAGGCTTCCAGCCGGGCGGTGCCCATCTGCAATGCGCCGGTGGCGGCGAAGACAGCCAGCGCCAGCGCGGCGAAGGCGGCGGCGCTGCGCCACGAGAAGAGCGCGGCCGCCACCGCGATCGGCACGATGAAGAGCGCCGTGGTCAGCCCACGATCGTTGACAAGCCAGAGGATGGTCGCCGCCACCGCGAGATCCGCCACGGGCAGCAGGCCCCGCGCGACCAGCGCCGGTAGTGAGCCGCCAAGCCGACTCAACAATAGGCCCAGCGCGCCGGTCAACGCCATGCCAAGCGCGGGCAGCAGCACCAGCGCCGGCCCCATTCTCCCGCCGGCGATCAGCCACCACGCCAGCACACACACGGCCGCGCCGGCCAATCCAACGACGACGTGCGCCGCCGCGGCCACATCCAGCACATAGCCATCCCGGTCCGCCAGCGGTCTGGACCATGATCCACCCGCTCGACCCGTCAAATCCACTGGCTCATCAGCCAGCGCGCGCAGCCGCGCCTCAAATTCATCCATTTTATCCATGCCCCGCCGACCTCCCATCCGCCCAGGCAGGCGACGACACGCCGGCACGTCAACGATTGTTCACCATCACACGCGAACGCAGCGTGCGTTCTCTTTGTCGAAGAAACGAAAACCCGTTGAGATCGTATGATGAACGGCTCGATCCGCTTGCGGAAAGCTGGACGGCATCCGCGCGGATGCCGCGTGCCGAACGTACGCGACGCCGGGCTATCGCGGGCGTGGCGCGCTGATGGGGTATTGGTCGCGATGGCAGCGGGAGCGGCGTATCTGCCGCGTCTGAGCGGATCAGCTCACCGTGGACGCTCTGCATATCAGACGTCCAAACGCGCGACCTGGACAATAGTATAGCCAGGAAACGAGCGCGCGTCCAGATCAGCCGCGCGTCGTGGATACCGCGTTGTGTGGATTTGGTGGACACCACGGACGATGTGGATATCATCGTGCATGGGCTTTGCACGTGCGCCTTCCTCTTCACAGATCAGTTCATTCAAAAGAATAGAGAGAATCAGAAGTAGTCATCATAGGGGCTGTGGACGGTGGGGATAACTGGCGCGCGCGAACATGCGGCGCACGGCAAAGTGGCTTGCCATGCGCCTCCGCGTCTGTGCATGTCGTTGTGGATACATGAGCTGGTCGTGGAGAACGCCGGCAGAGCCATGGGATATCTCCTGTGCGGATGTGGACGTGTGTGGACAATCGCGGGGTGCTGTCCACATCGTCCCCAGTGTATCCACAGACCCGTCCACACCGGCGGTGGAAAGCGATCTGCCCATCCACGATCTCCCCCGGTGTGTCCACAGGGTTGTCCACACGAGCGGTGGATACGGCCACACCACCTGTCCACAGGACTTATACACAATTTACCCCACTTATCCACAGAGTTATCCACAGGAATGGGGGAAGATGGAACGACCACACACGTCAACGAGACAGACGCACAGAGGACGCATCCGGCCGGGAGTTTTGCACAATCCGGCAAGTTGTCCACACTTTTTGGGCGGTTATCCACGGTTGAGCGATGCTCGCTCCATCCGCTAGCCCGCGCTGCGGATTGCCCGTGGCAGCCGATTCAGCCAGCACGCGCGGGGCGCTGGTCCCAATCCACATAACCTGTGGATAAGTCGGCGGAATGTGGACAACTCGCACCACGATGGGACGCCGGTCGTGGGCGTCGCGTGTGGTCGTTGGTGGTCGGCGAACAGCAGTCGGGATATGAATGCCCCAGCCTTTCGTAGTGGTCACTTTGGGATGCGCAAGTCCTACTCCGCTACTCCGCTGGCAGATGCAAGAGGCGCGCGGCCGTCGCCGGCGTCACCACGCCCAGCGGGATGAGCCGCGCGAACGCCTCGGCGCGCACCGCGAAGTCCTCCGGCTCCTCCAGTCCGCCGAACGTGACGGTGAAACACGCATCGAGCCAGCGGCGCACCTTGCGCGTGAGGAAGCCGGCCACCAGCGCCGCCACCGGCGCGACCGCGCGGCGGTAGACCACGCTCTCCTGCGTCTGGCCGGTGCTGCGGTTGCTCGTCTCGGTGAAGCCCAGCTCGTCCATCGTCAGGCCGAACGCGGCGACGGTGACGTTGAGCAGGTAGCGGTCGAACTCGACCAGCGGATCGTCGCCGCCGAGCGCGTGCCACCTCGCGCCGCCGGGCAGCATCTTGGCGCGCACGCGCAGCGGATCGTTGCCGGCGAGCAGGCCGTTGAAGGCGCGCTCGTACGTCTCGATCTGCTCCGGCGTCCAGCCCATCTCGGCCGGCGGCTCGATGATGCCCAGCGGTGTCACACCGTCGGTGAAGCGCGCCAAATCGAAGTTTTGCTTGCGCAACGCCTGGTTGACACGCAGAATGATGCGCTCGACGCGCGAGAGGCCGTAGACGCTCTCGGTGCGCGCGGTCTCGCGGATGTAGTCCAGCTCGTCGCCGGAATACAGACCGGCGGGCGTGCCATACAAGAATTGCTGGTAGGCGGGCAGCGGCGGCTGTGGGATGCGCCCGTCGTCGTCCACCAGCGGTTTCACGCTTGCACCGTCCACCAACTCCAGCGCGTGCAGGCCGCCGCCGCGCGTGCGCCGTGTGTAGACGGCCACGACATCAATCTCCAGCAGATCGCGCACGAAGGCCACCAGCCACGAGCGCAAGTCCTGCCGCCGGTCGGGGCTCTCCAGGAACGCCTCGATCTCACTGGCGCGGCGCCGCAGCTCACTCCCCGGCGCGTTCGCCCCTTCGACCGCGGCCAGCTCCGGCCGTGGGATGACGCGCAGCTCCAGCCGGCCCAGCAGATCGAAGTAGACGCGCTCGCACAACAAGATTCCGTCATACAGGGCCGCCAGGTTACGCAACTGCTCGAAACTGGTCTGCTCCGTCGCGCGCGGCCGTGTGCCGCTGTTATACGCGGCGGGATACTGCCACTGGCGCGGCGCCCCCGCTGGCGCCAGCAGCGCCGCATCGGGCTGGAGCGCCTGGCCGGGACCGAGCGCGACGCCGCCCAGCGGCCGCGCGGACGCGCCGCTCTGGCCCAGCTTGGCCCGCCGCGCGCGCGACGCCCACACGCTGTCGCCGTTCTGGCCGCTTCTGCCCTTTGTGCCCGAGCCTACACCGCCGCCATACCGCTTCGCCATGCTGTCACCCTCCACACCAACACTTGCAACATCCCATCACATGCCTGCGCGCCATCACAGCGCATGCCGCATTACTACTATAGAACTTTATTTCACAAAATGCAAGGGGGATAGGGCGAATGTTGCTGATAAGCAGCGGCCACCTCAGGCTCAAGTGGATGCGCACGGATGGGAGCGAGAGCCTGTCGTGCCAGGCGGCAGCGTGTCATAATCTGAGCGCGCGGCCGCCCCGCATGCCGCGCGAACCGGATGCGAATTAGAGGAGGACTTGCCGTGGAGAGCGTGACGACGAAAGACGAGCTGCTGGCGCGGATTCGCGCCGAGCATACGGGCTGGCGCGCGCTGGTAGCGGAGGTGGGCGAGGGACGGGTGGAGCGGCCGGGGCCGATGGGGGAGTGGACTTTCAAAGACCTGGCGGCGCACCTGAGCGGCTGGCGCGAGCGCACGATCCGCCGGCTGGAGGCAGGGCCGGGCGTCGAGCCGGCGACACTGTGGCCGGCCACGCTCACTGACGATGACGAGATCAACGACTGGATCCACGAGCGGAATTGCGACCGGCCGCTACGCGACGTGCTGAGCGACGCGGATGCCTCGCACGACCGGCTGGCGGCGGCGATTGTGGCGCTGCCGGACGCGGACGTGACGACGCCGGGGCGGTTCGTGTGGATGGAGGGCAGATCGCTGGCCGATGCCGACTTCTTCGGCCACCTGCACGAGGAGCATGAGCCGTCGCTGCGTGCGTGGCTGGCGAACGCGGGAAGCTGAGGAGAGTCCTCACCTCCCGGCCCCCTCTCCCCGTGGGGAGAGGGGGAGCCGGGCCGGCGCGTGATCAGCCCTTGACGGAGCCGGCGAGGATGCCGCGCACGAAGTAGCGCTGGAGGCTAAAGAAGACGATCAGCGGCAGCGCCATCGAGATGAAGGCGGCGGCGGTGAGTACCTGGTAGTTGGAGCCGAAGGAGTTGACCAGGTTAGCGATCGTCACCGTCATGGGGGCGCGGTCGCCGCCGCCGATATAGATCAGCGCGACGAGCAGGTCGTTCCAGACCCACATGAACTGGAAGATCACCAGCGAGGCGAGCGAGGGCACGGCCAGCGGCAACAGGATGTTGGTGAAGACGCGCACGTGCGAGGCGCCGTCTATGCGCGCGGACTCCATCAGGTCTGAGGGCAGCGCGCCGAAGAAGCTGCGCAACAGGTAGACGGCGAAGGGCAGGCCGTAGGCGGTGTGGGCGAGCCAGATCGCGAGGTAGGAGCCGGTGATGCCCAGGCCGGTGAAGATGCTGAGGATGGGGATGAGCGTCATCTGGATGGGAACGACCAGCAGCGCGACGATGGCGAGGAAGAGCCAGTCGCGCAGGGGGAAGCGCATCCAGGCGAAGGCGTAGGCGGCGAAGGCGGCGACGAGCACCGGCAGGATCGTGCCAGGGATGGCGATGATCAGGCTGTTGAGGAAGGCCTGGCCCAGGCCCTGGGCGGAGAGCACGTCCTGATAGTTTTGCAGCGTGAAGCTCCAGGGCGGCACGAGGCCGTTCCACCAACCGGTGGACTGCGTGGCGGCGCCGGAGCGGAAGGAGGCGACGAAGAGGCCGAAAGTGGGCACGGACCAGAGCAGCGAGATCAAGACGACGAGCGCCATGAGCAAGCCGCCGTTCAGCCGCTGGCCGAGCCGTTCCCGCGGCGAGACGGGAGTCTCGGCGAGCTCGAGGGCAGTGGGGCCGCGGACGCCAGCGATCTCTTTCTCAGCCGAGACACGGGCCGGATCGACCGGATTGTTCGTCATGCTCATCGCTCTGCCTCCTGCTGGCGGAACCGGCGGATGTTGAAGATCATGATCGGCACAATGGCGATCAGGAGGATGACGGCCAGGGCGCTGGAGATGCCGAAGTCGTTGAAGGTGAAGAGGCGGTTGTAATACTCGACGGCGACGACGTCGGTGCCGAAGTTGCCGCCGGTCATGACGTAGATGATGTCGAAGATCTTGAGCAGGTTGATGACCATGGTGGTGGCGACGACGGCGATGGTCGGGCTGATCATCGGCACGATGATGCGGAAGAAGATGTTGATCTCGCTGGCGCCGTCCACACGGGCGGCCTCCATGATCTCGCTGGGGACGCCCTTCAGCGCCGCGGAGAGGATGACCATGCAGAAGCCGGTCCACATCCAGACGTAGACGGCGATCAGGGCGAAGTTGTTGATGCCCGAGTTGATCAGCCAGGCCTGCGGCTGGCCGCCCAGGCGCGTGAGGATGGCGTTGAGCAGGCCGATCTGCGGCTGGCCGGGGGCATCGTAGTTGTAGACGAACTTCCAGATTACGCCGGCGCCGACGAAGGAGATCGCCATCGGGATGAAGATGGCGGCCTTGGCGGCGCCCTCGAAGCGCACACGGTCCACCAGCACGGCGATCAGCAGGCCGAGCGCGACGGTGGCGGCGGTGCCGAGGACGATCCAGAGCAGGTTGTTGCCCAGCACACCGAGCATGGCGCTATCGGTGAAGATGCGCGCGAAGTTGCGCAGGCCGACGAACTGGGACGAGTCGGCGTTCTGGAGGCTGAGCCAGAGAGTGTTGAGCACGGGGTAGACGAGGAAGACGAGCACGAAGATCACGGCGGGGCCGATCCAGAGCCAGGGCACGATCAGGTCGCGCAGGTTGAGCGGCTTGCGCGGCGGCACGGAGCGGACAGCGGCGCCGGTGGCGGTGATGCTTTTCGTAGCCATCTGGTTTTCCTCATAACGGGACGATTTCCGCATAGGCGGACGGGAACGGGCGGCAGAGACGAGACCGCCACCCAGGCCCGATCCGGCCGGCGCATCGGTGGACCGGACTGACGCCCGCTGCCGACTGCGCGGGGGAGAGGCCCCGGCGGCGCATGTACCAAGTGCCGAGAGAACCTGTCCCACATATCGTGCCTGTATCACGCGCCTACACGAGATGGCGTGCGGGCGCGTGACGCGGCAGACAGCCGGGCGGACGATCAGGAGGCGTAGGCGGATTTGGCGGTGTTCTCCAGGCTGGCGAGAACGCTGTCGAGCGAACCCTGGTTGCCAATGTAGGCGAGCATGCCCTTCCACCAGGCTTGCTGCATGGCGGGCGGCATGATGTCGCCGGCGCCGTACTTGCCGGCGGTGGCGGAGGTGAGCTGCTGGGCCGAAGCCTGGGCGACCTTGTCGGGATAGGCGCTCAGGGGGACCGACTTGTTGACGGCGGTGAAGCCGCCGCGCTTGACCCAGATCTCCTGAGCTGGAGCCGTGGCGAGGTAGCGGACGAGGTCGCGCACGCCGTTGTTGTTCTTCATGGCGACGACGAGGTCCGCGCCGATGGTGACGCCGCCCTGGAACTGTGGGTTGATGGTGGGGAAGGGGAAGAAGTCGAAGCCGGTCCCCGGCTGGATGCTCTTGAACTGACTGGTGATGAAGCCGGCGGCGAAGTCGCCGAGGTAGTACATGTACGCGGCGGGCGGCGACTTGAACGGCAGATAGCTGGCGGGCTGGGGATCGGTGGCGAGGATGGACTGCGGCGCGCCGTTGATGAAGTGCTTGCCGAAGGCGATGCGGCCGAACTCCTGGAAGGCGCTCTTGATCTTCGAGTCGGTCCAGGGAATCTTGTGGGCGACCCACTGGTCGTAGACGTCGGGGCCGGACTGGTTGAGCAGAATCTCGGCGATCCAGTCGGTGGCGGGCCAGCCGCTGGCCGCGCCGCTGGAGACGCCCATGGACCAGGGGAACTTGCCGCTGGAGGCGATCCGGCTGGAGAGCGAGACCATGTCGTCGAAGGTCTTGGGGATCGTGTAGCCAGCGGACTGGAAGGTCTTGGGGCTGTACCAGACGGTGCCCTTGTTGGCGGCCTTGTAGAAGATGGCGTAGAGCTTGCCGTTGAAGCTGCCCAGGTCGAGCCAGGTCTTGGCGTAGTCGCTCTGGAGCTTGCTCATGTCCACGAGCGAGTCGAGCGCGACGAGCTTGTTCTGGGCGGCGAGCTGCTGCATCTTGGCGGGGTTGGGCAGAATGGCGAGGTCGGGCGGGTTGTTGCCGCGGATGCGCGTGGTGAGGATGGCGTCGAGGTCGCGCGTGGCATCCACCTTGACCGTGATGCCGCTCTGCTTCGTGAATGGATCGACGACGGCCTTGAACGAGTCCAGCTCCGTGCTGCCCCAGGTGGTGAGCAGATTGACGGAGCTGACCGAGGAGCTGCCGCCGCTGTTGTTGCCGCAGGCGGCGAGGATGGATGTCGCGGCGCTGGCGGAGAGGCCGAGGGCGACCGCGCGCTGGATGAAGGCGCGGCGGCTGAGGCCCTGCTGGGTAAACTCGTCTACAAGGGAATCGACGGCATCACGCTGTTGGCGATCGGCGGGAAGCATGGCGCGGGCCTCCATCTGTGGGGATCACGGGGCGCGACACTGGGGCGCCCGCGGCGGTGTAGGACGGAACATCGGCGCGCACGGCGGGTCGCATTGAGGGCATCGCCGGGCGCCCGTTCGCGGCATAGTGGAACAAGCGCCGCAAAATCCGTGCCGGACCGCTGTTATGTCACGTTTATGTCGCGTTGCGAGAGGTGCCTGTGGCGCAACGGAGACGGTTGAACGAGTGACGGGGCATGTATCGGCCATCTTTGGAATCGCCCGCCGTGCTGGACACGCGCCCAATGGATGAGGTATGTTATACGTTGGCCGGTCGCGTGTGGAGCGCCGGCCGCCGCGACGCGACGGCGCCACTGGATGAGCAAAACGACGAATAGGGCGGGGGCGAGAGCGCGATGATGGGGCGGGAGCGGGCAGAGCGGGGTGGTGGGGTGGACAGGCGGGGCGCGCGGCCGCGCGTGTTGGTGGAGGAAGGGCGCACGGTCTTGCGCGTGGGCGGTGTGATCCAGTCGGTCGCGGTGGACGCGGCGTACACGCCCGACGTGTGGGACGCGATGCTGCCCCAGGAGGCGCCGGCGAGCGCGCTGATCCTGGGCCTGGGCGGCGGCACCATCGCGACGCTGCTCACCAATCGCTACGGCCCCATCCCCATTACGGGCGTCGAGCGCGACCCAGCGGTGGCGCTGTTGGCGCGGCGCGCATTCGGGCTGGACGCGCTGCCCAACGTGCGTGTCGTCGTGGATGACGCTTTCGCGTACGTGCGCGCCTGCCGCGAGACCTTCGACGCTATCTGCGTGGATCTCTACGTCGCCGGGCGCATGGCGCACGGTGTGCTGGATCCCACGTTCCTGCGCGACATCACCCGTTTGCTCACGCCGGCCGGCAGCGCCACGTTCAATCTGTGGCGCTCGCGCTATCTGGATGACCAGCTCCGCCGTTTGCGCCGCCATCTGTGGGTGTGCGCGCTGGCCGAAGTGGAGGATAATATCATAGTGCGTTGCACGCGCTTGGAAGCCGCTCCGACACCGATCTGACGGTCATTCCAGTACTATTCTGTCACCCACTCGTATCTGCGTTATGTACATGTTACCGTGTCTCTCCGTCAGGCGTTGACCTGACATATCGGGTGCGGCAACCTGTTATCGGTCGGGGGAATGGACGGAGAGCGGGCGGCAGGGCACAACAGCGACGCCGCATGTGTGCTCAGGCGGTGCCGCGGCACCGTTTCCGTCAAGTCACGGCTGGAGAGAGGGCCAGAGTTCCCGCGTCGGCGGCGCGATGTGGCGGGCGCGCCGCGCTAGACAACCGGAAGCCAGCAGGGGCCGCGAGGAGGTGTCCCCAATGGTGGCCCGGCATTTGCTCGCCATCATCTAAACTATGTGTTCGGCTGAATTCTCCAAGGAGCCCTGTCGTCATGCAGGAAATCCGCACTCCAGGCATGCAGAACGTGGTGCTGGCTACCAAAACGCTCGCTGATTACGCTCCGGTCGTCGGCGATGATGTGATCGCCGAGCTGGAGCGCCTCGCGCGCCCGCTGCAAGGCGCGCGCGTCCTCCACATCAACGCCACCGCCTACGGCGGCGGTGTCGCCGAGATGTTACACACGCTCGTCCCGCTGATGCGCAACGTTGGCCTGGAGGCCGAGTGGCGCATCATCTCCGGCCACGATGAGTTTTACACCGTCACCAAGTCCATGCACAACGCCTTGCAGGGGATGGATCTGGACCTGACGCCGGCGATGCGCGCGGCGTACCTGCACGCCAATGTGGACAACGCCGTCTATCTGGACGACTCGTTCGACTACGTCATCGTCCACGATCCGCAGCCGGCGCCGCTGCGCATGCTGCGCGCGGCCGACCCCGGCAAGTGGATCTGGCGCTGCCATATTGATCTGACGGCGGCCAGCCCCAGATACTGGGGCTTCCTGCGGCCGTTCGTGCAGATGTATGATGCCGCTATCTTCACGATGCCGCAGTACGTCAAGCGCGACCTGCAAATCGGCAAGATCGCGATCATCCCACCGGCCATCGATCCGCTCAGCCCCAAGAACGCGCCGATGAAGGACACCGATGCCCGGCGCGTGCTGGAGCTGTATCACATTGACTCGAACCGCCCGACGCTCGTGCAGGTCTCACGCTTCGACCCCTGGAAAGATCCGCTCGGCGTGATTGACGTGTATCGCGGTGTCAAAGCGGAGTTCCCCGACGTGCAGCTGGTGATGGCCGGCTCGATGGCGCACGACGATCCCGAGGGCATGGAATACTACCAGCGCACCAAGGATTACGCCGGCGACGACCCGGACATTCACCTGCTCTCCAACCTGGATGGCGTCGGCAACGTCGAGATCAACGCCTTCCAGCGTGAGGCGACGGTCGTGCTGCAGAAGTCGCTGCGTGAGGGCTTCGGCCTGACGGTGGCGGAAGGGCTGTGGAAGAGCCGGCCAGTGATCGGCGGCAACGTCGGCGGCATCCCGCTGCAGATCGAGGATGGCGCCACCGGCTTCCTCGTCAGCTCGGTAGAGGAATGCACGGGGCGCGTGCTCGAGCTGATGCGCGATCCACGCCAGGCACGCGCGATGGGCGAGCGCGGGCGTGAGGAGGTGCGGCACAAGTTCCTCTCCACCGCCAACCTGCGCAACTACCTGAACCTGTTCAGCGATCTGGCCGGCATTACCCGCGACGCGACTGAGACGGCCGAGCGCGAGCTCACGCACGTGTAGGGAAGTCCTCAACCCCCTTGCCTCCACAGAGGTGAGGGGCGCGTTGCGAGACGAGCCGCCCCGCGAGATGTGGGGCGGCTCGCGTCGTTTCCGTCATCCCGTCCAGGCTTGCCGCGCCCCATTTCCATGTGCTACGTCTCATCTCGGCGCCCGCGCCACAGCGGCGCGTTCGAGTGAAGGGAGCGGCGGCATGCTGGTCGTCACCGTCGAGCAGATGCGCGCCATCGAGCGGCGGGCCGAGAGCGAGTACGGCCTGACCTCGCTGGTGCTGATGGAGCACGCCGGCCGCGGTGTGGCGGAGCTGCTGCGCGACGCGCTGGGCGGCGAAGTCGCCGGCTGCCGCGTGCTGGTATTGGTCGGGCCGGGCAACAACGGCGGCGATGGCCGCGTGATGGGCCGTTCCCTGGCGGAATGGGGCGCGGACGTGACGCTCTACGCCTGGAAGGAGCGCCGCCTCGAAGCGGGGAATCGCCTCATCCCCGTGGGCGACGATCTGGCCGCCGTGCGCGACGCCATCGCCCGTGCGGATGTCGTCGCGGATGCGCTGCTCGGCACCGGTAATGCCCGCCCGCTCGAAGCGTCCATGCGCCGCCTGCTCGCGCTCGTGCGCGAGGAGAAAGAGCGGCGGCCCACGCTCTGTGTGCTGGCGGTGGATCTGCCGACCGGCCTGAACGCCGACACCGGCGCGGTGGATGCGGGCGCGATCCCCTGCGATCTGACCGTGACGCTGGCCTTCCCCAAGCTCGGCCTGCTGCTCTACCCCGGCGCGAACGACGTCGGCACGCTCCAGGTTGGCGCCATCGGCCTACCAGCGGAGATGCCCATCGCGGCGGAGCTGGACCTGCTCGACGCGGCGTCCGTGCGCCCGCTGCTGCCCGCGCGCCCGGCGGATAGCAACAAGGGCACCTTCGGCAAGGTGATGATCCTCGCCGGCTCGGCCCACTATATCGGCGCCGCCTATCTCGTCACCGCCGCCGCCGCGCGCATCGGCGCCGGACTCGTCACGCTCGCCACCACCGCCGAGCGCGCCCCGCTCTACGCCAGCATGCTGCCCGAAGCTACCTACCACCTGCTGCCGCCGGAGAGCGCCGATCCAGCCGCGCGCGCGCGCGCCATCCTCGACGGCCTGGCGGGCTACCATGCGCTCGTCGTCGGCCCTGGCCTGGGCCAATCCGACACGACGCGCGGCCTGCTGGATGCGCTCTTCGCCGGGCTGAAGGCGCTGCCGGATGCCGAGCGCCCGCGCCTACTGGTGGACGCCGACGGGCTGAACACGCTCGCGCATCTGGAACAATGGTGGGAGCGGCTGCCAGCGGGAACGGTGATCACGCCGCATCCGGGCGAGATGGCGCGGCTGCGCGGCGGCGCGAAGGTCTCCGGCGGCGGGCCGGATCGCCTGCCAGTGGCGCGTGAGGCGGCGCGGGCGTGGAATCTGGTCGTCGCGCTCAAAGGCGCAAACACGGTGATCGCGGCGCCGGACGGCGGCACGCGCATGAGCTGGCCGGGCAACGCGGCGCTCGCCACCGGCGGCACCGGCGATGTGCTTGCCGGCGCGATCGGCGGGCTGCTGGCGCAGGGACTTGACCCCTACGACGCTGCCGGCGCGGGTGTGTATGTCCACAGCCAGGCGGGCTTCCTCGTCAGTGGGCGCATCGGCGACGCGGGGCTGCTGGCCGGCGACCTGCTCGACGCGCTGCCACTGGCGTTGAAGCAGACGAAGGCACGATGAGGCTCCGTATGTGATTGGCTGGCACGTCTCCTGCACGCATTCTTCCGGCAGGCCGCGCGGGGAGGTCACCCGCGCTGCACGTGCCGGCGCGCGGCGCGGCAAGCAGCAGTGCGCCGGGCGAAGGATGATAGAAGGAGAATATATGACGACACATCAGACGCATGCGCATGAGGAGCGGGAGCACGGCGCGCATGGCACGACGGGCGCGCACAAGGGGAGCGCCAAGACCCATCACGAGTGGCAGACCGGCAAGCTCTCCGCCGACGACCGTAAATACCTCGAACAGCACGGCGACGAGCTCTCACGCTCGACGCAGCGCGCCAAGTGGATCGGCTCGCCCGACGAACACGAGGATCATCCCGGCCAGACGCTTGCCACGCGCAGCCACGACGTGATCCAGCAGTGGGCCGAGGAGCACAAGGCCGTGCCGGCCACCATCGCCGGCAACGACGCCAACAATCCGCGTGTGCTGCGCTTCAACTTCCCCGGCTACGGCGGCCAGAGCCTACAACAAATCTCGTGGGATGCCTGGTTCAAGCCCTTCGACGCGCGCGATCTGGTCTTCGTCTTCCAGCAGCATCAGAAGGCCGGCAACCAGTCGAACTTCTTCCACCTGGATAGCCCCGACCGCGAGGATGGGTAGAGCGTCCTCATCCCCTGGCCCTCTCTCCGTGCGAGGAGAGGGGTGATGTGGCGGGCGAGGTGACGGTTGCCGTGCGCCTCACTACTCATCCGGTGGCGGC